>JARFUG010000074.1 GCA_029289095.1 Desulfuromonadales bacterium
GCGGTGAGGATTCCGACGATCCCTCCCCCAAGGACGGCGATTTCGGTACGGATGTCGCCATCCAGTGGGGAGAAGTCCGTCTGGACCGTCGTGTCCAACCACAGAGAGATTCCCTTTCCCGGCAGGCCAGCAATCGTCTTTTCCGCCATAACCTCCTCCTCCCGACTCCCGTGACTTTCACCTTCCGCCTTCCGCCTTCCGCCTTCCGCCTTCCGCCTTCCACCTTCCACCTTCCGCCTTCTGTCCTCTGTCCTCTGTCCTCTGTCCTCTGTCTTCTTGCTTCTTGCTCCTGGCTCCTGAATTCTAAACCCTGATCCCCCTCAGATTCGCCCCCTGACGGAGCAACTCTCTCTGGACGTCTTTCGCCTCGATTCTGCGCGGTGAGATCTTGTGCCGGGCCGCCAGCGCAGCGCAGACCCCGGCGGCCTGCCCGGTTCCGATGGCGGTCGGCATGATGCGGTAAGAGGCCATGGCCTCGTGGGTGCCGGAAATACAGCGTCCGGCGACCAGAAGATGCTCGACATCCTGCGGTATAAGACAGCGCAGGGGGATATCGAAGGCCTCTCCCCTCGGGAGGTGCTGCAGCACCGTCCCTTTCCCCGTGGGGTTGTGAATGTCCATGGGGTAGGCGCAACGGGCGATGACGTCGTCGAATTTGCGCGCCTCCAGAACGTCCTCGGCCGTCAGTTCATACCCTCCCGCGATGCGGCGCGTTTCACGCACGCCGACCTGCACACCGCTCTGAATGAGGTACGAATTCTCGAATCCGGGGACGTAGCGCCTGAGAAACGTCTCGATCTGGCGCACCTGTCTGCGGCTGTGAAACTCCGCATCCGTCAGATCCCAGACGTCCGTGCCGCGCACCTTGACGACGCGGCTGCTGTTGACGCTGATCTCCCTCGGATGGGGGGTTGCGAAGAAGAGGAGATCCTCCCGGGGAAGATCGAGTTCGCCGGCCTCGGTAGCCCTGCAGATGAGATCCCACAGTCCATGAACGCCCCGCCATTGATCGGGGTGTTCCTTCACGTAGGCGGCAAAAGCCGCCTTCTCGAATTCCCCCATCCGAAACATCAGGGTCACAGGCTGCACACGCCCGTCCGCCCTCCCGAGTCGGAAAGGAGCGCCGGCCTGGGCGGCGATGTCGCCGTCTCCTGTGCAGTCGACGATGCAGCGCGCCTTGATGACCAGGGGACCCGACTTGGTCTCGAAGATCACTCCCTCGGGAGCAGACTCCCCGAGAACGCCGCTCGCCATCGAGTGAAGGAGAAATTTCACCCCGGCCTCATCGAGCATCTCCATCATCACGTATTTGAAGACCTCGGGATCAAAGGGGACGGTGTAGCCGGTGCGCAAAGAGGGGGCGATGGCCCCGCCCGCTTTGACCAGCCGCTGGACGAAATGTGAAAGGACGCCAGCGGCGATCGGCTCGCCCCGGCCGTGATCGGTGGGCAGAAGGGTGTTTTCACCCGTCGACTCGGCGCGGTGATTCTCGCTGTGATACGACATCAGAATGGTAACGAGCGCCGCGGTGGCGTTTCCTCCGAAAAAGCCGTAGCGCTCGACAAGAATGGCCTCGGCGCCGGCGTTCGCGGCGCCGAGGGCCGCACCGAATCCGGCCGGCCCTCCCCCGACCACCAGCACGTCGGTTTCGGCTGCCAAGGTCGCCTTCCGTGGAAGGAGCTCGATTTGCTTCTCCAGCAATGGGCGGGTCAATGGGGGCATTTCATTTCGACTCCTGATTCTGAAGGTCTTCCTTACTCTCCCGATCCCGATCGCCCTCCCGTCAACAGGGAGACGAGGATCTCGTTGCTCTGCATGGCCTTTTTGCGCAGATCGGGAAGGGCGCGTTTGATCCTGTTCTGCAGGGAGCGCCTCTGGTCCCAGCACTGGTCGATGTGGGCGAGAAGCCGCCCCGCATTGACGAGCTTGAGGGGGGGCGCCTCAAGCTTGAACTCGTCGAGAAATCCCCGCACCTTGGAGGCGTAGGGGAGCGCCACGAAAGGAACTGCGGAGAGCGCGGCAAAGATGAGAAAATGCAAACGCATGCCGACGACCAGATCGAAACGCGACACCAGCGAGAGCATCTGCCCCGACGTGTAATGCCCCCTGAGAACCCGGGCGCGGGGCGCCCTGAGCATCTTCGAGACAACGGCGTGGCAGTGCTGCATGTCGAGAACCTGACGCTCCATGGGGACAAGAACGATATCGGCTCCGAAGCGGTCGACCATGAAATCGGCGGCATTCGCCAGAAGTTCGTGATATCTCTCTTCACTCAGATCGGGCGCCGCCGATCCCGGTTCACGGACCGACATGCCGATCAGCCTCTGCCCTTCAAGATCCTCGCGCTCCAGAGTTCCATCCGGTAGCGCTTCGGGCTCGAGCAGCAAAGCGGGATCGGCGGTCACCACGATCTCCCTGTGCACCCCGATCTCTTCGAGGATCTTGTGGGAGGCCCGGTCGCGCACCGTAACAGCGTCTGCATCCTGGAGCGCCCTGGCGACCAGATCCTGCGCCTGGGGGTCTTTGAGAGGGCCGGCGCCGACGGCGTAGAGCATCACGGGGACCTTGTACTCCTGCGCGAGAAAGACCTCCCGAAGATAGATGCGCGCTTCTGCATCGAAGAGGATCCCCCCACCGCCGAGCACCATCAGGTCGAGGCGGCGGATCTCTGGAATGATCTCTTCGCGCGAAAGACTCCGCACCGCCAGTGCACGATCGACGGCGTGCCGCTGCAGCGTGTCGTCGGGATTTCGCGAAAAGACGGTGATTTCCGCCTTCACCGACGTCCGAATCCGGTTTACGATTCCCTCGAGAATCGCTTCGTCGCCCAGGTTCAGCCCGCCGTATGATCCGGAAATTCCGATGCGATAGACATCCTCCTTCTTCGGGGGCATCGGGAGAGAATCCTCGTCAAAAAGATGAATCCCTGTTCATCTGGATATGGCTGCATTTTACCTTTGAAATTTCCCCCGGCAAGAGGGCTGGAGGGCTCGGCGAGCCGGACTGTGCGAATACGCATGGGAAGAAGGGGGATAGAAGGACGAAAATTTACGCGTTGACACGTGGAAAACCGTGACGCGTCCGGGTACAGTATCAACCATCGAAGGCCTGTTGTGGCAGGCGGGCCGGAGAACCTCCTTCATACTCCTTGGCTGAACAGTGCAAAAGCCGGTTCGGGGCGCCTCCCCCGGAACCGGCTTTTGTCGTTGGCGTGCGCGAAAATAATCCGTTGTCCCGGAGGCCTTTTTGCGCTAGTGTCCTTCCTGATTGAAATCCAAAATCCTGATTGGACGCAGATCAAATCTGATGCGCGCGGATTTACGCGGATTTAAATCAAAAACCGACAATCAGATTTTATCCCGCCCTTTCAGATTTGATCCGCGTTCCATGATTTTGCTTTGGGTGAATCCGTTAAAGGCAAATATGACGACCGGTACCGAACATCCTTTTCAGGCCCTCACCCCGAGCTTCATCATCGATGCGGTGGAGAGCCGGGGCTACGTCTGCGACTGCCGCACCCTCACACTCAACAGCTACGAAAACCGGGTCTACCAGGTCGGCATCGAGGAGAACGAGCCGCTCATCGCCAAGTTCTATCGCCCGGAACGCTGGAGCGACGAGCAGATTCTCGAGGAGCACCGTTTCAGCCTCGAACTGGCTGAGCACGAACTCCCCGTCGTCGCCCCTCTGGTCGATGAGGAGGGGGCGAGTCTCCATCACTACCGGGGATTCCGCTTCGCCCTCTATCCGCGCAGAGGGGGCCATGCCCCTGATCTCGACAGCCCTGAGCACCTGCTCGTTCTCGGACGCCTGCTGGGGCGCATCCATGCCCTCGGCGCCACCCGCCCCTTTCTTCATCGCCCCACTCTCGACAGCCGCAGCTTCGGGTACGAGAGCGTTGCGCTGATCAGCGAACGCTTCATCCTTCCGGAATACAGGGCCAACTACGATGCGCTGACCAAAGACGCGCTCCAGGCGATAGACGAGATCATGGGAGGGGGGGTGCGCAACATCCGGGTGCACGGGGACTTTCACACGGGGAACATCCTGTGGCGCGGCGCGGCGCCGAACCTGGTCGATCTAGACGATGCTCGCATGGCGCCGGCGGTGCAGGACATCTGGATGATGCTCTCGGGCGATCGCCCTCGCCAGACGTTTCTTCTCTCGGAGGTTCTGGAGGGTTACGGGGAGTTCTTCGACTTCGATCTGCGCCAACTGCGCCTGATCGAGGCCCTTCGCACATTGCGGATCCTGCACTTCAGCGCCTGGCTCGCCAGGCGGTGGGGGGATCCGACCTTTCCGCATCACTTCCCATGGTTCAACACCCCCCGCTTCTGGGGGGAGCACATCCTTGCGCTTCGCGAGCAGATCGCGGCGCTTTCCGAACCCCCTCTGGAGGTCGATCTGTGACGTTCTGGCTCCTCTATATCGCAACGGGCGCCTTTGCGGGGGTTCTGGCGGGGCTCCTCGGCATCGGCGGCGGACTCGTCATCGTTCCGCTTCTCACCTTCGTCTTCACCGCCCAGCAGCTACCGGATGCCTATATCCTCCATCTGGCCCTGGGCACCTCCCTGGCAAGCATCGTCTTCACCTCCGTCTCCAGCTTCCGGGCGCACCACGCGCGGGGCGCCGTCAACTGGCCGGTGGTCCGGACGATCTCGGTCGGAATCCTCACCGGCACCTTTTTCGGCGCCTGGGTGGCGGCGCAGCTCTCCTCCCCCTTCTTGAGGGTTTTCTTCGTCTGTTTCCTCTATTACGTCGCCGTGCAGATGCTGCTCAACATCCGCCCGACCCCTTCGCGCACACTGCCTGGCGCCGGCGGGATGTTCGGCGCCGGAAACGTCATCGGCGGCGTCTCGAGCCTGGTGGGGATCGGGGGCGGCAGTCTCTCGGTCCCATTTCTCACCTGGTGCAACGTGCCGATGCACCACGCCGTCGGCACCTCGGCCGCCATCGGCTTCCCCATCGCCGTGGCGGGGGCGCTCGGATACGCCCTCAACGGTCTGGCGGTCCCCGCGCTGCCGTCTGAAACCCTCGGCTTCATCCATCTCCCCGCCCTGCTCGGCATCTCCCTGGCGAGCATCTTCACCGCCCCGTTCGGCGTGCGTCTGGCCCACAGTCTCCCGGTGGCGAAGCTAAAGAAGATCTTCGCCGTCTTCCTGATGCTGATGGGCACACGGATGCTCGTCTCTCTTTTCTAGGCTGATGAAAAACGCCCATCTGCGGCGTTGCCCTCTTCCCTCGGCAACGACGTACCTTTCGGTACGCCTTATGCCTCTGGAATTCGGGCGCCTTGCATCTGTGCATTTTTGATCAGCCCCGAGCCAGCACGCAGCGAATCACTCCCCCCACATTCCTCGCTTTTGCCGTCTGGCCTCCCTTTCCGCGGCGAGGTACTGCTCCTTGCGCTCGAAGTCGAAACGCCTGTAGACGGCGGCGTACCCCTGCTCGACGAGCAGAAGGTTGAGGTCGCGTCCGTCCGGAAGGATGACGTAGGCGAGATAGCGGCCGAACCGGTCGCGCTTCTCGGCGTCGAAGACGAGCCGAACGGTCTTTCCCTGGGCGAGGGCGACGACGTATCCGCGCGCCTCGAAGGCGATCCGGCGAAGAGTCGGTTCAGAAATCCCGCGCCGCACATAGAAGTCGTCGCGGTCGGAGGGCTCGAACTCGGGGGCATCGATGCCCAGCAGTCGCACGCGCCCCGCTCCGGCGAGCTCCACGGTGTCGCCGTCGTAGACGCGGGTGACGACCCCTTCGACGGAGCGATCATCGGCTGCGGTGCATGCGAGAGGTGCGAGAAAAAGGAAAAGGAGGAGGAAGAAAAGAAGGAGGAGCGTGCGCCGCCGTGTCATCCCTTTCCCCAGAAAAGTCGGGTAAAGAGAGCGGTGAAAAAGCCCCACACGGCGTTGAACATCAGGACGAAAAGGGGAGTGAGGGTCCCCAATGCCATCCCCATCGTGCCGTGGGGGGTGTGGTAGGGGAAGATGTAGAAGAGCTGGACGGCCGTGGGGAGAAGACTGACCAGAAGCCCTTTGCGCGCCCACTGCCTGCGGGAGCGGGGGGATGCCACGAAAAGCCAGAAAACGAGCGCCCACAGCCCTCCCCAGACGAGACGGGGATAGAGCCATTCAGGCGTCAGATTGGGAGCGAGAGCGACCCCTGCCATGGCGGTGAGGTTCCACGCGCCGCTCGCCCAGGCGGCCAGGCTGTTGAAGAGGGCCCCAATCACCCCGGCGGTGAAGCAGACGGCGGGCAAAGCACTGCTGCGCTGGTACATGGGACCTCCGAAGAATCAGGCAAAAGATAAAAGGCAAAAGGTAAAAGGAAAGGCAGGTAGGATGAGCTCAGCCTCGGGCCATTGGCCTTTAGCCTTTATTTCTGCCCTTCGTTCATACTTCCTGTGCGGTATCCCTGAAGATCGAGGGCGACGTAGGTGAAGCCTGCCTCCTTGAACTCCCGTACGAGGGCTTCACGAAGGGCGGGCTCGAGGAATCGGGGAATCTCCTCAGGGGCGACCTCGATGCGGGCTGTCTCGCCATGGTAGCGCACCCGGTAGTTGCGAAATCCATTTTCGCGCAGGAAATTTTCACATCGGTCGACTTGGGCGAGCCTCTCGGGAGTGATCTCGGTTCCGTAAGGGAAGCGAGAAGAAAGACATGCGAAGGGCTGCTTGCTCCAGGTGGGAAGATCGAGACGCCGGCTGAGGATCCGGATCTCCTCCTTGTTCAGATTCGCTTCGAGCAGAGGCGAGCGCACCTGCAGTTCCCTGGCCGCATCGCGCCCGGGGCGGAAATCGTGCACATCGTCAGCATTGGAGCCGTCGAGGATCTCGGCAAATCCCAACTCCTTCGCTTTGTCGCGACAAAGAGAGAAGAGCTCTTTCTTGCAGTGATAGCAGCGGGTGCGATCGTTTTTAGAGAACCCCGGGATCTCCAGCTCGTTGCTCTCCACCACCAGTTGCCGAACCCCCATCGCCTCGGCCAGCGAGCGGCTTTCATTGAACTCAAACTGGGGATAGGTCGGGGAGGTGGCGGTGAGCGCCAGGACCTTTTCGGGGCCGAGCGTATCGCATGCCGCGCGCAGCAGAAAGGTCGAGTCGACGCCGCCGGAAAAGGCGATCACAACGGAGCCCATCTCGCGCAGCAGATTCTTCAAAGTCTCGAATTTTTCATCCAGATTCATCGATTTCATTCAGCGAGGATACAACAGCGAGACGGGCTCTTCAAGACGAAAAAGGCCGGAGAAAATTCCCCGGCCAATTGATTGATCCTTGATCGATCATCCTCAATCATTGATGGTCTGCAAAAATTCGAAACCCACCACCAAGACTCCAAGACACAAAGAAAAACCCGTTGATTCCAGAAAGGTTTTCTTGGTGCACTTGGAGCCATGGTGGTGAAAAAGGCTTTCTGCGAATGCCTCAATCATATATTCCCGTGGAAAGGTAGCGCTCGCCGGTGTCGCAGATCATCGTCACCACGTTCTTGCCCGGTCCGAGTCGGCGGGCGAGCTTCAGGGCGGCGAAGACGTTGGCGCCGGAGGAGATTCCGGCGAAGATTCCCTCTTCTCGCGCCAGGCGCCGCGCAGTGCTCAGAGCTTCTTCGTTGGCGATGGTGATGATCTCCTCGTACACGGAAGTATCGAGGACGTCGGGGACGAACCCGGCGCCGATCCCCTGGATTTTGTGCGGTCCGGGTTCTCCCCCTGAAAGTACCGGGGAGTCGGCAGGCTCGACGGCAACGACGAGGGCCGACGGGACCTCTCTTCGCAGGACGCGGCCGACGCCGGTGATCGTGCCGCCGGTGCCGACGCCTGCAACAAAGGCATCGACCTTGCCGTCGAGCGCCCGAACGATCTCGGGTCCGGTCGTCGCCTCATGAATGCGGGGGTTGGCCGGATTTTTGAACTGCTGGGGCATGAAGCACTTGCGCTCCCGGGCGATTTCCTCTGCCTTTTCGATGGCCCCGCGCATCCCCAGGGCTCCCGGGGTAAGAAAGAGTTCGGCGCCGTAGGCGCCAAGAAGACGCCGCCTCTCGTGGCTCATTGTGTCGGGCATGGTCAGGATCAATCGGTACCCCTTGACGGCGCACACCAGAGAGAGACCGATGCCCGTATTGCCGCTCGTCGGCTCGACCATGGTGTCGCCGGGGCGAATGCAGCCGTCCTTTTCGGCCTGCTCGATCATCGCCAGGGCGATGCGGTCCTTGACGCTTCCGCCGGGGTTGGTTCCTTCCATCTTCCCCCAGACGGCGGCGCAATCGGAGCCCGCCAGTCGATTCAGGCGGACAAGGGGTGTATTGAAGACTTGACCCAGGGGGTTGTCACTGAGAATCGTCGGCATCTTCTCTCTCCTGCTATTGAGGCTGGCTCGCTATTCCCTGTCACCCAGAGCCCACCTGCAAATAAAACCTGAATCCGTAAGTGTTGCTGCCATGCCTGGTTTAATGCGGTTTTCATCTGTTTGGCGAGGAGTGATGCGTACGCTTTTTCTTCTCACTCCTCACTCCCAACTCCTCACGGATTCAGATGAAATACATGAAGCGGTGATCAAGTTCTTTTTCGAGACCCATCTCCCGGGCCTCCTCACAAAGATCCTTCAGAGTCACCGATTCGAGATAGGCGTTGAGCTGGCGGGATGCCTCGCTCCAGACCCGCTGGGTGACGCACTGGTTGTCGAACTCGCATTTGATCCGGCGCCCTCCATCCTCTTTCGAACAGTCGACGAGGGACATCTCTCCCTCGGCTGCCTCGACGACCTCGCGCACGGTAATCTCTTCAGGCTTTCGAGCCAACTGATATCCCCCTTGCGGGCCGCGTTTGCTCTTGAGCAGACCTGCCTTTTTGAGGTCCTGAAAAATCTGCTCGAGATAACGCGGAGAGATCGCCTGCCGACGGGAGATATCCTTGATCTGCGCGGGAAGAGTCCCTGCGTGATACGCCATATCGAAAAGCGCCCGCAACCCGTAGCGGCTCTTTGTCGAGAGTTTCATATGTCTTATCCTCCGTACTTTTCTGTTCTTTCCATTAGTAATAAACTTTATTGATCATGTCAAGAATGAAATGACGAGAGCATTCCTTCTTGCTATAAGATTTTTTCATGATAAAATGTATCGGCCTGCTGAGGAGGTGTCCTGAATGGAAAGATTGCTCCGGAAACTCGATACGCTTCTGCGCTCCACGCCTTGCGCTCTGCTGACGTACTTTACCCCCCAAGGGGAAGCCCGACTGCGCGCCGTCGAATGGGTGGGGATCGTCTGTTCGGAACCGGCGCTTCTGACCGTCTGCCTTAAGCGCACCGGAGGGGGCGAGGGTCTGGAAGGGAGAGAGTTCGTGGTGAATCTGCCGGGTTCGGCTCAGCTTGCCGATCTGACTCTGATGGAAGAAGCGGATCTTCAGGCCTCCACAATCTGCGCTCACCCGGCGCCCCCGGGAAGGGCCGCAACGGTGTCGGCCCCTCTCCTCCCCGATGCTCCCATTCGCCTGGAGTGCCGAAAAGGGTCTGCCCGTCGTCGCTTCGACCGGGATGTGATCAGCGCTCAGATTTCAGCTTTACACATAGCAGAGCGCATTTACGGTCGGGAAGCCCCCCCCGACCTTTACCGGCTTGCCCCCTTTGACCACCCCCTCATCATCTCACGCGCCGCGGACCACACCCTGCAAAATACCTGGAGCGCTCGGAGCGGGATGGAAAATTCGACCTGCTTTTAAGCTGGCCATGGTTCAAAGTCCAACCCAATCTCCGTCTCAAATCCTATTGACAGCAGGGCGCCTCTTCGTGAAAAGGCTCCCTGCTGGGCAATGCAGCGTTTGGATTTTCGCCCGACGCTTACGGCTCTTCCTCTTCCCAGTAGGGGGCAACACCGTAATACTCGGACAGTTCGCGGTGATACTCTTCAGCTTCCTGTCCCTGGGCGGGAAGAGGGGCGTCCACAAGTTCCTGCCGCTCCATGTCTAGAAGAATCTGCTGATTCCCGACCGAGAGGGCATGCACCGGAACGAGCCGAAGATCTTCGAGCTCCAGCTCAAAACCGGTATCCACCAACGCGTAGGCGACGACTCCGATTTCAGGGTCGACGAGAAAATCGATGATTTCTCCGAGTTCAACCCCCTGCAGGTTCCTTACGATAAGGCGAACGGGCTGTTCGAAGGGTTCTTCCTGGGCATAACCCTGGGCATCTTGTATAAGGACCGCCGTTTTGAAAACGGGGGGCTCGGCAAGCGCGAGGGGGGCCAGTGCCAGGCTCATCATGAGAAACAAGGTGAAGACAGGTCCTTTCATGGCCTTCTCCTTTCTGCCCCCTCACGCTAAGACGATATCTCTTCTTAAGGCGATGTCAAAAAAAGAGCCCCCCTACCCCCCGGCGCTCGTCCGGAACGGAATGTCAAGAAAAGCCTCCGTCCTCCAATCCTCTCTGGTATATACTGCCTTCATTACTGGAATCGCGAACGCGAAAGGGCGACAGCAATGCGGCTCGGACTGGCCATTTTTTTTATTTTCTTTTTTGCCTGGGGAACCCCGACAGATGCGGCATACGCGTCCATCCAACTGACGCAGGACGAGGCGCTGTCGATCGGCCATCGGATCTGGCGCAATGAGGGGGCGGGAAAAGTCGAGAACCTCACTGTCTGGAACGAAGGGGAAGATTTCCCCTCTTTCGGCATCGGGCATTTCATCTGGTACCCGACAGGGTACGACGGCCCCTTCATCGAGAGCTTTCCGGCGCTGCTGCGCCATCTGGAAAAGACGACGGAGCTCCCCGATTGGCTCGCCGCTGCGGCGGCCGCCCCCTGGGCCAGCCGCAAGGAGTTCTACGCCGCAGTCGGCAGCGCGGAGATGGAGAGCCTGCGCAGCCTGCTGCAAAGAACAATCCCCCAGCAGACCGCCTTCATCATCGAACGACTGGAAGGGGCGCTGCCGAAGATGCTCCACTCCCTCCCCTCTCAAGCCCGGCGCGATCGGGTCGAGAGGCAGTTCTACCGGGTCGCCCGTCAGCCCTCCGGCGTCTATGCCCTTATCGATTACGTCAACTTTAAAGGGGAAGGGACCTCGCCGAACGAAAGGTACAAGGGAGAGGGGTGGGGCCTGCTGCAGGTGCTGGAGGAGATGTCATTCGAGGAAGATGCGATGAAGGAGTTCGTCCGCGCGGCCGATTTCGTCCTCACCCGCCGGGTGCAAAACGCCGAGCGCGACGAGACCCGATGGCTCCCCGGCTGGCGCAACCGGCTGAGGACCTACCTTGAATCGCCGCAGAGTCCCGTGTTACGGTGAAATCTTGACTCGTTTCGGAGATTCTCCTTTGACCTCTTCCCCGGCGGGCGCCACAAAGCCCGCATCGCTCTACATCCCGACCCGGGCCCGGATCGCCGATGTGACCGACCTGACGCCGCACGAAAAGCTCTTTCGGATCGAGCTCTCCGGCGGCGCCGACCTGGGCCACCGCCCCGGACAGTTCGTGCAGGTCTCCATCCCCGGGCAGACCGAGGCGCCGATCTCGGTGGCGAGCTCCCCCACCCGCTCCGGGTTCTTCGAGCTCGGGGTGCGCCGCGCGGGGCGGCTGACGGGCGCCCTGCACGAGCTTCGCGCCGGAGACGAAATCGGCATTCGCGGCCCCTTCGGCCGCCCCTTCGATCTTGGGGCGATGGCGGGGAAGGATCTCCTTCTCGTCTCAGGGGGGTGCGGGCTGGCGCCGATGCGCTCCCTGGTGCAGTACGTGGAGGACCGCCCGGGGGATTTCGGGCAGGTGACCCTCCTTTACGGGGCGAAAAGTCCCGAGGCGATCCTCTTCAGGGAGGAGGTGCGAAGATGGGAGGCTTCGGCGCGCTTCGCCTGCCACGTCACCGTCGACGCGCGGGGCGGGGAGTGCTGGGAGGGGAACGTCGGGCTCGTCACCTCCCTCATCGCGCCGCTGCAGATCGATGCCGAGAGGACGGTCGCGGTGATCGTCGGCCCCCCGGTCATGTACCGCTTCGCCATCGGGGAGTTGACGAAAAAGGGGATAAAGCCGGAGAGCATCGCCCTTTCTCTGGAGCGCACCATGCGCTGCGGCGTCGGCAAGTGCGGTCACTGCGCCATCGAGCACCTGTACTGCTGCACCGACGGGCCGGTCTTCTGGCTCCCCGAGGTCGCCGACATCCCGGGGGCGCTGTGAAAAAGACGCTGACGACCTGCCCCTATTGCGGCACCGGGTGCGCCCTCTATCTGCTGACCGACGACAATGGGCGCCTGGTAGGGACCGAGCCTTCGGCGGCGCACCCCGTGAACCGCGGCAGCCTCTGCGCCAAGGGGTGGAACGCCCACGCCTTCGTGAACCACCCCGATCGCCTCACCACGCCGCTTGTCCGCCGGAATGGACGCCTCGAACCCGCCTCCTGGGAGGAGGCCCTCGCGGCCGTCGTGGAGGGGATCCGGAAGGTTCAGGCGACCCACGGGTGCGATGCAGCGATGTTTCTCTCCTCGGCCAAGGCGACCAACGAGGAGAACTATCTGCTGATGAAGCTCGCCCGCGCCGTCTTCGGCACCAACAACGTCGACCACTGCGCGCGCCTGTGCCACGCCTCCACCGTCGTCGGGCTCGCCGAAGCCTTCGGCTCCGGCGCCATGACGAACACCGTCGCGTGCATCGACGCCGCAGACGTCATCCTCGTCACCGGCTCCAACCCCACCGAACAGCACCCCATCATCGGCGCCCGCATCCTGGAGGCGCAGCGCCGCGGCGCCCGCCTCATCGTCGCTGACAGCCGTCGCATCCGCCTGGCGCGCTTCGCCGAGATCCACATCCGCCACCGAAACGGCGCCGATGTCGCGCTCGTGAACGCCATGATGCACGTCATCCTGCGCGAGGGGCTCGAGGACAAAGAGTTTCTCGCCGCGCGCACCGAGGGAGAAGGGGCCCTGCGCGAGGCGCTCGCCGACTGGACCCCCGAGCGCGCCGCCGCCGTCACCGGCGTCCCTGCCTCCGAGATCGAGGCAGCCGCCCGCCTCTTCGCCGGGGCGAAAAACGCCATGATCGTCTATGCCATGGGGATCACCCAGCACACCCGCGGGGTCGACAACGTGCGGGCTCTGGCCTCTCTTGCTCTTCTCACCGGACAGGTCGGGCGCCCCGGCGCGGGCGTCAATCCGCTGCGGGGGCAGAACAACGTGCAGGGGGCGTGCGACATGGGGGCTCTGCCCAACGTCCTCACCGGCTATCAGAGCGTCGCCGACCAGGCGGCTCGGGAAAAATTCGCCGCCGCCTGGGGCGTGGAGCTCCCCAAGACGAAAGGGCTCACCTCCACGGAGGCGATGAACGCCGCGGCCGACGGATCGGTGAAGGCCTTCTTCATCCTGGGGGAGAATCCCGTCCTCTCCGACCCCGACCAGGCTCACGTGCGGCGTGCTCTGGGCAATCTCGACTTTCTGGTGGTGCAGGACATCTTCCCCACTGCCACGACCGAGCTCGCCGACGTCGTCCTCCCCGCCGGGTGCTACGCCGAGAAGGAGGGGACCTTCACCAACACAGAGCGCCGGGTGCAGCGGGTGACAAAGGCGGCCGAACCACCCGGGGAGGCCCGCGCCGACGGGGAGATCCTCTGCGCACTGGCCGAGGCGGCCGGCTATAAGGGGATGCGCTACAGGGGAGCCGAAGAGGTGATGGCGGAGATCGCCTCCCTTACCCCCCTCTACGGCGGAATCTCCCATGAGCGCCTCGATTATACGGGGCTCCACTGGCCCTGCCCCGACGAAGCCCACCCCGGCACGCCGGTGCTGCACCTTGGAACCTTCACTCGGGGTCGCGCCCGCCTCACTCCCGTCGAGTGGCGCCCCCCCGCCGAGGAGACGGACGAGGACTACCCCTTCCTTCTCACCACGGGGCGCACCGCTGTCCACTGGCACACCGGCACCATGACGCGGCGCACCCATCTTCTCGACCGCGAGGAGCCGGTCCCCTTCGTCGAGCTACACCCCGAGGACGCCAGCCGCCTCGGCATCGCCGCGCGCCAGGACGTCCTCGTCGCCACTCGAAGGGGCGAAGTGCGCGCCCGAGCACTCCTCACCGAGACGGTGCGGCCGGGGCTCCTCTTCATGCCGTTCCACTTCGCCGAAGGGGCCGCCAATGCCCTCACCGTGAACGCCCTCGACCCGGAAGCCAAGATCCCCGAGTTCAAGGTCTGCGCCGCATCGATCCGGAGGGCGCCGTGAAGATCGTCACCCTCCGCGCCCTCGAAGACTTTTTCACGGAGATCTCTGACGAGTACGATGTGCGAGTGCCGGTGCGCCTCCCCGACGGCACGCGCCTCCTCGGCCGCCCCGGCGAAGGACCGCTTTCTCTGGAGGAGACGCCCGTGGCGCGGCGCCCCTCCGAACTCTTCTTCCCCCAGCACGAAACCGTCTTTACGGCACGCGAGGGGGAGGACCCCGAGGCGCCCCCCTCCCCAGCCAAGGCGCTATTGGTTGTGGGGCTCGGCCCGGCCGACCTCGACGCCCTCGCCTTCGTCGACGCCTTCTTCGCCTCGGGCATCCGCGACGACCTCTACTTCGCCCGCCGCGACGGGGCGCTCCTCATCGGGCTCTCCGAATCCGGAGAGGCGCAGCTCGCCGGGCTCTGCGATCTGGAGTTCCTCCGGCGCGGGGAGCGCTTCGCCCTTGCCCCCCACACGGAGGCAGGCAAAGCTCTGGAAGAACGGATGGGGGGGATCGAGGCGGCCGATGTCTCCGCTACGCAGGAAGCGGCAACCGACGAGGATGAGGTCAGGCAAATCCTCCAGCGGGCATCCGAGCTCCTTCTGGCGGGAAAGATCCCGGACACTTTCTGGGGCGAGATCGCCGACCGCTGCATCGCCTGCACCGGCTGCACCCTCGTCTGCCCGACCTGCACCTGCTTCGACGTGCAGGACCGCCGTTACCCCGAGCGCCTCGAGCGAAGTCGCCAGTGGGACTCGTGCCAGTACGACGCCTTCGCCCGTGAGGCAAGCGGCCACAACCCCCTCGGCGCCGAGGCCGCCCGCACCCGCCGCCGCATCCACCACAAACTCGCCGCCGACGTGCGCCGCTGGGGGCGCATCACCTGCGTCGCCTGCGGGCGGTGCGAGAACGCGTGTCCCACGGGGATCGGTTTGATTTCGGTGGCGCGGGAGATGGTGGAGAAGTTCGGGTGAGGGGTAGAGGGGTTATTGAAAGAAATGAGCCGGACGGCCATCCGAACGGTTTGGTTTTCAGATTTGGCTTTCAGATTTTACCGACAACAAGCCAATGCACCGCCGCCCAAGCCTGCACTGCCGTCGACAGGCATATTTGAATGCCGGCACAAGGGGAGGCGCCACGAAGCACAGTCGCTGTCACATGCACTGCGATTCAACAGCAGCACAACACCTCGCGACAGTGATGCCCTCCGCAGGAGAAACGTCCTTTTCTTGCTTACTTCTTTTGGACGAGCAAAAGAAGTAAGGCGGGGTGCGG
>JARFUG010000141.1 GCA_029289095.1 Desulfuromonadales bacterium
ACCAGTCACCAGTCACCAGTCACCGCAGTCAACGAAGTCAATCCTTCCAGTAAATGCACGCCACGGGACAGTTGTCCATGGCTTCCTCGATCTTGTCTTCCGGCGCGCCGAAAGGGTCGTACACGGTCGATTTGTGATCGTGGCCGTGTCCGCCCCCTTCGACGTCTTCCATGCGAAAGACTTCGGGGCAGATATGGGTACAGACTTCGCATCCGATACAGATGTCCTGGTCGACGACGGGAGTGCGGGGCATGGCACAGTTCCTTTCCCTCTGAATTTTTGCCCGCCATTGTAGCAGCTTCACAGACGATTGCCATTTGATTAATGAAGAGGTAAGTTAGGGGGCAGGAGCCAGGAGACGGGAGACAGAGGGCAGAGGGCAGAGGGCAGAGGGCAGAGGGCAGAGGGCAGACGCCGCGCAGCGGTTTGACGCCGCCGAAGGCGGCTGACGGAGTTCGATTGCGCATTCAGGTTGGATTGAGAGCTGAAATCATCCTGCAGATCACTCTTCTGGTGGCGGCTGCGTTGCTGTTGGGAGGGGTGCTGCTGCTCAAGTTCACCGAACGGGAACTCCTCGCCCAGGCCGTTGAGAATTCCACAGAGATTGCTGCCGTTCTTGCCGCGACGCTCTCGGCTTCGCCAGATGTTGCCGAGCGCCTTCTCGGACCTCTGAAATCCGCGGGAGCCCTGCAGGGGTGGGCGATGATCGAACGCGGCGGCGGCATCCTCCAGTCCTCCGGCGAGTTCGGTCCTCCCGCGATGGATTCGCTCCGCTCCGCCCTCTTCATGGACGAGAAATTCGTCCGGGTCGCTTATGCTTCCCCCGACCTCTTCGGCCGTACGTCGCCGTCTCATGTGCAGTTGATTCTCCCGCTGGAGGGGAGGGGTTCGGTGGCCCTGCAGCTCCGCTTCTCTCTCGACTCCGTCCATCAGCGGGTCCTCGGCGCCTATCGGATCCTGTTGATCTATGTCGTCCTTTACGGAGCCGTCTTCATCTTCTTCGGAACGGTTCTGCTCAACCGGGCGGTCATCCGCCCCGTGCGCATTCTGCAGCGATCGACACAGAAAGTCGCCGCCGGAGAACTCGCGCACGCCCTCCCGGAGGAAGGACCGCGAGAGGTCGCTGAACTGGCGCGGGACTTCAATGCCATGGTCGAGGCGCTGCGCACAAGCCGCGGGGAGACCGAGACGACGATCAAAACCCTGGAGGAGACCATTCTGCAACTGCGCAGGACGCGAGACGATCTGCTGCACGCGGAGAGAATGGCCTCCGTCGGTCATCTTGCCGCCGGAATGGCCCACGAGGTCGGCAATCCGCTCGGAGCCCTCATCGGATATCTCGGCATCCTGCGCGACGAACTGCCCCCCGGACCGAACGAGGAAATCGCCGGGCGCGCCCTGGCCGAAGCGGAAAGGATCGACCGTCTCGTGCGCGAGCTCCTCGACTATGCCGCGCCGAAGAAAGGGGAGGCCGATCTGCTCGATCCGGCCGCCGTGGCCGGTGAGGCAATCGAAATGCTTCTTCACCAGGGAAATCTGAGCGGCCTCACCGTGGAACGCCATCTCGCACCGCTGCCGCCCGTGCGCATCAGCCGGCATCGCCTGCTGCAGGTGCTGGTCAATCTCATTCTCAATTCCCGCGATGCCGTCGGGCAAGGGGGGAAGGTCGTTCTTTCGGGAGGCGTTTCGAACGATGACGTCTTTCTTGCGGTCTCCGACAATGGAAAGGGGATCGACCCGGAGAGCCTCGCCCACATCTTCGACCCCTTCTACACTACCAAGGCGCCGGGAAAAGGGCGCGGGCTCGGACTTTCGGTCTGTCACAGCATCATCACCGAAGCAGGCGGGCGCATCGAGGTCGATTCCAGGCCGGAGGAGGGGAGCGTCTTCACCGTTCTGCTGCCGAGAGGGGCAGAGGCAAACGCTCCGCATGAATCTTCTCCCCCTCCTGGATCAGGAGGGGGGCGAGGGGTGGTAGAGATCAAGATCAAGTAGACCTTACCACCCCCAGCCCCTCCTAAAATAGGAGGGGAGAAAAATGCAGCACATATAGAATAGTGCTATTCAGGAGATTTCATCTGTGTGAATCCGCCTTTGTCTGTGTTCGATAAAAAAGCCTTAGGACAATCATGAGCACGACCAATGACAGATCGATTCTGGTGATCGACGATGAAGCTCCCATGCGGCACATGCTGCGCCTCGTTCTCGAGAAGGAGGGGTTCCGGGTGCGGGAGGCGGCCGACGGGGAGGAGGGGCTCGAGCGTCTGCGCGACGAATCCTTCGGCGCCGTCTTGTGCGACATCCGTATGCCCCGGATGGACGGATCGGCGTTTCTGAAAGAGCTCATCAAGGAGGGAATTCAGACGACCGTCATTATGATGAGCGCCTACGGAACGCTCGACACCGCCATCGAGTGCATGAAGCTCGGCGCCTACGATTACATCTCCAAGCCTTTCAAGAAGGACGAGGTCGTCCTGACGTTGCGCAAGGCGCAGGAGCGCCTCAGGCTGCAGAGCGAGAACCGCCGTCTGAAAGAGGAGCTGAAACGCGCCGGATCCGACACCCGCAAGATCGTCTATCGCAGCGCGGCGATGGCTAATGTCATGGATCTGGTCGAAAAGGCTGCCGACTCGGCCTCATCGGTTCTGATCACAGGAGAGACGGGCACAGGCAAGGAACTTGTCGCCCGCGCCCTTCACGAACGAAGCCGCCGACGCGACGCCCCCTTCGTCGCCGTCAACTGCAGCGCCATCTCGTCCGGGCTCATGGAGAGCGAACTTTTCGGCCACGCCAAGGGGGCCTTCACCGGCGCCGACCGCGGCCACGACGGACTCTTCCGCGCCGCAGAGGGGGGAACGCTCTTTCTCGACGA
>JARFUG010000075.1 GCA_029289095.1 Desulfuromonadales bacterium
GTGAGGATCGTCGGTGTGAAGACTCCGAGAAAGGTGCCGAGTCCGGCGGGGCGGGAACGCCACAGGCGCTCTTTCTTATCGGAACCGTTATTTCGGAAATGTCTGAAAAGTGGCGGCATCATCTCTCCCGGGGAGGGGATATTTAAGCCGAAAACGGGAGAAAATTCCAGCTTTTCCGTCAGGTGGACCGGAATTCACACGTGAGCGCCGAAACGCTGAGCGCACATGCGTTCGACGCACCCTGCGTGCCGGGCGAGCGGCAGCGGCCGGGTAAAGTTCATTCAAGCACCGGACGGGATGGAGGCTTTTCCTGCTGCAGGCTGCGCAGAAAGGGGAAGGAAGACGAGCGCAGCTACTTCTGTGCGCTGTCGGCGGGGAGTAGAGCGAAGACGATGCCGACGGCAATTCCGAAAAGAGCCCCTGACCAGGGGCTGGCGAGGGCCCCTCATGTGCCGCCGGCGCATTGGCCGAGATAACCGAGGAGGGCGCCGAAAAGGGCGCCCCCCGTTACGAATACGGATATTCTGACGATCTGTTTCAAATAAACTCCTGTATGTCTGTGAAGAGTGAGGAGTAGAAACCAGAATCCATGCTCGCCCCAACATCTGGTACTTGCCATGAACACAGGTTTCAGCTCAGGCTCAGGTTCTTCAGCGAGATATCCCGATGCCGACCCCGATGCCGAAATGGGTGCGGGTCGTGCCGGGCTGGTCCGCGGGAGTCCACAGGCGCACTTCGTGCGCGCTCAGGACCGGGTAGAGATAGTCGAACTCGCCGATGCGCCCGACCCTGCTCCCTTCGACCCGACCGACGATGGTGACGAGGCGGCCCGGATGGTAGATGGCCGGATCGCGAAAGGTCCTGTCCTGGACGATGAAGCGCCCTGCCGAGATGTTGGTGGCGCTTATCCTCCCCCGGGCGTCGAGGGGGTGCTGCACGATCTCCAGCTCCGTCCCCCTTTCGGTGTCGGTGCGCGCCGAGACGATGGCTCCCCCGAGGAGGAGGTAGTCGCCGACATGGCGGTCCGGATCCCGTGCCAGCGCCTCGAAGGTGACCTCCGGGGCGACCAGCTCCATCGCCTCCCGGCTGACGGCGGGGGCGCACCCAATGAAGAAGACGGCAATCAGGGCGAGAATGTAAAGACGCATGGGGTTCCTCCCTTCAGTGTCTCCTTCAAGTCTGGTGCACCCGCCTCGGCTGTGTCAAGAGATTGCGGGGCGCTGCGATCATCCGCATCTGTACCGCAGGAATGTGGCCGATCAGTTTGCGGCTGCATGAGATAAAGTTCCATTTTCGACGATCTCCGGTTATCGTATTCCTGCAGAAAAGATTAACCGACCGAGGCGCCCTGAACAAGCAGAAGGGCGCCTGCCTGAACGAACGGAGAGTTGTCATGCTGCTCAGAAACGAGGACGTGATGGAGGTCACGGCGGAGATTCCCGAGGGGCATCTTCACCTGCGCACCACGGTGCGCCTTGCCGACGGCTCCTCCATCGTCTTTCAGGAAGCGACCGTCGCCGCCCTGGTGCGGGCGTACATCTCGGTGAAGACCGACCCCTTGCGCAGTCGCATCGTCCTGATGGGGCGCAGCGTCCCCGAGCGCAAGAAGGGGTATGCCGAGTGGCAGCTTCTGGAAGAAGCAGAGGGGGAGCGATGAAGAAGTTGGGCAGGGCGGAGAAGGGCAAAAAAGAGATGGAGAAGGATTCCGGGCCGCTCCTCTTTCCGCCGCGCCCGAAGGCCCCCATCCCGGTTCGGATCGGGGCGGCGATCGCCCTGCTGTTGCTGCTGTGGCTCATGTACCTTTACGCCTCCCGACTCCCTTCCGAAGAGTCTTCGAATCTGCGCTCCCCCGAAGCCTCAGCGGCGCTCGCCGCTCTTCCCGCCGGACTCATCCCCGCGAGGTGAAGGGCCGTCTCCTCGATCTCGGTGCGGACGGCTGGATCGAGCCTTTTCAGCCACCGAGGCGGCAGAGCGTCGAGCCCATAGAAGGCGCCGGCGATCATCCCGGCGACGGCGCCGGTGGTGTCGGCGTCCCCCCCCTGGTTGACGACGCCGATGAGGCATTCTTCGAACTCCCCCGTGGTGAAGAGATAGTTGAAGACCGTCTGCAGGGTGTCGACAACGTAGGCGGAGGCGTTGCCGGAGTAGGTGTTGAAGCGAAATGTGGGGTATGCGGCCGTCAACTCGCGGGTAAGGGCGTGAAGAGCGAAGCGGTCGGCGCCCAGGATCGCCTGCTGGACCATGCGGCCGACGGTGAGGCAGGCGGCGTCTGAGAGGGGATGGTTGTGGGTGAGGCGCGCCTGCGCGAGGGCGCAGCGCCCGAGCATCGCTTCATCGCCCAGGGTGAGCAGAGCGACGGGGGCCATGCGCATGACGGCGCCGTTTCCGGCGTCCCACTCGTTGAAGGGGGCTTCGAGGCGTCCGGTGAGGATATAGTCGCGAATTCCCCGCCGGCAGGTGGCGCCGACGTCGGGGGGATTGCCCTTCAGCCACGCTGTGAACTCCTCGGCGACAGCCCTCAGGTTCCAGCCTCCGCAGCGTAGCACCGCCCGTGCGATGCACAGCGACATCTGCGTGTCGTCGGTCACCTCCCCCGCCTTCAGGCGCAGCCACCCTCCACCGGCGATCTTGCGATGCACCCCGAACTTCGCCCGGATCTCCCCCGGCGTCATGAACTCCGTGGTCGCCCCCAGGGCATCCCCGATCGCCATGCCGAGAAAAGCCGCCAGAGCGCGCCGCTCAATATCCGTGCGAGAGGTCATAGGGTTTCAATTCAAAATTAGGAATTCAAAGTCAAAATTGCTTCTCTCACCCTCCGATCAACACCTCCGCCTCGTACTCCCCCCCGATCACCAGAACCTCTTCCTCCCCCTTGAGCAGGGGCGAAGGAAGGATGTCGCTCTGGAAGAAGATTTTGAAGAGGGGGACGTCGGTCTTCAGAACGCGGGAGCCGAACTCCCAGGCGCGTTCGAAATCCGTGGTAAAAGAGTTGAGGTTGTTCAGGCGCAGCAGATAGCGTCGTCCTTCCTGCTCGAGGATGCGATGCTCGGCGAAATCGTGAATGCCGCGGTAAAGGGTGAAATGCGTCCGTTCGGGGTAGCGTCGGGCGAGTTCGCACTGGACGAAAGCGAAGAGAAGATCGAGTTGGGGGTGGATGGCGCTGGTGCGCTCGGCCCCCTTCATCCGGTCGACGGTATAGAGGAAATACGCCTCCGAGTGGATGTCGTCGATCGCCTCGCGGTGGAAGGTCGGCGCGATTCCAAGTCGGCTCTCCACCCACCCCTTGAGGACCGCTCCTTCCAGGGAGTTGGAATCGAACATCCATCCTCGCAAAAAACGCAGGTAGCTCTTCTTCAGGCTCTTTCGCCCCCGCGCCGACGTCTCGCGCTCCCACTGGTGGAGCTGAAAGGTGACGTCCATGTAGTCGTGGAAGAGCGCTGCGCGCTGCTGCGCCGTATCGAGCGCCTCCAGGCGTCGAAAGAGCAATGGGTGCGCGCTTCGCACCCCCTGGATCTCCAGAGGCTTGGGATGCTTCTGGTAGTGCCGCGATGCGATGGCCCAGGGGGGAATTTGGCAGAGGTTGAAAGACATCGGAAAACCAAATTTTGAATGTTGAATTTTGAATTTTGAATTGGAATATCAAAGGCCTTAAAGCCCTTGATTCCATATTCAAATTCAAAATTGCCTTAACTTCAGCTTTCCATCAGAAGGATCGCCTCGGCCACTTCCTTGAGGCTCTTGCGCTTGTCCATGGCCAGCTTCTGCATCTTTCTGTAGGCCTCGGGTTCGCTGAGCCCTTTTTTGATGAGGGCGCCCTTGGCCTTTTCGATGATCTTGCGGACCTCGATCGCCTCCTTGAGCTGATGCACTTCATCACGCAGTGTGGAGACCTGCATGAAGTGGTGAATGGCGAGGTCGACGGCCGGGAAGAGCTGCTCTTCACGAAATGGCTTGACGACATAGCTCATCACCCCGGCGAGGCGCGCTCTCTCCACCGTCCGGGCGTCGGTGGTTCCCGTCAGCAGGACGATGGGTGTCGGTGCTTCCTTGCCTATTTTTTCGGCAGCACTGATGCCGTCGAGGACAGGCATGGTGACGTCCATGACGATGACAAGCGGTTTTCGGATCAGGGCGAGATCGACCGCCTGGCGGCCGTTCTCGGCTTCGAGGATCTGTTCAAAGCCGTAGGTGACGAGGGTTTCGGCAACCTGACGGCGGATCAGCGGTTCGTCGTCGACAACGAGTGCGGTTCGCATCGGAAGGCACCTCCAGGAATAGGGGCACTCCAAAAGGGAGTGCTCTATTCCCGAATTTGCATGAAAGGCGCCGTCTTGCGCCCGGTTTCAGGGAGGAACTTTCCCGACGCAAAGAATGGAGGGGTCAGGGAGGTGTGCGGAGTTCTTCCAGGAGGCGCTCGACAAGAACCGGCAGGGCCGCCTCGACTCGGTGGGAGAGGCCGAGGCGCTCTACAACCGAATCCGGTTCGATGCCGTACAGGACGATTTCGCCTGGGAGGAGTCCGAGCTCACGCCCCAGGGCGAAGACCTGGGGGAGTCCCCCCTGGTGCAGGCTGAGAGGGGTTCCCCCTTCTTCTTCCAGCGCTTCGGATCCGAAACGCTCGATGCTTCCGGGCGATTTCCCCATCAGGACCGCATCGATCAGAATCACTTTGTCGGCCCCTTCCATCAGGTGCAGCAGGGTGATTCCCCCGGTGCCGCCATCGACGACCTCCACTCCACGGGGGAGTCTGCGCCCGCCAAGCTCCTGCGCCGCTGCGATCCCCGCCCCGTCGTCCCCCATGAGGAGATTGCCTACTCCGATCACCACCGTCCTTGCGTCCGGTGGGGATCGGAATTTTAAATTTTGAATTTTGAATTTTGAATTGAATTCAGAGTTCATAAGATCAGACGAAAGAGACGCGCAGCAGGTGCGTCGAGCAACTGATGCAGGGGTCGTAGGCGCGCACCAGCATCTCGAGGCGGCGGGTGAACTCCTCCCTGCCGAGAGGAAAAAGGGTGGGGGCGAAGGCGCGCAGGTCGGCTTCGATGTTCGCCAGATTCTGGGCGGTGGGGATGAGGCAGTCCGCCTGCTCCAGGCGCCCCCGATCGTCATAGACGTAGGAGTGAAAGAGGGTCCCCCGGGGAGCTTCGACGGCGGCGCTCGCGCATCCTCCCCCCTGCGGGGGCTGAACCTTCTCGGGGCGCAGTCCATCGGCGAGAATACGGTCGATGAGGCGGATCGATTCCTCAACACAGTGAACGACTTCGATGAGCCGCGCCTGGAGGTTGTGGAAAGGGTTGGTCGTGCACGGGGTGAACCCGAGGGCGGAGGCGACCGTGCGGGCCATGGGGGAGAGCGCCGCGAAGGCGTTCCGGGTCCGGGCGAGCGCTCCGACCATATGGCTTTTGCCCTTTGTCCGGGCGAATTTGGCCGTGGAGTGGGGAACGACATACTCGCTGAGAACCGAGCGGTACTCTGCCACCGATGCGTGCACGCCTGCGGTGGAGACGAGAGTCTCGCCGAAGAGGGGATATCCTTTTTCCTGCAGGCAGAGGTATTCGGTCTCCCGTTCGAAGGCGGGGATTTCCAGGCGCGCGAAGAGTTCGACCGTCGCCTCGAAGTCGGGCAGCGCCGCCACAAAGCGGCGGCGAAGGTCCTGCAACGGGGACGCCTCTGGAAGAGAGGAGAAGCCGCCGATGCACAATGAGACCGGGTGAACCGCGCGCCCGCCGACGACCTGGCAGAGATCGTTGCCGAGTTTCTTCAGCCTCAGGGCGCGCAGCAGCAGGTCCCGGCGCGCGGCGGCCAGGGGAAAGAGGCTCGGCGCACCCAGGTAATCGGGGACGGCCATGAAATAGAGCTGCAGCAGGTGACTCTGCACGATCTCGCCGTAGGCCAGAAGACGGCGCAGGTTGCGGGTCTGCTCCGAGGTCTCGATCCCCAGCGCTTTTTCGGTGGCCGCCAGAGAGGCAAGAGAATGGGAGTGGGAACAGACCCCGCAGATGCGGGCGACGACGGAAGCCACATCGGTGCAGTGCAGCCCTTTCAGGATCCCTTCGAAGAGCCTTGGCGTCTCGACGATCTCGAGGCGGCACTCGCGCACCTCGCCGTGCTCGGCGTCGACGACGAGATGGGCGTGCCCCTCGATGCGCGACAGGTGGCGCACTTCGATCTTCATCGGCCCCCCTTTCCGGCGATGTTGAAGGTGCGGAATTCCTTCAGGATCTCCTCTTCCGTGAGCCCCGCCTCCTCCAGAATGCGCCAGTAGGGGGCCTGCCGCGGGGTGTCGATGAGGCCGCGGCATCCCCTGCACCGGTCTCCTCCGGCGATGCATACGGCGGCACAGCCTGCCCTCGTGACCGGACCGAGGCAGATATCCCCCCTGTCGAAGGTGCAGGGGAGTTCGGCCAGTTTGCACTCGACGCAGACGGCATAGGAGGGGAGTTCGGGAGGCCTGCCCATCAGCAGCGCCTGCAGGACGTCGAGGAATTCGCGCCCGTCGATGGGGCACCCCGGAATGCGGCAGTCGACCCGGACGACTTCGCTCAGGGGACGGGGAAGATCGGTTGCCAGGTGGGGATGGTCATCGCCGTAGATGTGGCGGCGCACCTGATGCGCATCGCGAAAGCGCACCAGGGCGTTCACGCCGGCCGTATCGGCGCAGGCTCCCAGCGCCACGAGAGTGCGCGTCTTCGCCCGGATGGCGCGCAGGCGCTCCTCCTCCTCGGGACGGCAGATGCTCCCCTCGACGAAGGCGATGTCGAGGCTGTCGGTCTGACCCGACATTACTTCCCGAAACTCTGCAATCTCCACCAGATCGAGAAGTTCGAGGAACTCCTCTTCAAGATTCAGGACCGAAAGCTGACACCCCTCGCACCCTGTGAAATCGAAAAAGCCGATGCGAGGCTTCATCGCTCGATGGCCTCCCGAAGATGGCGGACACGGTGGTAGGGGAAAATGGGACCGCATTCGCACACGCAGATGTCGTTGATGCGGCATTTCCCGCACTTGCCAAGGCCGCATTTCATGCGACGCTCAAGGTTGAGGAAGAGGTGGTCTTCGTCAAAGCCGAGGCGAAGCAGGAGCGGGTTGACGAAGCGGTACATCTGTGGGGGACCGGAGACGGCGGCAGTGGTGCGTGAGGCGACGACGTCGAGTTCCCTGAACAGATGGGTGACCTCTGCGCCGGGCAGTCCCCATTCGTTGCGGGGGGCTTCGACGGCAAAGCGGCAGTCGATGATACCACTTCGGTGCCATTCGAGCAGGTCGTTCCGAAAGAGAAAATGGGGAACGTCGCGGGCGCCGTAGAGGAGGTGGACCCGCCCGAAATCGCTGCGCCTGGCCAGAATGGAGAGCAGGAGCGAGCGCAGGGTGATCATCCCGAGACCTCCGGCCACCAGGAGGACGTCGCGCCCCGTGAAGCTCTCCAGGGGGAAGCCGGCGCCGAAGGGGCCGCGCACGCCGACGCTCTCTCCCGCCTCGAGGCGGTGCAGCGCCCGGGTGAGCGGTCCGGCCGCGCGTATGACGAGTTCGATCTCCGCCCCCGCGTTCGGGGGGGAGGCGATGGAGAAGGGCGCCTCCCCGAGCCCGAAGACCGAAACGGCGAGGAACGCCCCGGGGGTGAAGACCGGGGGGGTGGGAAGGCGCAGCCGAAAGAGTTTCTCGGTGGGGGTCAGGTCCTCCACCGAAAGGATCTGTGCCGGTTGGGGACGATATTCGGCTCCCGGCAGAAGATCGGGAGCGGGCGGAGGGGTGCTGCGCTCTTCGAAAAGTTCGTTGAGCACGGCCACCGGCTCGATGCTGCTCAGGCATTCGCGGCTGCACCTTCCACACCCGACACAGGCGGTGCGCCGATGTTTTTCCCAAAGGTATCTGTACTTGCGAAAGAAGCGGTGTCTCTGCCGGTCTCCCTGATCGGCGCGCCCGTCGGCGCCTTCGGAGATTCGGGTGAAACGGTCGAACTGGCAACTGTCCCAGGTGCGCACGCGCTCTCCGCCGGCCAGATCGAGATCGAGACGGTCGCGCACGTTGAAGCAGTAGCAGGTCGGGCACAGCAGCGTGCAGGCGCCGCATCCGAGGCAGCGTTCCCCAACCGACTTCCAGACGGGGTGGTCGTAGGCGTCTTCCAGCAGAGGGGACAGGGATTCGGAGCGGAAACGCAGCCGGCTGGTGCACTCCTTGGCCTGAAGGGGGATGGGAGGGTCGCCGGGACGGTCGGCAGCGGCCGGCGCATGGCGGCGCAGAAGCGCCTCGCCGCGATCGCTGCCGACCTGCACCAGGTATCCGCCGCCGAGCCTGTGCAGGAAAAGATCGAAACCGCCCTCGACGCGATCGGTCCCGAGACTGGAGCAGAAACAGTGGGCATCGGGGGTGCAGTCCGTCCCTACGAGAACGGTGGCCTGGCGTTTGGCGCGGTAGGCGCTGTCGGCCTCTCCCTCGTAAAGACAGTGGTCGAGGATGCGCACCGCGTGAAGGTCGCAGGGATGCATCCCGAAGATGACCCGGGGCACGGCCGCCGTATCCGGCTCCAGCAGGACGCCTCCTGCCGTGCGAAAGCGAAAGAGCCGTTCCCAGTTCGGAAAGAGGTATTTCTTCGGGGAGTGGACATGCGGGGGAAAATCGAGGCGCAGTTCGGCCGGGTCGTCGATGCGCTCCAGGGTCAGGCGTCCGCGCCGTTCACGCACACCGATGACTTCGAAGGCGGTGCTCAGAGAGCGCACGAGAGCCTCGATCTCCGCGCGGCTCATGGGGCGCCAGGGACGTTCGACCCCTTCCCGGTCATGAAGAGTGCTCATCGGCATCGGATCACCCACTCTTGTCGATGCCGAAGGACTGCAGTTTGCGGCTGAGGGTCTTGCGGGAGACCTGCAGGATCTCTGCGGTGCGCACCTTGTGGTACCCGGTCTGGCGATAGATCTGCTCGATATGGAGGCGCTCCACGTCCGCCATCGACATCGGCCTCTCCGGCGGGGAGAAGGTGGTCTGCTCTTTTTTCTCGGCGACCTTGACGGGAAGGTGATCCGGGGAAAGGTTCAGGCCGTCTGAGAGGATGACCGCCATTTCGATGACGTTCTCAAGCTCTCGCACATTTCCCGGCCAGTCGTAGCGCTGAAGCAGAGAAAGAGCTTCGGGGGTGATTGCCTGTTCGCGCCGGGGGGAGTACTTGGCAAGGAAAAATTCGGCTAGCGGAGCGATATCCTCCTTGCGCTCACGCAGCGCGGGCAGATGAAGCGAAATTACGTTGAGGCGATAATAGAGATCCTCGCGAAAGCGGCCTGCGGCGACCTCCTTCTCCAGGTCCTTGTTGGTGGCGGCGAGAAAGCGCACATCCGAGCGGCGTGCCCTCGTGGCGCCGACGGGAATGAACTCCTTCTCCTGAAGCACCCGCAGGAGTTTTGCCTGCAGGGCGGGGGTGATGTCGCCGATCTCATCGAGAAAGAGCGTTCCCTTGTGAGCCTCCTCGACGAGGCCGCGATGGTTCGACACGGCGCCGGTGAAGGCGCCCTTCTGGTATCCGAAGAGCTGGCTCTCCAGCAGCGTTTCGGTGAGCGCGGCGCAGTTGATGGTGAGGAAGCGCTCATCGCGGCGAGGGCTGGCGTAATGGATCGTGGAGGCGATGAGCTCCTTGCCTGTGCCGCTCTCTCCCTGGATGAGGACGCAGGCGTCGGCCGAAGCGACCTTGCGGGCGAAATCAAAGACGCGGCGAAAGGCGCTGCTTCGGAAGATGACCTGGTCGGGGTCGAAGCGGCGGCGGATCTCGGCTTTCAAAGAGCGGTTCTCTGCCATGAGGCGGTTGCGCTCGACGATCTTCTCCACCAGTGCGAGGAGTTCCTCTGTGAGGATGGGTTTGAGCAGAAAATCGCTCGCGCCGAGTTTCATCGCCTCCACGGCGGCGCGCACGGTGGCGAAGGCGCTCACCATGACGAGAGGGATTTCCGGTCGCACCTCCCGCAGGCGGCGCACGATCTCGAATCCCCCGATTCCGGGAACCCCCGTATCGAGAAGGATCAGATCGGGACTCTCTTCGCGATGATCTGCGAGATATTTCAGCAAAGCCCCCCCTGCGCCGAACTCTTCGGAGAGATAACCGCCGGATTCGAGCAGGACGCGCATCTGCCTGCGCGATTCCTCGTCCGTTTCGCAGATGAATATCCGTCCCTTCTCCATCGACCACTCCCGTTTTCAAACAGGGTTACCTTAACAGAGCCCTGCAGAGTACCGCAACGACTTTGTTCGAGACCTGGAAGGGCTTGACGTATACGCTAAGTCCCTCATTTGAAGCTTGATTTTTTCCGGACAGGCCAGCATATTGGTAAACATCGTTATATTCTTCAGTGGCCCGGTCAAGAAGGCGCAAAAACGAATCATGCACGAACTCGGGATCACCAGCAGCATCGTCGAAATTGCCGAGAGGCATGCCCGGGATCAGGGGGCGAAGGAGGTCGTCTCGGTGACCGTCGCCATCGGAGAGCTCTCCGGAGTCGTCCCCGAGGCGGTGGAATTCTGCTTCGAGGCCTGCACCCGGGGAACCACCCTGGAGGGAGCGCGCCTCATCGTCGAGCGCATCGCCGGGCGGGGGCTCTGCCACGGGTGCGGCGCCGAGATCCCTCTCGATATCCATACCTTCGCGTGCACACAGTGCGGCGCCTTGGGTCTGCAAAGGGTGCAGGGAGAAGAACTGCGCATCATCGAAATGGAGGTCGACTGACATGTGCGTCGATTGCGGCTGCCCCAGCCCCGACGGGAAAGAGCATCACCACCATCATCACCATCATTCCCATGAGCATGCACACCGGCACGAGGGGCGCACCGTGCGCATCGAGGAGGATCTCCTGGCGAAGAACGACCGTTTCGCCGCCGGCAATCGCATGCTCTTTCGTGAGAAGGGGATCTTCGTCCTCAACCTTGTGAGTTCTCCGGGGTCGGGGAAGACGACGCTCCTCGAGCGCACCCTTGCCGATCTGAAGGAAAAGGTGCGCTTCGCCGTCCTCGAAGGGGATCAGCAGACCTCCAACGACGCCGAGCGCATTGCCGCCACGGGGGCGCCGGTGCGGCAGATCAACACCGGCGCGGGGTGCCATCTCGACGCCCACATGGTCGGCCACGGTGTGGAGGCCTTCGACCTCGATGCCGTGGACATCCTGATGATCGAGAACGTCGGGAACCTCGTCTGTCCCGCTTCCTTCGATCTCGGCGAAGACCACAAGGTCGCCCTCCTTTCGGTCACCGAAGGGGAGGACAAGCCCCTGAAGTATCCGCACATGTTCCGGGCAGCGGACCTGATGATCATCAACAAGACCGACCTGCTTCCCTACCTGCGCTTCGATATGGAAAAATGCAGGGAGTTCGCCCGCCAGGTTCACCCCGGCATCGAAATCCTCGAGCTCTCCTGCCAGAGCGGGGAGGGGATGGAGCGCTGGTATGAGTGGCTGCTGAGTGGTGCGCGGGATGCGGGACGAGGGACGCGACACGGCTGAAATTCTGCGTCCCGCATTCCGCGTTCGCGTCACTGATTTAAGGAGTTAAGACCATGTGCCTTGGCGTTCCGATGAAAGTGGTGAGCATCGATAACGATATCGCGATCTGTGAGATCGACGGAGTGAGGCGGGAGGCGAGCCTTATGATGGTGGAGAACGTGGCGGTGGGGGACTTCGTCCTCATCCACGCCGGATTCGCCATGGAAAAGCTCGACGAGGAAAACGCCCGGGAAACGCTCGCGCTCTTCCGGCAGCTCGTAGCGCAGGGGGTCGTTCCCGAATGACGTACACGACCGAGTTCAGAGACCCCGCGGTGGCGACCAGGCTCCTGGAGAAGATCCGGGAGGCGGTGGCCGGATATTCCCAGACGATGACGCTCATGGAGGTGTGCGGCACCCATACCATGGCGATCTACCAGCATGGCGTGCGCGCCCTGCTTCCCGAGCAGATCCGCCTCATCTCGGGGCCCGGCTGCCCCGTCTGCGTCACCCCTGTCGACTACGTCGACCATGCCGTGGCCCTGTGCCGCCGACCCGACACGATCGTCGCCACCTTCGGCGACATGGTGCGCGTCCCCGGCTCCACGAGCAGCCTGCAGCGCGAAAAGGCCCTCGGCTCCGACGTGCGCATCGTCTACTCTCCTCTCGACGCCGTCGCCCTGGCCCGCAAAAATCCACAGAAGGAGGTCGTCTTTCTCGGCGTCGGCTTCGAAACGACGACCCCCACCATCGCCGGTTCCATCCTGCAGGCCCAAAAGGAGAGAATCGAGAACTACTCCGTTCTTCCCTCCCACAAGACGATCCCCGGTCCGATGGCGGCTCTTACCGCCGATCCCGATCTGAAGGTCGACGGCTACATCTGCCCCGCCCATGTCTCGGCGGTTATCGGCTCCGAGGGGTACGAGCCCCTCGCCCGGGACTGCGGCGTCCCCTGCGTAGTGACGGGATTCGAGCCCCTCGACATCCTTCAGGGGATAGAGATGCTCGCCCGGCAGGTCGTCGCCGGCGAGGCGCGGGTAGAGATCCAGTACAGCCGCATCGTCAGGCCCCAGGGGAACGAACGGGCGCGCCAGGTCCTCTACGAGGTCTTCGAACCGTGCGACGCCCGCTGGCGGGGGATAGGGGTGATCCCCGGAAGCGGGCTGTGCATCCGGGAGAAGTACTCGAAATTCGATGCCATACGCAAGCTTCCGGTGAGGGTGGAGGAGCCCCGGGAACACGCCGGATGCCAGTGTGGCGAAATCCTCAAGGGAAAGATCTCCCCGAGCGAGTGTGCCCTTTTCCGAACCGTCTGCACCCCCGAGAACCCCGCCGGCGCCTGCATGGTCTCGAGCGAGGGGACGTGCGCGGCGGAGTACAAGTACGGGGGATGAAACAATTTCAGGTTTCAGGTTTTAGGTTTTTACGTTGTTTTACGTGCTTAAAACTTGATGGTTTCGCAAAAGTTCTTTTTTCACCACCAAGACACGGAGACACCAAGAAAAACTATTATGAAGCAAGCCTTTACTTGGTGTCTTGGAGTCTTGGTGGTGGATTTTCAGCCTTTGCGATTTTATCAAACTTAAACACACCTAAAGCTTGAAGCGATTGGAGGGCTTTTTTTGAATTCAGACATCATCCTTCTCGGCCACGGCAGCGGCGGCAAGCTGAGCCACCAGCTTCTCGACGACCTGATCATCCCCATCCTTTCCGGCATCGGGCCGCGCGACCAGAACGACGCCGCCCTTCTTCCCGGCGGCGAGGGGCGCCTCGCCTTCACCACCGATTCGTACGTTGTCGATCCGATCTTCTTTCCCGGCGGCGACATCGGCGATCTGGCGGTCAACGGCACTGTCAACGACCTCGCCATGGCCGGCGCCCGCCCTCTGGCCCTCTCCGTTGGGCTGATCCTGGAGGAGGGACTCCCCCTGGTCGATCTCAGGCGCGTTCTCGAGTCGATGCGAGCTGCGGCCGATGCCGCCGGGGTCGCCATCGTCACCGGCGACACCAAGGTCGTCCCCCGGGGCAAGGGGGACAAGATCTTCATCAACACCTCGGGGGTCGGGGTCGTGGAGCACGATTTCGAGCTTCGCGGCAGCGGAGCCCGACCCGGCGACCGGATCCTGATCAACGGTCCCGTCGGCGACCACGGGATGGCGGTCCTCGCCTCGCGCGAGGGGCTGGAACTGGAGGCGGACATCCGCACCGACAGCGCCCCCCTGAATTCGCTGGTCGAAACGATCCTTTCAGCCGGGGGGGAAGCCGTCCACGCTCTTCGCGACCCGACCCGCGGAGGGGTCGCCACCACCCTCAAGGAGATCGCGCGCCAGTCGCAGGTCGAAATCCTCCTTCAGGAAAAGGCCATTCCCGTGCGCGACGCGGTGCGCGGCGCCTGCGCCATCCTCGGCCTCGACCCCCTCTTCGTCGCCAACGAGGGAAAGCTCCTGGCGGTGGTCGCCCCGGAAGCGGCCGCCGACGTCCTCGCGGCGATGCGCCGCCATCCGGCCGGGACCGAAGCCGCCGTCATCGGCGAAGTCGTCGGCGAAGGGAACGGACGGGTCGTGATGACGACCCTCATCGGCGGGCGCCGCTCCATCGAAATGCTCTCCGGGGAGCAGCTTCCGCGGATCTGCTGAAGACGTCGGCACATCCTTGACATGCGGTGAGGGGGGACGTATCCTCCCACTCGAAGACCTTTATCGCTGGCGCCGGCGGGCGACGGGGTAGAGGTCTTTCTCTTGCAGTGTCATGGGAGGGCCTCGCGCATGGATCTGCTCACCTTCGCTCTGTTCGCCCTCGGGCTTGCGGCCCTGCTCGTCGGGGCCGAGGTCCTGGTGCGGGGGGCCGCGCGTCTGGCCGTCCTCTTCGGGATCTCCCCCCTGGTGATCGGGCTCACCGTCGTCGCCTTCGGGACGAGCTCCCCTGAGCTCGCCGTCAGTCTATTTTCCTCGAGCGCCGGGCAGGCCGACATCGCCGTCGGGAACGTCGTCGGCTCCAACATCTGCAACATCCTGCTCATCCTCGGCATCTCGGCGGCCATCACCCCCCTGGCGGTCTGTCGGCAGGTGATCTGGAAGGAGGCGCCGATCCTGATCGGCGTCTCTTTTCTTTTCTATCTTCTCGCCCTCGACGGGCGCATCGGGCGCCTGGACGGAATTCTCTTTTTCGGCGGGCTCATCGCCTATATCGCCTGGGCGCTGCGTTCGAGCCGCCAGGAGGATGCCTGCGGCGATGAGGATGCGGAGGTCCCGGCCGCCACCGGCGGGCCGGCGAAACAGATCTTTCTGGTGATCGCAGGTCTTGCCCTGCTCACCGTCGGTTCCCACTGGCTGGTGGAGGGGGCGGTGGCCATGGCCCGGGCTTTCGGGGTGAGCGAGCTCATCATCGGCCTGACCATCGTCTCCATCGGAACATCCCTCCCCGAGGTCGCCACGTGCATCGTGGGGAGCCTGCGCGGCGAGCGCGACATGGTCGTGGGGAACGTCATCGGCAGCAATCTCTTCAATATCCTGGCCGTCCTCGGGCTGACCGCCATTGTCGTTCCCGCAGGTGTCCCCGTCTCCCCGACCGCCCTTCAGTTCGACATCCCCGTCATGCTGGTGGCAACGGTCGCCTGCCTCCCGATCTTCTTCACCGGGCACCTCATCGCCCGTTGGGAAGGGATCCTCTTTCTCGGCTACTACGTCGTCTACCTTCTCTACATCGTCCTGGCCGCGCTGCAGCACGGGGCGTTGCCGACCCTGAGCACCGCGATCCTCTGGTTCGCCCTGCCCCTGACCG
>JARFUG010000076.1 GCA_029289095.1 Desulfuromonadales bacterium
TCCGCGAAGGGGGCCGCACCGTCGGCGCCGGCGTCGTCAGCGACATTATCGAGTAAGAACATGCCTTATCCGCTCCCCCTCCCCGATGCGGGGAGGGGGGAGCCGAGGATAGACGAACATGCGGGACATCGTCACCCTGGCTTGCACCGAATGCAAGCAGCGCAACTATACGACCACGAAGAACAAGAAGAGCACTCCGGACAAGCTGGAGTTCAGTAAATACTGCAGATTCTGCAAGAAGCACACTTCTCACCGCGAGACCAAGTAGAAGAGTGTCCCGAAGGGATGCGGGGCCACGCTCTGCTGTGGCCCGATGTCTGCAGGCCAGTAGCTCTAACGGTTAGAGCACCGGTCTCCAAAACCGGGTGTTGGGGGTTCGAATCCCTCCTGGCCTGCCATTTTTCTTCTTCAAGATCTCGCCGGAGTCCATTATTGTGACAGGTAAAACGACGGAATTTCTCGCCCATGTGAAGGGTGAGCTTCAGAAGGTCACCTGGCCGACCCGAAAGGATACCTATTCTTCGACTCTTGTCGTCCTTTCTCTGGTTGCGGTTGTCACTTTCTTCCTGTGGATTGTGGATTCGGCTCTTTCTGCGATCATCCGCATCATCCTCAGCTGACATCGGGAACCGACCATGGCGATGAAGTGGTATGGAGTACACACCTACTCCGGGTATGAAAACAAGGTTAAGCTCAACCTGGAGGAGAGAGTCCGTGCGCTCGGCGCCGAGGATCTGATCGGAGAGGTCCTGATTCCTTCCGAGACCGTGGTCGAGCTGAAAAAAGGGGAACGTCGCACCTCTACGCGTAAGTTCTTCCCCGGCTATATCCTTGTTCGCATGGAGCTCAATAACGAGACCTGGCACATCGTCAAGGATACGCCGAAGGTGACCGGATTCGTCGGTGGGACGACGTCTCCTCCGGCGATTCCTGATGAAGAGGTCGCCAAGATCACCACGCGGATGGAGGAGGGGGTCGAGAAGCCGAAACCGAAGGTCGAGTTCGAGGTCGGCGAGACCGTACGGGTCGTCGATGGGCCGTTTCTCAACTTTACGGGCGTTGTCGAAGACGTCAAGCCGGATAAGGGCAAGCTCAAGGTCATGGTCAGTATCTTCGGCCGCACCACCCCTGTCGAGCTGGAATTCATTCAGGTCGAAAAAACGAGCTAGATTCGTTCAAGGTTCAATGGTCAAGGCAGGGCATCCGCCTTGGGTCTTGAGCCTTGAGCCTTGAACAACTTTTAAGGAGCTTCATTCACATGGCCAAGAAGATTACCGGAATGATTAAATTGCAGATCCCTGCCGGGAAGGCGAATCCTTCGCCGCCGGTCGGCCCCGCCCTCGGGCAGCATGGGGTCAACATCATGGAGTTCTGCAAGGCTTTCAACGCCAGGACCCAGGGCGAGGACGGGATGATCATACCTGTTGTGATCACCGTCTATGCCGACCGCTCCTTTACCTTCATCACCAAGACTCCTCCGGCTGCGGTTCTTCTGATGAAGGCCGCCAAGGTGCCCAAGGGATCCGGTGTGCCGAACAAGACAAAGGTTGGCAAGGTCACGAAGGACCAGGTCCGGGATATCGCTCAACTCAAGCTTCCCGACTTGAACTGTCTTGATCTCGATGCTGCGATTCGTACCGTTGAAGGAACTGCCCGCAGTATGGGGCTCGTTGTCGAATAGAATGACGCCGTCTGCGCGCGTCTGCTGGAGCTGAGATATGCAAGGGAAAAAGCAAAAGGAAGCCAGAGCCCTCGTCGACCGCACAAGGGCCTACTCCGTCGAAGAGGCGATCGAACTCGTCAAGAAGGCTGCGTACGCAAAGTTCGACGAAGCCGTCGACGTCTCCGTCCGTCTTGGCGTCGATCCGCGCAAGGCCGATCAGATGGTGCGCGGCGCCGTCGTTCTGCCCAACGGACTCGGCAAGACCGTACGGGTTCTCGTCTTCGCCAAGGGGGAGAAGGTTCAGGAAGCCAAGGATGCCGGCGCAGACTATGTCGGCGCCGACGATCTCGTCGCCAAGATTCAGGGCGGGTGGTTCGAATTCGATACCGCCATCGCCACCCCCGACATGATGGGTACTGTCGGCAAGATCGGCAAACTCCTTGGACCCCGCGGCCTAATGCCCAATCCGAAGGTCGGCACCGTCACCTTCGATGTCGGACGAGCCGTTTCCGAGTCCAAGTCGGGCAAGGTCGAATACCGGGTGGAGAAGGCCGGCATCATTCATGCCCCCGTCGGCAAGGTCTCCTTCGAAGGGGAGAAACTCAAGGAGAATCTCGTATCTCTTCTCGATGCCCTGATCAAGGCCAAGCCGTCCACCGCCAAAGGGGTTTATCTGAAGAAGATCTCTCTGTCCAGCACCATGGGCCCCGGTGTCAACGTCGATGTGCCCGACGCCCAGTCGCTCGTGAGATAGTCTTTGCTGCCCTGGGTCGACCCTGGGCAGTCTGCAGCACAGTTTTGCCCAGGTCAAAGACAGCAGGCATGCCCTCCGGGGCCTTTAATGGCACGTTGCCGCCTGCCGAGGCCGGATGATGGGAAAGACGGTGATCGTCGTCTGTTCCACCTTCTTTGACTGGGGCCGGGACCGTGTCCCCATCTCAAAAGAAAGGAGGAAAGAGACGTGAAAAGAGACAGCAAAGAACAGATCGTCGCGGAACTTGCACAGAAACTCGCCTCGTCGAAGGCGACGTTTCTTGCCGACTACCGTGGACTCAATGTCGAGCAGGTCAACAAGCTTCGCCGCGAACTTCACGGCGCCGGAGTCGAGTACAGGGTTGTCAAGAACACCCTGCTGCGCCTGGCCGCCAAGGGTACTGGCGCCGCATGCCTGGAGCCCCATCTCGAGGGGCCGACCGCCATCGCCATTGCCGGGCTCGACCCTGTCGCCCCGGCCAAGATTCTGAGCGACTTCGCCAAGGCGAACGCCAAGTTCGAACTCAAGGGCGGCTCTCTCGAAGGCAAGGTCCTGAGCGCTGCCGATATCCAGGCTCTGGCCGATCTTCCGAGCCGAGAAGTCCTGCTGGCCAAGATGCTCGGCTCTCTCAACGCCCCGATCAGCAACTTCGTCGGCGTTCTGGCAGCCGTTCCGCGTTCGCTCGTTCAGGTGCTTGCCGCAGTCCAGGACAAGAAAGCCGCCTGACAACCGCCCGTACAACTCTATAGAAATCTCGAAAATTCTGGAGGAAACATAAAATGGCCGACATCACCAAAGAGCAGGTAGTCGAATTCATCGAAAAAATGACCGTTCTGGAGCTTTCCGAACTCGTCAAGGAACTGGAAGAGAAGTTCGGCGTCTCAGCCGCCGCTCCCGTCGCCGTAGCCGCCGGCCCCGCAGCCGCTGCTGCTCCCGTCGTCGAAGAGAAGGAAGATTTTGACGTCGTTCTGGCTGCCGCCGGCGACAAGAAGATCAACGTCATCAAGGTCGTGCGCGCCGCCACCGGCCTCGGCCTCAAGGAAGCCAAGGACCTCGTCGACGGCGCTCCCCAGGTCGTCAAGCAGGCCGTTCCCAAGGCCGAAGCCGAAGAGCTCAAGAAGCAACTCGTCGAAGCCGGCGCCACCGTGGAGCTCAAGTAGTTCTCCTGCAAATAGGCGCACCGATTCCAAGGTGCACCAGCTAGCCAAGGTCGCCCCGCGCGGCCTTGGCTATTCTACTTTCGTCATCCCCTAAAGGAGAAAACATGGCTTATTCGATCGCGAATAACCAGCATCTGAGAAAACACTTTGCTCAGTTCAAGAAGATTATCGATATCCCCAATCTCATCGATATTCAGAAGAACTCGTACAAGCGTTTTCTGCAGGCGGAGCTTCCTCCTTCGACCCGGCAGAATATCGGGCTGGAGGCGGTTTTTCGCTCTGTTTTCCCCATTCGCGACTTCAGCGAAACGTGCTCTCTCGAATATGTCTCATACGCTCTTGGAACGCCGAAATACGATGTCGACGAATGCCATCAGCGTGGGATGACCTTCGCCGCGCCGATGAAGGTGCGGGTGCGGCTCGTTTCCTGGGACGTCGACAAGGAGTCCGGCGTCCAGTCGATTCGCGATATAAAGGAACAAGAAGTCTATTTCGGCGAAATCCCCCTGATGACCGAGAACGGGACGTTCATCATCAACGGGACCGAGCGGGTCATCGTCAGCCAACTCCACCGCTCTCCCGGCGTCTTCTTCGATCACGACAAGGGCAAGAGCCATTCCAGCGGAAAAATTCTCTACAACGCCCGTGTGATCCCGTACCGCGGTTCGTGGCTCGATTTCGATTTCGACCACAAGGACATCCTGTACGTGCGGATCGACAGGCGTCGTAAGCTCCCGGCGACGGTGCTTCTCAAAGCTCTTGGCTATTCCGCCGAGGAACTTCTCAATTATTACTACGACATCGAGGAGATCGTCCGCGAAGGTGACGAGTTCAAGAAACGCGTCAATCTCGACATCCTCACCGGCCAAAGGGCCTTCAACGATGTCGTCGCTCCGGACGGTGAGGTGATCGTCCGCGCCAACCGCAAGTTCACCAAGGCCGCCATCCGCAAGCTCTCCGAGAAGGGCGTCGAGTTCATCTCCGTTCCTCGAGAGGCGGTCGTCGGCAAGGTTGTCTCCACCGATATCGTCGATACGGCCACCGGCGAAGTCATCGTCGAATGCAACGAGGAGCTCACCGAATCCAAGCTTGACGAACTGCACGCCCGCGGCATCAACGAGATCAAGGTCCTTTTCATCGATCATCTCTATGTCGGACCCTATCTGAGGGATACGCTCCTTCTCGACAGGATCAATACGCCCGAAGACGCCATGATCGAGATCTATCGGCGCCTTCGTCCCGGCGATCCGCCGACGATCCGCAGCGCCAATGCACTGTTCGAAAGCCTCTTCTTCAATCCCGAGCGCTACGACCTCTCCACCGTCGGCCGTCTCAAGCTCAACTACAAGCTTAAGCTCGAGACGCCTCTGGAGCACACCACTCTGACCAAGGAGGACATCCTTGAGGTGGTGCGCTATCTCATCGATCTGCGCAACGGCAAGGGGAACATCGATGACATCGATCATCTCGGAAATCGCCGGGTGCGAGCCGTCGGAGAACTGCTCGAGAACCAGTACCGGGTCGGCCTGGTGCGCATGGAGCGTGCCATCAAGGAGCGCATGAGCCTGCAGGAAATCGACAGCCTCATGCCGCACGACCTGATCAACAGCAAGCCGGTCTCGGCCGTTGTGAAGGAGTTCTTCGGCTCCTCGCAGCTTTCCCAGTTCATGGATCAGACCAATCCCCTCTCGGAGATCACGCACAAGAGGCGCCTCTCCGCACTGGGACCCGGCGGTCTCACCCGCGAGAGGGCCGGTTTCGAGGTCCGAGACGTCCATCCGACCCACTACGGGCGCGTCTGCCCCATCGAGACCCCGGAAGGTCCCAATATCGGTCTGATCGCCTCGCTCTCCACCTATGCGCGCATCAACGAGCACGGCTTCGTCGAGACGCCCTATCGCCTCGTGCGCGATGGCAAGGTGACGATGGAGATCAAGTACTTCTCCGCTCTTGAGGAGGAGGGGCACGCCATCGCCCAGGCCAATGCACCGTTGAACGAGGACAACACCTTCACCAATGAGTTGGTCAACGCCCGCAAGAACGGCGAGTTCATGCTGATGAGCCGGGAAGAGATCGAGCTGATGGACGTCTCGCCGAAACAGCTCGTCTCGGTGGCGGCCTCGCTCATCCCCTTCCTCGAGAACGATGACGCCAACCGCGCCCTGATGGGCTCGAACATGCAGCGCCAGGCCGTTCCCCTTCTGCGGGCCGATGCGCCTCTGGTTGGCACCGGGATGGAGCGCATCGTCGCTCACGATTCCGGCGCTGCGGTCGTCGCCCGACACAACGGTGTCGTCGAGAGCGTCGATGCGGCCCGCATCGTCGTAAAGATCGACGAGGGGGAGATCGATGAGACAGGAACAGGGGTCGACATCTATACCCTGACCAAGTTCGCCCGCTCCAACCAGAACACCTGTCTCAACCAGAAGCCGATCGTAAAAAGGGGCGACCGGGTCAAGCGCGGCGAGATCATCGCCGACGGTCCTTCCACCGAGTTCGGCGAACTCGCTCTGGGGCAAAACGTTCTCGTCGCCTTCATGCCGTGGGAAGGGTACAATTTCGAAGACTCGATTCTCATCTCCGAGAAGCTCGTCAAGGAGGACCGCTATACCTCCATCCACATCGAGGAGTTCGAGTGCGTCGCCCGTGACACCAAGCTCGGCAAGGAGGAGATCACCGCGGACATTCCGAACCTCGGCGAAGACAGCCTGAAGGATCTCGACGAGAGCGGCATCATTCGCATCGGCGCCGAGGTCAAGGCGGGCGACATCCTGGTCGGAAAGATCACTCCCAAAGGAGAAACCCAGCTCTCGCCCGAGGAGAAGCTTCTGCGCGCCATCTTCGGCGAGAAGGCCGGGGACGTCCGGGACACCTCGCTGCGCGTTCCTCCCGGGGTCGAGGGGGTCATCATCGGCGCTCGCGTCTTCTCGCGCAAGGGGGCCGACAAGGACAGCCGCACCGACCTCATCGAGCGCCAGGAGATCGACAAGCTGCGCAAGGATGAGCACGACGAGATCCGCATCATCCGCGATTCGGCAAAAGGAAAGCTGCGCGACATCCTCGTCGGTCAGACGTGTGCCGTCTCGATCACCAATCCGGAAGGGGCTGTTCTTCTGCCCAAAGGAAAGCAGATCGGCGCCGAAGAACTGGAGCGCATCCCCTTCCTGCAGTGGAAGGAGATCTCACTGGTCAAGGCCGAGGAGGTCGAGGAGAAGGTCGCCAATCTCTTTGCCCGTCTCTCCGAGCGCGAAGAGGTCATCCGCGCGGTCTTCGAAGACAAGATCGAGAAGCTCAAGCGCGGCGACGATCTCCCCCCCGGGGTGATCAAGATGGTCAAGGTCTATATCGCCATCAAGCGCAAGCTTTCGGTCGGCGACAAGATGGCGGGGCGTCACGGCAACAAGGGTGTCCTCTCGCGCATCCTCCCCGAGGAAGATATGCCCTACATGGAGGACGGCACTCCTGTGGAGATCGTTCTCAACCCCCTGGGCGTCCCGTCCCGTATGAACGTCGGACAGATCCTCGAAACGCACCTCGGGTTGGCCGCGCGGGGACTCGGCATTCAGATCCAGGAGTGCATCGAGCGCAACTTCGGCGCCGAGGCGCTGCGCCAGAAAATCAAGGACGCCTACGCCAACGAGGCGCTCAACACTTTCCTCGACACGCTGCCCGAGGAGGACGTTCACGCACTGGCTCGCCGGCTCTCCAAAGGCGTGCCGATGGCCTCCCCGGTTTTCGAGGGGGTCGCCGAGGATCAGATGAAGGCCGAGATGGCCCGGGCCAACTTCTCCACAAGCGGCCAGATGACGCTGTACAATGGGAAAACCGGGGAGCCCTTCCGCGAGAAGGTCACCGTCGGCATCATGTACATGCTCAAGCTTCACCATCTGGTCGACGACAAGATTCATGCCCGCTCCATCGGCCCCTACAGCCTGGTGACCCAGCAGCCGCTGGGGGGCAAGGCCCAGTTCGGCGGTCAGCGTCTCGGGGAGATGGAAGTCTGGGCGATGGAAGCCTACGGCGCATCCCATGCCCTCCAGGAGTTCCTCACCGTCAAGTCCGACGACGTGGCGGGGCGCACGCGTATCTACGAGGCGATCGTCAAGGGGAAGCACACCCTGGAGGCCGGACTGCCGGAGTCGTTCAACGTGCTCATAAAAGAGCTTCAGTCTCTGTGCCTGGACGTTGAGCTCCTCGAAGAGGAAGAAGAGTAAGAACCCGTCATCCCGATAGGAGGATGTACCTTGGAAGATATATTCAGCCTGTTTGAGCGCCCGAAGGATCCCCTCAACTTCAACGCGATCCGCCTCTCTCTGGCATCGCCGGAGAAGATCAGGGAGCGCTCCTTCGGTGAGGTCAAAAAGCCCGAAACGATCAATTACCGTACCTTCAAGCCCGAACGCGACGGCCTGTTCTGCGCCAAGATTTTCGGACCGACGAAGGACTACGAGTGCAACTGCGGCAAGTACAAGCGCATGAAGCACCGCGGCATCGTCTGCGAGAAGTGCGGCGTCGAAGTCATCCCGAGCAAGGTGCGCCGGGAACGCCTCGGGCATATCGATCTGGCCACCCCGGTGGCCCATATCTGGTTCCTCAAGTCGCTCCCGTCCCGGATCGCCACCCTTCTCGACATGACCTTGAAGGAGCTTGAGAAGATCCTCTATTTCGAGGCCTACATCGTCCTCGACCAGGGGGACTCTCCCCTGACCAAGGGGCAGCTCCTCACCGAGGACAAGTACCGCGAGGCGATGGACGAGTTCGCCGGGCAGTTCAGCGCCGGGATGGGGGCTGAAGCAATCCGCGAGGTTCTCGCCGTCATCGATCTCGACGAACTCGGCCAGCAGTTGCGCACCGAGATGAAGGATGCGGCCAGCGAGGCCAAGCGGAAAAAAGTTTCCAAGCGCCTCAAGGTCGTCGAAGCGTTCCGCGAGAGCGGCAACCGCCCGGAGTGGATGATCCTGGAAACGATCCCGGTCCTCCCCCCCGAGCTTCGCCCGCTCGTGCCCCTTGACGGGGGCCGCTTCGCCACCTCGGACCTCAACGATCTGTATCGCCGGGTCATCAACCGCAACAACCGTCTCAAGCGGCTGCTGGAGTTGCGCGCTCCCGAAGTCATCATCCGCAACGAAAAGCGAATGCTGCAGGAGGCCGTCGACGCCCTGTTCGACAACGGTCGCCGCGGCCGTGCCATCACGGGCCCCAACAAGCGTCCGCTCAAGTCTCTCTCCGACATGCTCAAGGGCAAGGGGGGACGCTTCCGCCAGAACCTCCTCGGAAAGCGCGTCGATTATTCCGGCCGTTCAGTCATCGTCGTCGGTCCCGAGCTCAGGCTGCACCAGTGCGGTCTCCCCAAGAAGATGGCGCTCGAGCTCTTCAAGCCCTTCATCTACAACAAGCTCGAGGAGAAGGGGTACTGCACCACCATCAAGAGCGCCAAGAAGATGGTGGAGAAGGAGAAACCCGAGGTTTGGGACGTTCTCGAGGAGGTCATCAAGGAGCACCCGGTGATGCTCAACCGCGCTCCGACTCTCCACCGCCTCGGCATTCAGGCCTTCGAGCCGGTCCTCATCGAAGGCAAGGCGATCCAGCTCCACCCCCTGGTCTGCACCGCATTCAACGCCGACTTTGACGGCGACCAGATGGCGGTCCATCTGCCGCTGTCGATCGAGAGCCAGATCGAGACGCGCGTGCTGATGATGTCGACCAACAACATCCTCTCGCCCGCCAACGGCAAGCCGATCATTGTTCCCTCCCAGGACATGGTCCTTGGACTGTACTACATGACGCGCGACCGCGATTTCGTTAAAGGGGAAGGGAAGATCTTCTCGTCTCCCGATGAAGTGCGCATCGCGTACGACGCCGGCGAGATCGATCTGCAGGCCAAGATCAAGGTGCGCATGATCACCGGCGAGGGGCGCGAGCCCCAACTCGTCGAGACGAGCGTCGGGCGCATCCTGCTGCGCGAGATCGTTCCCGCCGCCATCCCCTTCGAATACGTCAACCGCGTCATGGCAAAGAAGCAGGTCGCCGATCTTATCGACGCCTCCTTCCGCCTTGCCGGGAACAAGGAAACCGTCATCCTTGCCGACCGACTCAAGGAGACCGGGTACCGCTTCTCGACCTTGGCCGGCGTCTCGATCTGCCTCGACGACATGGTCATCCCCGAGAACAAGGAGGAGCTGATCCGTATCGCCGTCGAGGAGGTCAAGGAGATCCAGCAACAGTACACCGAAGGTCTGATCACCGACGGCGAGCGTTACAACAAGGTTATCGACATCTGGGCCAAGTGCACCGAGGACATCGCACAGACGATGCTCTCGAACCTCTCCGTCGACATCCTCACCTCCGAAGAGGGGCAGACCGCCAAGGTCCCCTCCTTCAACTCGATCCACATGATGGCCGACTCGGGCGCCCGCGGCAGCGCCGCCCAGATCCGCCAGCTCGCAGGGATGCGCGGACTGATGGCCAAGCCCTCCGGGGAGATCATCGAGACCCCCATCACGGCCAACTTCCGCGAGGGACTCACCGTTCTGCAGTACTTCATCTCGACGCACGGCGCCCGCAAGGGCCTTGCCGACACTGCGCTCAAGACGGCGAACTCGGGATATCTGACCCGGCGTCTTGTCGACGTGGCCCAGGACGCCATCATCACCGAACACGACTGCAGCACCCTCGACGGGATCCTCGTCTCCTCCCTCACCGAAGGGGGAGAGGTCATCGAGCCTCTGGGCGACCGTATTCTCGGCCGCACCGCCCTCGAAGACGTCCACGATCCCGTGACCGACGAGGTCCTGGTGGAGTCGAACCAGGAGATCGACGAGAGCCTTGTGGCGAAGATCGAGGAAGCCGGCATCGAGAAGCTGCGCATCCGGTCGGTCCTCACCTGCCAGAGCAGACGCGGGATCTGCGCGACCTGCTACGGCCGGGATCTGGCCCGCGGCCACATGGTGAATCTCGGCGAGGCGGTCGGGGTCATCGCAGCCCAGTCGATTGGCGAGCCCGGCACCCAGCTCACGATGCGGACCTTCCACATCGGCGGTACGGCCTCCCGGCGAGCCGAGCAGACTTCTCTCGAAGCACGCTTCGATGGAAATCTGCGCTACATCAATCTCAATACCGTCATCGATGCGCACGGCAACCATATCGTGATGAACCGCAACGGCGAGATCGCCGTCATCGATGAAACGGGGCGCGAGCGCGAGCGTTACGGTGTTGTTTACGGAGCCAAGGTGCGCGTCGGCCCTGATGGAGAAGTCCGGGCTGGAACGCTGCTGGCCGAGTGGGATCCTTATACCGTACCGATCTTGACCGAAGGATCCGGCCGGGTGCGCTTCGGCGATGTCGTCGAAGGGATGACCATGGAAGAGCAGGTCGACGAAGTCACCGGCCTCTCCCGCAAGGTCATCATCGAATCGAAATCGGCCGATCGCCGTCCCCGCATCACCCTCAAGGACGAGGAGGGGCGCACCGTGCGTCTTCCCAGCGGCGCGCCGGCCCGTTACATGCTTCCGGTCGGAGCGAACATCAGCGTCACGGAAGATGTCATCGTTCACGCTGGCGACGTGCTTGCGAAAATTCCCCGCGAGACGACCAAGACCAAGGACATCACCGGCGGTCTGCCCCGTGTTGCCGAGCTCTTCGAGGCGCGCAAGCCCAAGGAGTTTGCGGTCATCACCGAAATCGACGGGATCGTCGCCTTCGGCAAGGATTCCAAGGGCAAGCGCAAGGTCATCGTCACCCCCGAGATCGGAGAACCCAAGGAATACCTCATCCCCAAGGGCAAGCACATCAGCGTTCACGAAGGAGACCATGTGCGCGCCGGCGAACCCCTCATGGACGGTTCGAGCAATCCGCACGATATTCTGCGGGTTCTCGGCGAGAAGGAACTCGCAAAATACCTTGTCGACGAAGTCCAGGAGGTCTACCGCCTGCAGGGGGTCAAGATCAACGATAAGCACATCGAGGTTATCGTGCGTCAGATGCTGCGCCGCGTGCGCATCAAGGACGTCGGCGACACGAAGTTTCTCCTCGATGATCAGGCCGAGCGCTGGGAGTTCGAGATGGAGAACCAGCGGGTCCTTGCCGAAGGGGGACAGCCTGCCGTCGGCGAACCGCTCATGCTCGGCATCACCAAGGCTTCTCTGTCTACCGAGTCGTTCATCTCCGCGGCCTCCTTCCAGGAGACCACCAAGGTTCTCACCCAGGCTGCCATCGAAGGGAAGATCGATTTCCTGCGTGGTCTGAAGGAGAACGTCATCATGGGTCGTCTGATCCCCGCAGGCACCGGGATCACAAAATATCGCGGCGCCAAGCTCCTCATCGAGGAGCCCGAGGAGAAAATGGAGCCCCTCGGCTTCGATGAGGATGATTTCCTCGACGACACCATGACAACGATCGAGGACGAAGAACAGGTTCTCGATTAGAAAAACTATTATTTCATCTGCCGCAAAAAGGCGCTTGACATCGTCTTTGCCCTTTGATACTGTCAGCGGGTTTTTCCCCGCTGACAGCGTTTCTGCTCTTTAACTATACGAATAGTGATTTCGGGAGTAAGTAGATGCCGACGATTAATCAGTTGATCCGTAAAGGACGCGAAAAAAAGGTGAGCAAGTCAACAGCTCCCGCGTTGAAGGGGAATCCCCAGAAGCGCGGCGTCTGCACCCGCGTCTACACCACCACCCCCAAGAAGCCGAACTCTGCGCTGCGTAAGGTTGCCCGCGTGCGCCTGACCAACGGCATCGTTGTGACCTCCTATATTCCTGGGGTCGGGCACAATCTGCAGGAGCATTCGGTTGTTTTGATCCGCGGGGGACGTGTGAAGGACCTTCCGGGCGTTCGCTACCATATCGTTCGCGGCACTCTCGATCTTGCCGGGGTGAAGGGGCGTATGCAGGGTCGTTCCAAATACGGGGCCAAGCGGCCTAAATAACCAAGGATCTGTGAGGACGTCATGCCGAGAAGAAGAGAAGTAGCGAAGCGGGTCATTCTTCCTGATCCCAAGTACAACGACCGCCTGGTGGCCAAGTTCATCAACTGCATTATGCTCGACGGCAAACGCAGCACGGCAGAGCGCATCGTTTATGGGGCCTTCGATCTGATTGCCCAGAAGACCAGCGACGATCCGATTGCCGTCTTCAAGAGGGCATTCGACAACGTTCGTCCGATGCTCGAGGTCAAGTCCCGCCGCGTCGGTGGTTCTACTTACCAGGTGCCTGTCGAGGTGCGCCAGGAGCGTCGCAATGCCCTCGCCATCCGCTGGATCATGACGTATTCCAGGGGGCGTGGTGAGAAGACGATGCAGGAGCGTCTTGCCGGAGAGCTTCTCGATGCCTCCAGCGGCCGTGGTTCGTCGGTCAAGAAGAGGGAAGATACCCACAAGATGGCTGAGGCCAACAAGGCCTTTGCCCATTACCGCTGGTAGTTCGATCTATCTGGATCTGGAAGGATAAGAAACTGTGGCACGCTTAGTCTCTCTTGCAAAAACGCGCAACATAGGAATCATGGCGCATATCGACGCCGGTAAGACGACGACCACCGAGCGTATTCTGTACTATACCGGTGTTTCTCATAAGATCGGCGAGGTCCATGATGGCGCCGCCACTATGGACTGGATGGCGCAGGAGCAGGAACGCGGAATCACTATCACGTCTGCAGCAACAACCTGTTTCTGGAAAGATCACCGCATCAACATTATCGACACCCCCGGGCATGTCGATTTCACCATCGAGGTCGAGCGTTCTCTGAAGGTTCTCGACGGCTCCGTCGCCGTATTCTGTTCCGTCGGCGGTGTTGAGCCCCAGTCTGAGACCGTCTGGCGCCAAGCCGACAAGTACGGCGTTCCCCGTATCGCTTTCGTCAATAAAATGGACCGCATCGGCGCCGATTTCAATCGCGGCGTTCAGATGATGCGGGACCGTCTCGGCGCCAATCCCGTTCCCATCCAGATCCCCGTCGGCAAGGAAGACACCTTCAGGGGGGTCGTCGATCTTGTCGAGATGAAGGCTATTGTCTGGGACGACGAATCTCTCGGCGCCAAATTCGATGTCATAGATATCCCCGACGATCTCCTGCCTCTGGCTGAAGAGATGCGCGAGAAGCTTGTCGAGGAGGTCTGTTCCCATGACGACGAGCTGATGGACAAGTATCTCGGCGGAGAGGAGTTGACCCTCGCCGAGCTCAAGGCCGGCATTCGCAGGGCCACTATCGACCTCAAGATCAATCCCGTCCTTTGCGGCTCCTCCTTCAAGAACAAGGGCGTGCAGCATCTGCTCGATGCGGTCGTCGACTATATGCCGGCGCCGACCGACGTTCCCGCCATCAGGGGCGTCCACCCCGATACGCAAGAGGAGCTGACCCGGCCCGCCGCGGACGACGGTCCCTTTTCGGCGCTCGCTTTCAAGATCATGACCGACCCCTTTGTCGGTCAGTTGACCTTCTTCCGCGTCTATTCCGGCGTCATCGAGGCCGGTACGGCCGTTCTGAACTCCACCAAGGGGAAGAAGGAGCGTATCGGGCGCATTCTCAAGATGCACGCCAACAAGCGCGAGGAGATCAAGGAGGTCTACTCCGGCGACATCGCCGCGGCCGTCGGACTCAAGTTCACCACCACCGGCGACACCCTCTGCGACGAGAACAAGCCGTGTCTTCTCGAGTCGATGGAGTTCCCCGAGCCCGTCATCCATATCGCCGTCGAGCCCAAGACCAAAGGGGATCAGGAGAAGATGGGCGTTGCGCTCGGCAAGCTCCTTTCCGAGGACCCCTCCCTGCGCGTTCGGACCGATGAAGAGACCGGTCAGACGATCCTCTCCGGGATGGGCGAGCTTCATCTCGAAATCATCATCGACCGGATGAAGCGCGAGTTCAAGGTCGAGGCCAATATCGGCGCGCCCCAGGTCGCCTATCGCGAGTCGCTCACCAAGATGGTCGAGGTTCAGGGCAAGTTTGTCCGTCAGTCGGGCGGTCGCGGACAGTACGGCGACTGCTGGCTGCGCATCGAGCCTCAGGAGCCCGGCGCCGGTTTCGAGTTCGTCGACGCCATCAAGGGCGGGGTCATTCCGAAGGAATACATTCCCGCCGTCGGCAAGGGGGCGGAAGAAGCCTCGCAGAACGGTATTCTTGCAGGGTTCCCCATCGTCGACGTCAAGGTCACCTGCTTTGACGGTTCGTATCACGACGTCGATTCCTCGGAGATGGCTTTCAAGATCGCCGGCTCCATGGGCTTCAAGGCCGGGGCCGCCAAGGCGTCTCCCGTTCTTCTCGAGCCGGTCATGGCCGTCGAGGTCGTCGTGCCTGAAGAGTACATGGGCGACGTCATGGGAGATCTGTCCAGCCGTCGTGGAAAGATCATGGGGATGGAGAGCCGCGGCGGCGCCCAGGTCGTCAATGCGCACGTCCCGCTTGCCAACATGTTCGGCTATTCCACCGATCTTCGCAGCGCCACCCAGGGGCGCGCAACCTATACCATGGTCTTCGACCATTATGAGCAGGTACCCAAGGCGATCTCGGACGAGATCATCGCCAAGGTCAAAGGTTAATAAAGGAGGGCTGATCCCATGGCCAAAGCCAAATTCGAAAGAACCAAACCCCATGTGAACATCGGGACCATCG
>JARFUG010000077.1 GCA_029289095.1 Desulfuromonadales bacterium
GCCAAGGCTAGAGATTCGAGGTTCGAGGTTCGAGGTTCGAGGTTCGAGGTTCGAGTAAGATTTTAATCCGCCTCCTGGCTCCTGGCTCCTGGATTCTGCCTCTCAGAACAACCCCGCCTCCCGCATCTTGAAGAAGAGGACGATGGCGACGGCGGTGGGGGAGATGAAGCGGATGGCGAAGTGCCACACGGGATAGACCCATCCGGCCCCTCCTGCGATGAGCTCCTCCTTCTCCTGCGAGCCGCTCCAGAACCAGCCGACGTAGATGGCGGTGATCAGTCCGGCGATGGGGAGGAGGAAGTTCGACGCGATCAGGTCGGCCGAGTCGAAGAAGCTCAGGGCGCCGATGAAGGTCCAGTCGGCCATGACATTGTACGAAAGGGCCGTGGGGATCCCGACGATAAAGGCGAGCGCCGCCAGCGCTCCCGTTGCTCGGGGGCGAGACCACCCCCGCTCGTCGATGAGATAGGCGACCTGAGCCTCCAGCAGCGAGATGGCGCTCGTCAGGGCCGCGAAGGAGAGCAGAACGAAAAAAATGATCGCAAAGAAGGGGCCTCCCGGTATCTGCGAGAAGACGACGGGAACCGTCTTGAAGATAAGCCCCGGCCCCCCGCCCGGCGCCATGCCGACGGAGAAGACGATGGAGAAAATAGCGAGTCCCGCCATGATGGCGATGATCGTATCGAGGGCGACGATTCGCAGGCTCACCGAAAAGAGATCCTCGTTCTTCGGCAGATAGGAGCCGTAGGTGATCATCGCCGCCATCCCGAGCGAAAGGGTGAAGAAGGCGTGTCCCATCGCTTCGAGGACTGCTCCGGGGGTGAGGCTTGCGAAATCAGGGCGAAACATGAACGTCGCGGCGGCAAGAGCCCCCTCGCTCAGCAGCCCGTTGATCAGGAGGAGCACCAGGAGGATGAAGAGAAGGGGCATGAGGATCTTGCTCCAGCGCTCGATCCCCTTCTGCACCCCGCCGACGACGATGCCGAGGCACAGGACGATGAAGACGAGGTGCCAGAGCATCTGGCGTGAACCGCTTGCGATCAGGGCATCGAAGATCCCCTCGATGATTTCGGGCGACTCTCCACTGAAACTTCCGACAAGTGAACGCACGACGTAGTCGAGGGTCCATCCTGCCACGACCGAATAGTAGGAGAGGATGATGAAGGCGGCCAGAACGCTCGTCCATCCGGCCAGACGCCAGGGCGAACCCCGCCCGGAGAGGGCCGTGAAGGCTCCGACGGCGTTTCTCCGGGTGTGGCGGCCGATCATCAACTCGGACATCATGATCGGGAGACCGACGAGAACGATGCAGCCGAGGTAGACGAGGACGAAAGCGCCGCCGCCATTTTCACCGGTCACGTAAGGGAACTTCCAGACGTTGCCCAGCCCGACGGCGCTGCCGGCCGCTGCCAGGATGAAACCGAGGCGGGTGGCCCACAGGGGCCGGGACGGCGAGGTGTTCACGGCCTGATCGCCCTTTCGCCGAAGATGGCCGTTCCGACGCGCACCAGGGTCGATCCTTCCTCGATGGCGATCTCGAAATCGTGACTCATCCCCATGGAGAGTTCGACCATTTCGACGCCGGGGAGTCCCAGCGAAGCAATCTTTTCGGAGAGTTCCCGCAGGCGGTGGAAAAAAGGGCGCACCTCTTCCGGGTCATCGAAATAAGGCGGCAGGGTCATGAGACCGCGGACGCGGACGTTGGGAAGCGGAGCAACCTGTCGCGCCAGTTCGATGAGCTCGTCTTCATCCACTCCCGATTTCGAGACCTCCTCGCCGAGGTTGACCTGCAGGAGGATGTCGACAGGGCGCCCCATCTTCTCCCACTGGCGGTCGATCTCGCGGGCGAGGCTCAGCCGGTCGACCGAATGGATCATGGAGACGCGTCCGCGCAGATATTTGACCTTGTTCGTCTGCAGATGCCCGATGAAGTGCCAATCGACGGGGGTGCGGACCTCCTCGCTCTTGGCGAGGAACTCCTGGACGTAGCTCTCGCCGAAGAGGCTCTGGCCGGCTTCGGCCGCCGCCTCGATCCGGTCGGCGCCGTGGGTCTTGGAGACGGCGACCAAGCGCACAGACGCAGGGTCGCGCCCGGCGCGCAGCGCGGCCTCATCGATCGTTGCGCGGATTTTCTGCAGATTATCCTGGATGGTCATGGGTATTCCTGAATCAGTTCCCATCTTCGACCGATGTCTCTCCTCCTATTTAGGAGGGGCTGGGGGTGGTAAGGTTTTCTCCCTATCTCTACCACCCCCCGACCCCCTCCTGATCCAGGAGGAGGAGCGGATCGGTGCAGTGCAAGAGGAAGCGTGTTTAATCGTTGAACAGCCTCACAGCCCCGAGGCGCTCCAGCGCCTCCACCACCTCGCACAGAGGGAGACCGACAACGTTGGTGTAGCTCCCCTCGATTCGGCGCACCATGAAGACCCCCAACCCCTGGATGGCGTATGCGCCCGCCTTGTCCATCGGCTCCCCGCTCGCAATGTACCCCGCGATTTCCGCCTCTGTCAACTCCTTGAAGATGACGACGGTCGAGACCGCTGCGCTCTCGCAGTGCCCCGTTTCGCGATCGCATACCGCATATCCCGACAGGACACGATGACTTCGACCGGAGAGTGAACGCAGCATGACGGCGGCTTCTTCGGCATCGTGCGGCTTGCCGAGGATCGTCTCATCGCGAAGGACGATGGTGTCGCTGCCGATGAACCACCGTCCGGGGACCTCTGCGCGGGAAGCGACTTCGAGTGCCTTCTCGCGACTCAGACGCTCGACATGGTCCTCGGGGCTTTCGCCGGGGAGGATATCTTCCGGGACCCGGCTCGGAACGACGGAGAAGCGGATCCCCACCTGAGTCAGCAGGTCGGCGCGGCGGGGAGAAGCGGAGGCGAGAACGATGTCGGAGGAAGTCATAGGTTCAAGGTTCAAGGTTCAAGGTTCAAGGGGTATTCCGCAGTCTGTCATCTGTCATCAGTCTTCCGGCTCCTGGCTCCTGGCTTCCGGCTTCTGCTTTATCCACTCCTCCAAACACTCCAGCGCCCTCTCCGCCATTGCCAGACGGCGGTCGGCGCGGCGGCGCTTCTTTCCTTCGAGGGGGGGAAATAGTCCGTAGTTGACGTTCATCGGCTGGAAGTTCTCGGGCGATGAGGCACTCAGGTGATGAAGGAGCGCCCCCAGGGCGGTTGTTGCCGGTGGGATCGGTGGAGCGGCGCCCTTCTCGCGGCACACCGCAAAGAGTCCAGCGAGAAAACCGGCGGCGGCCGATTCGACGTATCCCTCCACCCCGGTGATCTGGCCGGCAAAGAAGATGCGCTCTTCGCCTTTGAGCTGCAGGGTCGGCGTTAGACAGGCCGGGGCGTTGATGAAGGTATTGCGATGAACGCTCCCCAGCCGCGCGAAGCGGGCGTTCTCCAATCCGGGGATGGTGCGCAGCAGGCGGCGCTGTTCCGGGTAGGTGAGCTTGGTCTGGAAGCCGACCATGTTATAGAGCGTAGCGTGTCGGTCGTCCTGGCGAAGCTGCACCACGGCGAAGGGCTCGCGCCCTGTTCGGGGATCGGGGAGCCCCACCGGCTTCATGGGGCCGAAGGCAAGGGTCATCTCTCCGCGCTCGGCCATCTCCTCGATCGGCATGCACCCCTCGAAGTGGATCATCTTCTCGAATTCGCGCGCCGGAACTTTTTCCGCCTGACGCAACCCTTCGACGAAGGCGAAGTACTCCTCCCTTGTGAGGGGGCAGTTGACGTAATCGTCCCCCCCTTTTCCGTAGCGAGAGGCTTTCCAGGCTTTTTCGAAGTCGATGGATTCGGCTTCCACAATTGGGGCGATGGCGTCGTAGAAGTAGAGATGCTCGCTTCCGGTGCGGCGGGCGATCTCGACGGAGAGAGCCTCCGAAGTCAGAGGTCCGGAGGCGACGATGAGCGTCCCTTCGGGAGGCAGTTCGGCGATCTCCTCCCGACGCAACTCGATGTCGGGATGCCTCTCGATGCGCTCGGTGATGAAGGCGCTGAAGGCTTCGCGGTCGACGGCCAACGCTCCGCCGGCCGGGACGGCGGTGGCGTCGGCGGCCGTCATGAAGAGCGTTTCGCAGCGACGAAGCTCCTCCTTGAGGCACCCCACCGCGTTGTTCATCCCCGCTCCGCGAAGACTGTTGGAACAGACCAGCTCGGCCAGCAGAGGCGAGTGGTGGGCGGGCGAGAAGCGCTGCGGCTTCATCTCGAAAAGAGTCACCCGTACTCCGCGCCGCGCCGCCTGCCACGCCGCCTCGCACCCCGCGAGCCCTGCGCCGATGATGGTGATGTGCTTTTGTTCGCTCACGTGCGAAATCCTTCAGAACGCCTCAGGCCGTATGGCGATAACCACACGGCCTGCGACTACTGGAAATACGAAAACCTGTATCAGCCCGCTCATTTCATTCGCTCAAGCCGCAAAGGAAGACGGCTTTTCTCCCCTCCTGTTTTAGGAGGGGCCGGGGGTGGCAAGGTTTTTTCCCGACCTCTACCACCCCCCAACCCCTTCCTGATCCAGGAGGGGGAGAGGAGCTAAACTATTTCTTCCCGGCCGTTTTCCCCTTGGCGGCGGCCTTCTTCGTTGTCGCCGCTTTCTTAGCCGGGGGCTTCTTCTCGGCCGCTTCCGCCTTCGCGGGCTTCTCCGGCGCCAGCAGGACGACTTTCCAGTCGCACCCCTCCTTGGGGCATTTGCGCACCGTCCCCTCGCGCTTGGTCGTCTTCTCCACCGTCAGGGGGAAGCGGCAGGTCGGGCAGGGCTCTTCGACGGGCATGTCCCACAGGGCGTACTTGCACTTGGGGTAGCGGTTGCAGGAGTAGAAGATCTTGCCGTAGCGGCTCTTTTTCTCCATCAACTCCCCCTCCCTGCACTCGGGGCAGGTGATGCCGAGAGACTTGGGCTTGACGAGGGGCTGGATGTTGCGGCAGGCCGGGTAGCCCGAACAGGCGAGATACTTGCCGTATCTCCCCTCCTTGATAAGCATCGGGGCGCCGCACTTGTCGCATTTCTCCTCCGAGACGACCGGCTCTTCGCGCTCCTCAGCCGAGAGGGGCTCAGTATAGCGACACTCCGGAAAGCCGCTGCAGGCGAGGAACTTCCCGGCGCGGCCGAGCTTGACGACCAGAGGTTTCCCGCATTCGGGGCAGTTGCGGTCGGTCTTCTCGGTGGTGACGTCCTCTTTGCTGACCTCCTTCTCCTTGCTCTTGAGCAGACCGATGAAGGGATCCCAGAACTCGCGCAGCAGCGGGCGCCATCTCTCCTCGCCGCGCGAGACGGCGTCAAGATCCTCTTCGAGCTTGGCGGTGAATTCATAGTCGACGTACTTGGGAAAGTGCGTGACGAGGAGATCGCTCACGACACGGCCGACGTCTTCGGGATAAAAGGTGCGCTTCTCCAGGCGCGCATACTTGCGCACCACCAGAGTGTTCATGATGGAGGCGTAGGTCGAGGGACGGCCGATGCCGTATTCCTCAAGCGTCTTCACCAGGCTCGCCTCGGTGTAGCGCGGCGGAGGTTGAGTGAAGTGCTGCTCGGGGATAATCGCCTCACGCCGAACCGCCTCCCCCTCCTCAAGGGCGGGGAGGGTCCCTTCCTGTTCTTCCTCGGCCTCGTCCGTCCCCTCGATATAGAGCTTCATGAAGCCGGGGAAACGGATCACCTGCCCCGTCGCACGGAAAACGAAACGATCGCCGGCGGCGATGTCGACGGTGGTGGCGTCGAGGATCGCCGGGGTCATCTGGGAGGCGACGGTCCGCTTCCAGATGAGCTGATAGAGGCGGTATTGATCGCTGCTCAGGTAGGGCTTGACCTTTTCCGGGGTGTTGGCGATGGAGGTGGGGCGGATCGCCTCGTGCGCCTCCTGTGCGTTCTTCGATTTGTTTTTGAAAACGCGGGGATTCTCAAGGGCATACTCGGCGCCGAACAGAAAAGTGATCACCTTGCGCGCCTCGCTCGTCGCCTCGTTGGAGAGGGCCACCGAGTCGGTACGCATATATGTGATCAGACCAGAGGCTCCATCGCCCACATCGATCCCTTCATAAAGCTTCTGCGCCACCGTCATCGTCTTGCGGGCGGAAAAACCAAGTTTACGGCTCGCCTCCTGCTGCAGTGTACTGGTGGTGAAGGGGGGAGAAGGGTTGCGGCGTTTCTCGCTCCGGGTGATTTCAGCGACGCGGAAGTTTTCACTGGCAATGGCGTCGACGAGTTGCGTCGCCCTCGCCTCGTCGCCGATGGCGAACTTGTCGAGTTTCGTCCCGTCGACGACGGTGAGACGGGCGCGGAACGCCTTCCCGGCAGCCGACTCGAGCAGCGCCTCGATGCTCCAGTATTCCCGGGGAACGAAGGCCTCGATCTCTTTTTCCCGCTCGCAGATCAGTCGCAGCGCCACCGACTGAACCCGTCCCGCCGAAAGGCCGTAGCGGATCTTCTTCCAGAGAAAGGGGGAGAGATTGAAGCCGACAAGATAATCGAGAATGGCGCGCGCCTGCTGGGCGTCGACGAGTTCGCGCGAGATCTGTCCCGGCTGGGAGATCGCCTTCTGGATCGCTCCTTTGGTGATCTCGTGAAAAACGACCCGCTTGACCTCGGGAGACTTGCTCTGCTCCTCGATCCCCAGCGCCTGAAGCAGATGCCAGGCGATCGCCTCCCCTTCCCTGTCGGGGTCGGTGGCGAGGATGATCTCGCGACTCCGACTCGCTTCTTTCTTGAGCGCCTCCACATGCTTGCGGCTCTCGGGAAGAACATGGTACCGCGGTTCGAAGTCGCGGGCTACATCGACAGAGCCCTGTTTGCTTGGCAGGGCACGCACATGTCCATAGGAAGCGAGGACCCGGTAGTCCTTGCCGAGAAATTTTTCGATAGTCTTCGCCTTGGCAGGCGATTCGACGATGACCAGTGATTTCGCCATAAAACCTCAAATGCAGGCAATGGCCGAGGGACAATGGGCGGTTTGCCCGCCGCGCCCTCGACACCCTCAACAGCCTGGCTCTTTTATTGAACATCCTGCAGGAGGGCGTCTATCGCCCATTGCCTACAGCCTCTCGTCTGCTCTAAATAAAAAGGCTGCAGGTTTCCCGCAGCCCATTTTAACGCCTAATGGTACAATTGCGACCAGTCGTCCTCGAGGAGCCGATCGAATTCCCGACGCCACTCGTCATGCGTGCGGGAAAAGAGGGTTAAAACCGTAATCGTCTTCATTTCTTTGAGGGAGACCTCATCCTCGCCCATCTGCAATGCCCGGGCGACAACCTCCTCCTGGATTTCATCATTGAGAATTCCCATCGACCGAAGACGAATGAGAAATCCCCGCGCCTCGCTGGAGAGCCCGCGACACTCTTCGGGCGTGAAGACACGATGGGTAGAGGGGGCCAGTTCCTGCGAAGCGGCGTCTGCCGAAGGCAGCGAGAGCTTTTCCATCCAGGAGAAGGCGGCATCGATCTCTTCCGCCTCGAAGCCGACCGCGAGGAGTTCCTCGACGATTTCGGTATCGGAAACGTGTTCGCGATCTTCCATCACGAACTGGGCGATGAGACTTACGATGGCCAGAACCCGCTCTCTCAAAGATGCTCCCGAGATCAATTCCGGTCAAGTCACGAAAACTTGTCGGCGCGTAAAACGTGTTCCAGGAAGCGCATTTACCCCTCCCTGGAGCTCCAAGTGCAGTAAAATAGCGGAAACCTCCATGGGTGTCAAGGCGCTTTTCCGTGCAATTTCATCGATGTGGAGCGGTTCGTCCCCGAGAAGATCATAGACATTGCGCTCTTTTTCACCCAGTTCGGCGGCGAATCGGTTCTCGGCGCGCCGGACCTCCCGGGAGGGGATGCGGGGCCAGAGGACCGACAGGATGTCATCTGCCGATGTGACGAGGTGGGCCCCTTCCTTCAGCAGGCGATTGACTCCGCCGCTGGTCGGAGCAAAGACAGGACCCGGTACGGCGAAGACTTCGCGCCCCTGCTCAAGGGCGAAATCCGCCGTGATGAGCGAACCGCTCTTTTCGGCAGCCTCCACCACCAGCGTCCCTCTGCACAGCCCGCTGATGATCCGGTTGCGCCCCGGGAAATGGCCGGCCAGCGGAGGCGTTCCGGGTGGATATTCGGTGATTACCGCGCCGTTTTCGCTGATGCTGTGAAAGAGTCGGCGGTTTTCGGGGGGATAGATCGTGTCGATGCCGCAACCGAGAACGGCGACTGTCGGGCCTCCCCCCTCCAGGGCTCCGAGGTGGGCGCAGGTATCGATTCCGCGGGCAAGGCCGCTGACAATGGCGACCCCGCGCGAGGCGATCTCACGACAGATCGACCGGGTCAGTCGCCGCCCCGGTTCCGAGGCGCGCCTTGCCCCGACGACCGCGAGTCCGTCGGTCGGCGGCACCTCCCCGAGCACATAGAGGAGAGCGGGGGGATCAGCGATGGCGCGAAGACTCGGCGGATAGTCTTCGTCGAGAAAAGAGACGATTCGAACGCCGAGAGACTTCAAATCGCTCAGGGCTCCCTGAACCAGCGGGTCGTCGCCGCACGGCAGGGTGCGGGCGACCGCCTCGCGCACTCCGCAACGGACCCAGGCGGCCACGGGAGCGTCAAGGATCTTCCCTGCACTGCCGAAGGCCTCCATCAGGCGCATCAGCCCCACCCTTCCGAGTCCCTTCGTCAGGTGAAGCCGAAGCCAGTCTCTTTCCGCAGATCCCATTTCCCCCTCTGTAAAGCAGAATTCAGGAGCCAGGAGCCAGGAGCCAGGAGCCAGGAGCCAGGAGCCAGGAGCCAGGAGCAGTATGCAAATCTGGAATCCGGAATAAACGCTAAATCTTGAACCCTGGACCTTGCGCCTTTGCCTTGGACCTTAGCCCTTCTCCTGGCTCCTGGATTCTGGATTCTGGCTACTGCTTGTCACTCCGTCGCAGCGGTGACGCGGTCGCCACTCTGAATGGGGAGATTCGCCGTCTTGAGAATGAGGGCGGTCGCCGTGTTGCGCTTGACGTCGACAACGACGGCCGTTCCCAGAAGAATATCCGGGAGTTGCAGATCGGCTCTCTGCAGACCGAAGTCCGTCGCCTTGCGCGAACGGCTCATATGGAGGATGTTGCCGACCTCGAGGCCGTCCGCCTGCCCGATATCGAGGAAGACGTGATCGAACTGCGCGAAGGCAAGTTGCCCCTGACCGCCGCCGAGGATGACGCCCTGCAAGGGATACGACGCCTGCTTGAGAGCGATCTCTCTAAGCGGAGGCTCCCAGGGGAGCAGAAGCGCTCCGCGCTCGATCTCCTTCTGGGAGGAGGTGATCACACCTGAGGCGACCTGCGGATGGGTCTCGGTAATCTGAAGAGCGCCGAGGCGGGTGACGAGATAGCCGACCCGCTGGCCGCTGACCGGATGGGAGACCGGTCTGCCGACGGAAACAAGGGTGAAACGATCTCCTGGGCGCGCCTCCGCCAGCCGGCGCATGTCGACGAAGACCCGGTCGCCGGTCCCCATCATGATACGGTTTTCGATGCCGTCGACGATCCGCCCTGCGGTATCGAGTTCCTGGTCGGTCACGAAGGCCTCGGGACCGTGACCGATCGCCTTGACGATGATCGGCTTCGCGTCTGGTTCGGCCGGCGTCCTGACCGCTTTGGGCTCTTCGACGGATGGAGCGGTGGACTCCGGAACGATTTCGAGACGCCCGTTATGGAAGCGCACCGTCTGGCCCGGATAGATGAAGTGCGGGTTGCGGATGTCGGGGTTGTGCGCCCAGAGGCTAGGCCAATACCAGGGGTCCTGGATGAAACGCTCTGAAATTCCCCAGAGGGTATCGCCCTTCTGGATCACGTAGGTGCGAGGCTCCTCCTGGGCCGCCCCCGGCAGAGGTACGAAGAGCAACACCAACAGCAACACGATTCTCACAATCATTCCATCCCCCTTGCTCATGGGAATTTGCCGGATTTAGATCGACACGACTTTATCAACAATCTCGCAAATCCCTTTTTCACCACCAAGACACGAAGGATACCAAGAAAATCCCTTTATGAAGAATGCCGTTACTTGGTGTCTTGGAGCCTTGGTGGTGGACTTTCGGGTTTTTGCGATTTGATCAAATATTACGCACAGAGCTTCAGCCTCAGCGTTGCTCCATCGATGCCCGGGCAGCGGAACTCCCCGGATAACGCTCCTGCAGCAGCCGCAGCGTCCTGCCGGCTTCCTCAGGCTGCTGGATCTGCTCCAGTGCGGACGCCATCTTCAGCAGGGCATCGGGCGTTTTACTTCCTTGGGGATCCTGCTCCGCGACGATGCGAAAGGCGTCGATCGCCTGAGGATAGCGCTCCAGAGCGTAGTAGCATTCTCCGAGCCAATAGCGGGCATTTCCCGCCTGCTCGCTCCCGGGAAAGAGGCGCAGGAACGTTTCGAATCCCTGGGCGGCCTGGTCGAAACGCCCCGATGCATAATTTGCGAAGGCGCGAAGATAGATGTCGGTAGGGCTGCCGGTAGCCGGCGTCGCGGAACCCGGCGCCTCCTGGAGAGGCGAAGAGGGGATGATTGCAGCTTTATCCCCGAGCGAAGTGACATTTTGTGCCACGATCGTCTGGCGCAACTCCTCGGTGATCTGCTGCTGTTCACGAAGCCATCCCTCAAGAACCAGAACGCTGTCACGCAGACGCTGCACCTCGCGGGCAAGTTCGGCATGCTCTCTGTCGATCTGCATCGCCCCCTGCTGTGGAGGAGCGACAGCCGCACATCCCGAAATGACGAACAGAAGCACCACCGAAAGGAGAATATAGGGGACCGATCTCATCGTGACTCCTTTTTTTCATTTGAAAATAACCGAAAAACTATAGAGATTCGTTTCCGGAGTCAAGAACTATCAGGAACTTGCAGGGAACTTCACGGCGACGCCGTTGGACGGTGGCTTTCGGCCATGTTATGGTAGCCGAACTCTACTCCAGGGAGACACGACAAAATGGCCTTACCGGAACTCCTCGTCCCCGCCGGCGACCCGGCAAAGCTCAGAACCGCCCTCGACTACGGCGCCGACGCCGTCTACCTCGGGACGGATCGCTTCGGCCTTCGCGCCCTGGCCGGGAACTTCACCCTCCCGCAGCTCGCCGAAGCCCGGGCACTGACCCGGCAGCGGGGGAAACGTCTTTATCTCACTCTCAACGCCTACCTGCGCCCCGACGATCTTGCCCCGCTGGGCGATCTCCTGCAGGAGTTGCGCCCGCTCGACCTCGACGCCTACATCGTTTCTGATCCGGGCGTCCTGTCGCTGGTGCGTCGTATCGATCCCCAACGCCCGATCCACCTCTCCACCCAGGCCAACACGACCAACGCCGCAGCCGCCGCCTTCTGGCGCGATGCCGGAGTGAGCCGCATCAATCTTGCCCGGGAACTGAACCTGGCGGAGATCGCCGAGATCGGAAGAATTGCCGGAATGGAACTTGAGATCTTCGTCCATGGCGCCATGTGTGTCGCATGGTCGGGGCGCTGCCTCCTTTCCGCTGCGCTCACGGGACGCAGCGCAAACAAGGGGGCCTGCGCCCACCCCTGCCGGTGGGGCTACGCCCTGATGGAAGAGACGCGCCCCGGAGAGTATTTTCCCATCGAGGAGGACGGCCGGGGGACATACATTCTCAACTCCCGCGACCTCTGCCTCATCGAGCATCTGCCGGAGTTGATCAGGGCCGGAGCCACAAGCCTCAAAGTCGAAGGAAGAATGAAGAGTCTCTACTACGTCGCAGCGGTCACCCGCGTCTACCGGGCGGCCATCGACCGCTACCTGGAGAACCCTCGGGGGTGGCGATGCGATCCGGAATGGCTGGAGGAACTCGACAAGGTCAGCCACCGCCCGTACGACACGGGCTTTCTTTTCGCAGGGGCCGACGCCAGAGTGCATCCGGGCGACAGCAAGTACCGGCGAACCTGCGACTTTCTAGGGGTGGTCCTCGAGTCCCATCCGGAAGGAAGCGCCCTGGTGGAGGGACGGGGGCGCTTTTTCCCCGGTGAAGAGTTGGAGATCATCGGTCCCGCAATGCGACAGGCCCGCTTCAGCGTCGGAGAGCTCCTCTCGCCCGAAGGCATCCCCCTCCCCGCAGCCCAGCCCAACGCGAAAATCATGATGAACCTGCCCGACGGGGCGAGGCCCGGCGACCTGCTGAGACGCTGCAGACGAGAGATGTGAGGTTGGAAAGGATTTGCCCTTAAATTCAAAATTCAACATTCATAATTCAAATTGCCTTACTTCACGCCTGCCAGCAGGTCTCGTTCTCCACATCGCAGCAGGAGAGAATGCGGCCGTAAACAGCGCCGGTGTCGAGGCCGATCTTGTTCCTGGAAAAAAGAACATCGCTGCGGGGGGTGTGGCCGAAGACGACCTTCTTCCCCCAGTTGTAGGCAGTGAAGAGAAAGTCGTCCCGGATCCAGAGCATGTCCCGGGGATGCTGTTCGCCCAGGGGAATCCCCGGACGCAGCCCGGCGTGGACGAAGATGAACCGATCGGTTTCGTAGAAGGTTTCCAGATTCTCAAGAAAATCGAGATGCGCCCGGGGAATACGCAGCTTCGAGCCTTCGCGGTACTGCTCGAGCGTACTCTCTCCGCCGTTGCTGTAGTAAATAAGCTGGTTGCGCCCGGCGATAAAATCGAGGAACATCTCCTCATGGTTCCCCTTGAGAAAGACACTGCGGGGGAACCGCCGGCCAAAGGCGATAAGATAATCGAGAACCCCCCGGGAATCGGGGCCGCGGTCGACATAATCGCCGAGAAAGACGATGCGGTCCTCGGCCGTGGGCTGCACCTTGGACATGAGTTTTTCGAGCTGCTCCCGGCATCCGTGAATGTCCCCCACGGCCAGCAGCCGTCCCTGGGTTTCGTTCGACTGGGTATCTGCCTGCGATTTTTTAAAAATTTTCATGGAGCCATTATACCACTCCAACGCCCTCGTGGGCTCGGCGCCATCTTTGCTCCGAAAAAACCCTGAAGTTCATTTTGTTCTCCAGGGTTTCAGGAGTGGCGGAGATTCAGATCTCCTCCCCCTCGACATCCCGGATCTTCACGAGCCGGCAGCAGACCCGTCTCCCCGCCAGTTCGCGATGCAGGCGGACGAGGAAACGAACGGTCACCACCTTGTGGATGGCCGCCTGGGTGAAACGGTACAGCGCCTTGCGAAAAGGTCCGGGCTCTTCGCCCAGAAGAAGGGGGCAGTAATCGGAGAGATTCAGAACGACCCGCACTCCGGAAGGGAGATTCTCACAGGAAAATGTCAGCTCTCCCCCCTCGCACCCTTTCGGATGGAGCAGAACTCCTCCGCGAATGGCGAGGGTGATGTGATCGGAGGCACGGGCGATCTTCTCGAAACGAAGAAGATGCGGCCCGATCCGTAAAAGCCTGAAATCGATACCCTCCTCAGTCTCCACCGGGACGACCACCCCGAGGGTGAAACGCTTAATGTGCACGAGATACCGGGCAAGAAGGGCCTGAGGGGTAATTCCGTCGGCCAGTTCGGCAGGGACCACCGTCGATTGCACCGATCGGACGGAAGAGACCTTCTGCAGCACCTGGGCGCAGGCGATTTCTCTTTCAGCGTAGGTGGGGGAGTTGGCCACGGTCGTCTCCGGGTAAAATCGCACTTCATCCTAAGATAACATGAAAGAGGCCGCTGCCGAGGAAAAGAGCTCGTCACTGAATAGGGATCATCGGATGACCACTTCGCCAAAAAAGATCGTCCTCATCGCCAATCCCGTGGCCGGGGGAGACGCCCGCGGCCGCATCGAGCAGGCCCGCCTTGCACTGAAGAAGCGGGGCTCCGAAGTCGAACTCCGCCTCACGGGAGCCAGAGGAGACGCCCGAAATGCGGCGAGCCGGGCGCGCGAATCTGGGACTGATCTCATCGTCGCCGCCGGCGGAGACGGCACCCTGAACGAGGTGATCAATGGCCTCGCCCCTTCCGAAATCCCCCTGGCCTTCATCCCCCTCGGCACGACCAATGTCTTCGCACTCGAGGCGGGGATCCCCTTCGACGTCGACCGGGCCAGCGCCATCGCCCTTTCGGGCTCCCCTCGCCCGATCTGCCTCGGAGTGGCCGAGGGGACTCGTTTCCTCCTCATGGCGGGGATCGGCTTCGATGCTCAGGTCGTCTACGGCATCAACCTGCGGCTGAAACGACTCACCGGGAAACTCTCCTACATTCTCGGCGGGATCGCCGCCCTGGCCAAACGGCACTCTCCCCCCCTGGAACTCATCGACGAGAGCGGCGCCGTTCATCGGGGACACAGCGTCATCCTGAGCAACTGCCGACTTTATGCCGGGCGACGTTTCTCCGTCACACCGAACGCCACGCCCCTGATCGACCGTCTCGACGCCTGCCTCCTTCTGAAAAAGGGCCCTTTCGGCATCCTCGGCTACGCCGCTACCGTGCTGGCCGGAGGCTCCCCCGCCCCTCCGGCCGCCCTTTGTCTGACGGGACGGGAATTCGTCGTGCGCGGAGAGGGAGTTCCCGTCCAGATCGACGGTGATTATCTCGGTCGGTTGCCGATGACGTTTCGCACGACCTTCGGAGAGATCTCTCTCGTTTTCCCTGACGATTCCCCACTCCTGAAGGAGAAATCGTGAAAGAGACGCCTTTGTTTCGCGGGCGGATTTTCTCCGTCGCGCGGGAAGAACATGCCCTCCCTGACGGGCGCCGTTCGGATTACGAAATCGTCCGCCATCCCGGAGGGGCTGCCGTTCTGCCCCTTCTGTCCGACGACCGGATCGTTCTTCTTCACCAGTTTCGTCCCGCAATCGGCGAATCCCTTTGGGAGATTCCCGCAGGGCGTCTCGATGAAGGAGAAGCGCCGGAGGCATGCGCGATTCGGGAACTCGAAGAAGAAGCCGGCTACAGGGCGGAATGTCTCGAGAAGATCGCCGAGATCTATCCGGCCGTCGGCTACTGTGACGAGCTCATCCACCTCTTTGTCGCCCGGAACCTGACCCAGGTGCCGTATGCGCGGGAGCACGACGAATACATCGAAACGGTCTCTCTTCCTTTGTCGGAAGCGATCGCCATGGTGCAACGGGGAGAGATTCGCGACGCAAAGACGCAATTGGCGCTGCTGATGGTTGAGAAGCAGAATCCAGGAGCCG
>JARFUG010000078.1 GCA_029289095.1 Desulfuromonadales bacterium
TGTCCGGTCCCCGTCATGGAGTCTCTGTTTACCATAAAGGGCGGAAGGATTTCAATGTATTTGTGTTCTTCAATGTGAAGGTCGAGCATGAAGTTTATGAGGGCTCTCTCAAGACGCGCCCCGCCTCGTTTCAGCAGGGAAAACCGGGCTCCGGCGATTTTTCCAGCGCGCTCGAAATCGAGAATCCCGAGCTTCTCTCCGATCTCCCAGTGGGGCTTTGGATCGAAGGAGAAGGAAGGGGGCGTCCCCCAGGAGCGCACTTCGCGGTTCTCCTCTTCGCTGCTTCCGACGGGGCACTCTTCATGGGGAAGATTGGGGACGAGATAGAGCAACCCCTGGAGTTTTACCTCGACTCCCTTGAGGGCATCGTCGAGCTCCTTGATGCGGGCCGAGACTTCCTTCATCCGAACGATCTCACCCTGAACGGCGCTCTTGTCCTTCGTCTTTCCGATCAGGGACGAAACCCGGTTCTTCTCGGCTTTCAGCGCCTCCGATTCGCCGAGCAGGTCGCGCCGGGCGCGATCGAGTTCGCCGAAGGGGGTCAGGTCGACCGATCCGCCTCGGGCGCCCAGGCGCCGCTGCGCCTCCTCGAAATGATCCCTCAGAAATTTGATGTCGAGCATGGGGTGTGATCCGTGAACGTAAAATGCTACTGCCATTGAGGCGAAGGCTGGGCGATGCCGGACAAAGAGAGTCTTTTAACACCTGTACCGGACGCCGTCAAGGGCCAACTTTGCACGTCATCGTTCATTCCTTCTGCTTGTCCGGCCTCCCGGCGACCCACCACTCCGGATCGCCGTCAAACCACCACAAAGTCGAGTCGGTGGTCCAGATCGTCTCGGCGAGCTCCCGGGCCGCTTCGGTCTTCAGGCGCCGCAGGGAAAAAGGATACCACTCGTCGGCGTAGCGGTTCCCCAGATCCTTGTATTCTTTGAGCGCAAGGATCATCTCGATCTGGTCGGCGTCGTGTGCCAGCAAAGCCTCGCGGCTCTGCCCGGCGGCAAATTCGGCCAAGGCGCCGCGATACTCTTCACCGAAAGGGAGGGAAGCCGCCAGATCGGCAACGGCCTTCTCCTCGTCGACCTTCACGTACTTCTTATTGACGTAGTTGAGGTCGCCGGTGCGCGCTTCGGGGACGTCGTGAAAGAGGCAGAGCTCGAGGACCCGCCCCACGTTGGCCTCACCGTCGAGGCGCGCCAGCGCATAGCCGATGATCGCCGTGCGAAAAGAGTGCTCCGCCACCGATTCGGCCCCCGAACCAAGAAACTGAAATCCGGTGCGGGGAGTGCGCTTGAGCATCCCGACTTCGAAGAAGAAATTGGCCAGATTTTTCATATGATCCCTTTTGTAGTTGGGAGCTGGGAGTCGGGAGACTCCAACGGCTCCTGTCTCCTGGCTCCCGGCTCCTGGCTCCTGATTACTGCCTCTCACCCCATCCGCAGGAAAAGGACGCCGAGGAGAATGAGCAGGGCGGCGGTGAAGCGGATGCGTCCACAGGTTTCTCCCAGGAAGAAGACGCCGATCAGCACTCCGATCAGGAGGCTCACCTGGCGTGCCGGCACGGCGTAGCTCAACGGGGCAAGCTGCAGTCCGTACCGGAAGGTGAGAAAAGAGCCCATCATCACCGGCCCCGCCACGAGCACCAGCGTCCGGCTGCGCCGCCACTCCTGCAGGATACGCCCCCGGTAACGCGGGCGCATCAGGTTGGCCGTCATGAGCACCATCATCGACATGACGAGCAGATAGGTGAAGTAAAAAGGTGGGTAGATCGTGACCCCCATTTTGTCGATCACCGCCCCGACCGAATAGATGAAGCCGGCTGCCAGGGCCGCCTGCACCGAGGCGTCGCCCAGGTTGCGGAAAGGGCGAAGGATTTCATCGGTCGAAAGCCGCCGCAGTTGAACGCAGTACGCGCCGGAAAGGATGAGAAGGATCCCGCCGATCCCCTGAATCGAGAGCGTCTCACCAAGCAGACCCACACCCCACAGGGGAACGTAGAGCATGGAGGTCTGGGCCAGGGGATAGGTCAGCGAGAGGTCGCCATTTCTGTAGGCGCGTCCGTTGAAAAGATGATAGAAGACGAAACAGGCGCCTCCTGCTGCACCGAGCATCAGGACGAATGCCGAAGGGGGCGGAAAGGGAGTCGACATGAAGAGCAGGGCGATATTGAGCAGGATCCCCGAGGAGAGAAACATCCACCAGATGAAAACCGTCTTGTCGACGCTGCGCTTTACCAGCAGATTCCACAAGGCGTGCATCAGGGCGGAAAAGAGAATCAACGAGAGGGCCAGTGTGCTCATGGGACTGCATTCTAAACCAGGAGAGGGGCGAAAGGAACGCCTTAAACACATCCTCCGGTGCGTGCAGCAGGCGCCGTTCTTAGGGCATGTCCATTGCATGTCGGCAATGAACCAATCTGTCCCCTCCCGCCCCCACACCCCTGAGGGGGCTCCTGAGCAGGGGATCGGGAACGCCGAGACAAGAGGACACGGCGCGAAAAGGCAGGACGCCGCACTTTTTTGCTGCCTGTTTTCGTCACAAGAAGGAGAAATTGATGTACCTTCGTAAACTGAGCGCCGCCTATACCGGAGGGGCGACCGGGAGTCTCTTTGCTCTCGGAATCCTCTGGCTGCTTGGGCGTGCGGGAGTTCTCTCCTCCCTCGACATTTCCTTGCGTGCCGACATGTCGACGGGGGGCATCTATCGCCTTCTGGTCTGGGGAGGGATATGGGGACTTTTTCTGATGCTTCCGGTGTGGAGGGGAGCTCCGGTGCAGCGTGGGGCGCTCTTTTCCCTGGCTCCGGCGGCCGCCCTGCTCTTCGTCTTCTATCCGCGGATCGGCCGGGGGTATTTTGGACTTGAGTACGGCGTTCTTGCACCAGTGCTCATCGTTGTGCTTTGCCTTTCGTGGGGTGTCTTTGCCGCACTATGGCACCGATCTTCGGGGGGCTGAACGGTTGACACGACCTTGCCTGTCCTGTTTAAATAGTTGTTATCCAATCTGAACCAACTTGCCATTCATTGCTCAGGAGGACGCTTTGCAGCGCCTGTTCAGCCGACGTTCTTTTATTCGGACATCTTTGCTCTCGACCCTGGCCCTTGCCGCTACCCCTGCATGGGGTGCGATTCGGCAACTGAAACTGACGCCCGGGCACCTGAATCTCTATCATACGCACACGGGCGAGCGCCTCTCGGTCACGTACCGCGACGAATGCGGGGAATACGATCTCGATGCTCTGCAGGCACTGAATTACCTGCTGCGGTGTCATCACACGGGCGAGATTCAGGAAATCGATCTGCGCACCATCGAGTATCTCGAACTCGTCGATCGCCACCTTGGAAGAGGCCGTGAAGTCCATATCATCTCGGCTTTCCGCTCCCCGGCCTATAACGAGCAATTGTTGCGGCAGGGGCGAAAGGTTGCAAAGAACAGCCTTCACATTCATGGACGCGCCATCGATTTTCGCGTCCCGCAAGTCCCTCTCAAGACGTTGCGCCGCATTGCGCTGGACCTGCAACTCGGAGGGGTCGGCTATTATCCCGGATCCCAGTTCCTTCACGTGGACTCGGGGCATTTCCGCACATGGTGATCTCTTGAGTCAGAAATGAATACGCGTATCTCCAAACAATTCCTCGTCACTTTCGCCCTGCTGCTCTTTACCATCGCTTTTCTCCCGCCCGCCGCCGACGCCCGCCAGGACGGCCACGCCGTCGACGAGCGCGTCGCCGAGAGGATCCGGCAACACATCGAGGCGGCGGGGATACCCGCCCAGATGATCGTCAGGGGGGAGACGATTCTCGCTGAATCGTCCCTGCCCGATTTCTACCTTCGCCGTCTCTATCTCCCCGCTTGGAGCGAGGGCGGTCAGCCGACCGAGCGCGCCTGGGAAATGAGCCGCATCATCCGGGAGGTGTCGGCCGAAGGGCTCGTCCCCGAACACTATCACAGCCGTCCCATCGAGGCGCTTCTCACAGAGGTCGAAGGCCGAGGTCGCCGCAGAGCGAATGAAAACGCCCTGACCGAGCTCGACCTGCTGCTGACCGACGCCTTCCTCGTGCTCTCTTCGCACTTCCTGAACGGGCGCATCAACCCTGTCACCATCGATGCCGAATGGAAGGCGAAGCGCCGGGACGCCGATCCGGTGGGGACTCTCGAGCGGGCGCTTGCCGCCGAATCGCTGGAAGCCGAGCTCAGAAAACTTCTGCCCTACGGCGACGAATACACCGGGCTGCGCAAAGCTCTGGCGCGCTACAGGGATTTCGCGGCATCCGGAGGATGGCCGGAGGTTCCCGGCGGCCCTCTCCTTCGAAAGGGAGACCGGGGCGAGAGGGTCGCGATCCTTCGGCAGCGCCTCAGCCGCACGGGAGATCTCTCGGAAGATAACGGCAGCGACCGCTTCGACGAGACCCTCGATGAGGCTGTGCGCCGCTTTCAGCGCCGCAACGGCCACACCGTCGACGGGATCGTGGGACCCAACACCCTGTTGTCGCTCAACGTCTCGGCCACCGAACGGGTGCGCCAACTCGAGGTCAACCTCGAGCGCTGGCGCTGGCTTCCCCGGGACCTCGGACAGCGCTACGTTCTGGTGAACATCGCCGATTTCAACCTCAAGCTCGTCGAATCGGGAGAGACGACCCTGGAGATGCGGGTCGTCGTCGGGCGCCCCTACCGGCGCACCCCCGTCTTCAGCGACCGGATGCGCTACATCGTTCTGAACCCATCGTGGCAGGTTCCACATTCCATCGCCTCGCGCGACATTCTGCCACAGGTGCAGAAAGACCCCGAGTACCTCTCCCGGCAGAACATCCGGGTCCTGCAGGGATGGGGCGCGAACGAGCGGGAAATCGACCCCGCTTCCATCGAGTGGAAGCGCTACCATGCCAAACGCTTCCCCTACCGCTTCCGGCAGGAACCGGGACCGTTGAACGCTTTGGGGCAGATCAAGTTCATGTTCCCCAACCCCTACGATGTCTATCTGCACGACACGCCGGCGCGGGAACTCTTCGACAGAGAAAGCCGCACCTTCAGCTCGGGGTGCATCCGCCTGGAGAAGCCCCTGGAGCTCGCCGAGCGGCTTCTGGCCGGCTCTCCCATGGGGAGTCTCGAGGCGCTGCACCGTGCACTGGAGAGGGGCGCCGAACAGACGGTGCGATTTCCCGCCCCCGTTCCAATCCATCTGCTGTACTGGACGGCCTGGGTCGACGATGCCGGCATACTCCATGTGCGCCAGGACATCTACGGCCGCGACCTTCTCCTCGCCCAGGCCCTCGATACCGGGCCGCCGGAGGTTCCGGAGGCGCGGCTCGCACGGCATGAAGGGTCAGATCCCGCTCTCTGAAGCACCAAAAACAAAAAGCCCTGCAGTGCAGGGCTTTTTCATGCCACGGGGGAAAACGGAGCGGCTTTCAGCCGCGAACCACATTCTGGGCCTGTGGTCCCTTGGGGCCCTGAATGATATCGAATGCGACCATTTCGCCTTCCGTCAGGGTCTTGAAACCGTCCATTGCGATGGCCGAGAAGTGGACGAACACATCCGGCCCACCCTCCTGTTCGATAAATCCGAAACCTTTGGCGTCATTAAACCATTTCACCATACCTTTTTTCATCTTCTTGCGCTCCTGTCTGATATCCTTTCCATTCCTGCCCGGGATCTCGGGCACCCTTAGCCTCACCTTTACTTATATTGGTTTCAGGAAAAAATGCAAGACTTTTGTTAAATTTTTTTATTTTTATGCCTCTAATGATCTGAGTGGCTATTTTCCCTGAAGATAATCGATAAGCAGACGCACCCCTACGCCGGTCCCCCCCTTGGGCGTATAGGGACGCCCCTTGTCTTCCCATGCCGTTCCTGCGATGTCGAGATGGGCCCAGTTGAAATCCGAGGCGAATTTCTGGAGAAAAGCGGCAGCGGTAATGGCGCCCGCCGGTCGCCCTCCGGTATTTTTGACGTCGGCGATGTCGCTCTTGATCTGACCGGCATACTCCTCCCACAGCGGAAGCTGCCAGAGTCGCTCGCCGCAGCGCTCGCCAGCGCGGATGAGCTGCCGGATGAGACCTTCGTGATTCCCCAGAACGGCCGAGGCGTGATGCCCCAGGGCGATGATGCACGCACCGGTCAATGTCGCCAGGTCGATGACGAGACGAGGGTTGAAGCGCCTGGCATAGGTCAGGGCATCGGCGAGGATCAGCCGCCCCTCGGCATCGGTGTTGATCACCTCGATCGTCTTTTTGGACAGAGAGGTCAAGACGTCGCCCGGACGGATGGCGCTCCCCGACGGAAGGTTTTCGACCGCCGGAACGATCCCGACGAGGTTCACCGGGAGCTTGAGAAGGGCTGCCGACAGGAGGGTTCCGAGAACGGCCGCTCCTCCGGCCATGTCCATCTTCATCTCCTCCATCTTCTCGGCCGGCTTCAGCGAAATCCCTCCGGCATCGAAGACGACCCCCTTGCCGATGAGAGCCACCGGCGCGCTCCCTCCTCCGGCACGATATTCCAAGACAATCAGCCGTGGCTCGCGAACGCTCCCCTGGGCCACGCCGAGAAGCGCCCCCATCCCTTCGACTTCGAGTTCCGCACGCCCAAGAACCGTGCAGGAGATCCCCGTCTCCTCGGCCAACTCACGCGCCTTCGCGGCCAGATGCTCCGGAGACTTGACATTTCCCGGTTCGTTGACGAGATCGCGGGCGAGGACAACCCCCCGGCAGATCGCCCTGGCCTGGGTGGCTCCCTCTTGCGCCTCCCGAATCTCCCCCTGCTTTTCGACCAGCATCAGAATCTGTCCGAGCTCCGGCGGCGTCTCCGCGCCATTCTCGCTGCGGTAGCGATCGAAACGATAGCAGCCCAGAGTCGCTCCTTCGACCGCCGCGCGAGCGGCGCTGGCCAATGACACCCCTTTGAGCAAAAAGGAGGAGAGGTCGAGGGCGAAACTCCTGACTTTCTTTCCCTGGAGATGGGAGGCCGCCGTGCCGATCGCCTGCCGCAGCCGCTCGGTCCCATTCCCCTTTTCCTTTCCCAGCCCCACGAGCAGAACCCTTTCCGCCGGCAGACGCCGCCCTGCGTGCAACAGCAGAATCTCCTTGTGTTTGCCCCGGAATTCCTGCTCTCGCTGCGCCTTGCCGATCGCCCCATCCAAAACCTCGTCGAGCGCCTTGAGGGTCTTGGTAGGAGCCTTCCCCTCGCTGACGGCGATGACGATACACGATGTCTTCTGTTTCAAGGGGTCGCCTTTGCGGATCACTACATCCATTGAACTCGTCCTTTCGGAAGCTGTAATCGGAAATATTCGTTCTTTCTGCCGAGACCGATGCGCCTTCGTCCTCTCGATGCGCAACCCTGCCGGGAACGGATCAGGCGCCCTGGCCGGTGTCGGTCGTCGATTTGAAGGGGAGCCGTTGAGCGTTTCCGTCGGAGGGCGGCAGGACTCGAGAGGCGTCTCATGAACAACTATTTTATCGCGGCGCCTTCTCTTTTCAACCACTACCGGGTGAGGAAGCATCGGATTTTGACTGTTAGCCGTCCGCGCTCCACGCCCGTTGTATCCGGATGCAAAGAATTTGACTTTGGATGCTGAAAATATAAGATGGAGATATGACAGGGTGGTATTACTCTGACTGCGGCGGCCCCGGCGGGCCGCCTTTGTTCTTCACCTCCAGTTCAGAGGACCGAATGCAGCAGGTACACGAGACACTGTGGTGCCGAAACTGCGGCGAGGAAACGCCGCACGTTCAAAAGCCCCCCAACCATCTTCTCCATTTCCTCCTTGCCCTAGCGACGCTTGGAATCTGGATCATCCCCTGGGTCTACCTGTCGATAAAGCAGGACCGCCCCCGCTGCCAGGACTGCGGCGCCCTCTACACCGCCCAGCTCATGGCCGACAAGTTCGACGAAGGGGAATGACGACCCTTGCTCCCTCCTTTCGTCGAACGCTACCTGAGAAGCCGCTCCTTTTCCGGTCCCTGGCGACTCGAGGGAGATCCCCGCCGGGACTTCGACGGCGCCGTCGTCATTCCGGCTCTGGCCGAAGAGGCCGATCTCTTCAACGCTCTCCAATCTCTTCTTCTTTGCGCTCCGCAGATCCACCGCTTTCTCGTCGTCATCGTCGTCAATCACCGCGCCGACGCATCGCCATGCCAGAAGGCAGACAACCTGCGCACGCTTCAACGTCTTTCTCAGAGCATGCATGCAGCGCCGCTCGCCTGGGTCGATGCCGCATCGCCGGGGAAGGAGCTTCCGCGTGCGGAAGGGGTCGGCGCTGCGCGAAAGATCGGGTGCGACCTGGCCCTGGAACGTCTGAACTGGAGTTCCGGCACCCCTCTGCTCGCCTTTCTGGATGCCGATACACTTGTCGACAGCCGCTACCTTGCCGCCCTACTGCACCATTTCGCCCGGGCGACCCGGGGGGCAGCCGTTGTCCCCTTTGCCCACCGCGAAGGGGAAACGGCATTGCAGCACAAAGCCATCGTGCGCTACGAACTCTTTCTCCGCAGCTATGTCCTCGGACTCCGCCTGGCCGCCTCGCCTTATGCCTTTCATACGGTGGGGAGCACCATCGCATGCCGCGCCGAGGCGTACGTGCGCGCCGGAGGGATGAACCGCCGATTGGCCGGCGAGGATTTTTACTTCCTGCAGCAGTTGGCCAAGACGTGCGGCGTCGCCCCCCTGCGGGGGACCGTGGTGCGCCCATCTGCGCGCCCCTCGACCCGCACACCCTTCGGAACCGGGCAGAGCGTCTCGCGTCAGGTGGCCGGAGAAGAAAAGATCTCCTTCTACCATCCGCAGTGCTTCACACTGCTGGGCAGGTGGCTGAGTGCGGCAAATGGCGCCGATCCTGCAAGATCGGCTTACGAGGTCTGCGTCGAGATCGACGCCTTCCTGCGCAGGGAGAGATTTCCCGAAATCTGGCGAAAACTGCAGCACAATCACCGGAGCGAGACGCTGCAAAGCGCCTTTCATCACTGGTTCGACGCCCTGAAGACACTCCGGTTGATTCACCACCTTTCGGCCGTCAGCCTCCCCCGATGCGACTGGTCGACCGCCCTTGGCCCCCTTGTGCAAAAGATGGGGCGCTCACTCCCCGAGCGGGAGGAGGAAGCCCTCGAACTCCTTCGGCATTTTCAAGGAATACCTGACGCAGGGTTTGCCTCGGGAGATTATTTGGTATAGGATGGGCGAATCCGGGCGAGGGAGAATTCACGAATGGCTGAAAATATCGACTCGACGCACAAGGATTCCTCCGACAAGGGCGATCAACGCCGCAAGAGGCTGCGCTCCCCCCTGCTGGTCACGAAAGCGCGGATGGATTCGGGAGGTAAGGTTTTCTTCGGTTATGCCAAAAACCTGAGCCGAGGCGGAATCTTCATCGCCACCTCCAATCCCAGGGAGCCCGGCAGCAGTTTTCTGCTCGAAATCGATCTCCCCTCCCCTCTTGACCTGACGATTCGGTGTTCCTGCCAAGTGATCTGGAAGCGCGAGTATTCCAAGAAATCACCCTATGAACCGGGGATGGGCCTCAAGTTTCTCGATCTCTCCGAGGAGATCGCACAACAGATCGACCGCTGGATCGTCACCACCCAGGACGATTAGAGAAGAAGATACAGATCGCGATCACTCCCTGCTGTTCGATTTGTGAAGCGCCGTATTGATGGCGAAGGCGGCCTGAGCCCCTTCGGCGGCGGCGACGATCGCCAGCTTGACCGAGCGGGCGGCATCGCCCGCCATGTAGAGGCCAGGCACTGCGCTTTGCTGCAGAGGGCCGGTCTCACTCACCCCCTCCCTGACTTCGCATCCGAGGCGCTGCGCCAAAGGCGAATGCGCCCCCTGTGCAGGGAGAAAAAAGAGCGCGCTCCGGGAAAGGGGCTCCCCTTCGGCAAAGACGATGCGCTCCAGGGCCTCCCCTTCCCCCTCCAGGCGCAGCACGCGCTCCTGTCGAAGAGCGATGCCGTGGCGCTCCAGTCTCCGACGCCCCTTCTCGCAAAGCGCCTCTCCGTCGGTGCACAGCACCAGGTCCCTGCTCCAGCCCAGAAGTTCCAGAGCGAAATCCACGCCATCTTCTCCCCGACCATAAACGGCCAGCGGCTGATCCCGGGTTTCCCATCCGTCGCAGTAGGGGCAGTGAAAGACGCTGCGACCGTAATAACGATCGAGCCCCTCCACCTGCGGCAGATGGTCGACGATTCCCGTTGCCAGCAGCATCATTCGGCCGCTGAAACGCCGACCGTCGGCCAGATCGACGTCGAATCCCCCCTGTCGGCACTGCGCGTCGATAACGGTGCCGTCTATCCGGGTCACATCGGGATAGGCGTCCAGTTGTTCGCCACCGATGCGACGCATCTCCCAGGGGTCGACGCCGTCGCGGCTGAGAAAGCCGTGCAGCGCCCGTGATCTTGCGTTTCGCGGCTCGCCCGAATCGATCACCAGAGTCCGGCGCCGGCAGCGCCCCAGGACCAGCGCGGCGCTCAACCCTGCGATCCCCCCTCCGACGATGATCACCTCGCAATCGTGCATACGCCCCTCCCCCGACAGGTTTTGCGAGAGTATATCACGCCGCGAAACCTCCTCCATTTCACCCCCCCCTACGGAGGAGGAAGGGGATATCAAATTTTAAAACTCCGTTACGAATGGTGTTTGACAAGCTCGGACCCTTCGGGAATACTTATCTCTACACCTCATCGAACCATTCGATGCCATTACAGAATTCGATTCGCTTTGCCATTCACCCAAAGGGGAGGAGATGACTATGCCACAGGAATACAAGATGCAGGAAGCTCTCAAACTGGCAATTCAGACCGAGAAGGACGTACGCGATTTTTATCTGCGTGCAGCCGAAATCACGAAGAATCCGCGCGGAAAAAAGGTTTTCGAACTCCTGGCCAAAGAGGAGCAGGAACACGCCAGCCATTTCTTCCCCCTTTACAAGGGAGAGGATCTCGGCACCTTTGAAGAATTCATGGCCCGCCCCCCCAAGAGCGATACGGTCATGCTCAGAGATCTGGAAAAGGCTCTCGACGAGAACGTGCATGAGCGCAAGGCGATGGAAATCGCCCTCCGGGAGGAGGAGGACCTTGCAAAGAATCTCACAAGGACGGCCTCCAACATCCTCGACCCCGCCGTACGCGCCGTTTTCGAGAAGATGGCGAAGGAGACCCGCCACCATTACGAGCTCATCGAGTCCGAATACGCTCACCTGATGGCAATGGTCCACGAGACCGACATCGACATTTACGTGCGGGAGTAGGCGCCGTGCTGAAGAGTCTGATCCCTTTCGTCTTACTGGCGGCCGTCGCCTTCCCGGCCGGCGCCCAGCAAATCCATCTCGGCGCGCACTTCCAAGACCATGAGGAACTGCGCAAAGTCCTCGATCTGCGCTGCACGATCTGTCACACGCGCGAACGCATCGATCAGGCCATCGACGAGAAGCGCGATATGTTCGGTATTCAGGAGCGCATGGTCGAACGCGGCGCCCAGCTTACCGAGCGTGACCGCAACGTTCTGGGCACTTTCTGGGGAGATCCCTTCAGGGAGCGAGGGTCTGCCGGACAATAGGCGCCCTCTGCATCCCCATCGATTCACCCGGACCGGCCGATGAGCCGGTCTTTTTTTTTGTTGCCGCAGCCAAGGCATCGCATGTTATATTTTAATCTTTGACATTCCAGGTGATCTGATCTGATCAAAATCAAGGGGGGGGCCATGCGACGGATCAAGGACTGGCCGCAGGACGAGCGTCCGAGGGAGAAGCTTCTGGCCCGTGGGGCCGACACACTCAGTGATGCCGAACTGCTCGCACTGGTGCTGCGCACCGGCGATGCGTCGGGGGGAGCGAGCGCCATGGACCTGGCGCGCACGCTTCTGGCCCAATTCGGCTCCCTTCGCGAGCTCGGCAGGGCGACCGTCGCCGAACTCTGCCGCACAAAGGGGATCGGGCCTGCGAAAGCGGCCGAACTCCTCGCGGTGGCGGAGATCGCGCGGCGCTTCGAAGGCGAGGCCCTGCGACCGGGAGACCGCTTCACCTCTTCGGCCGAAGTCTTTCGCTATTACAACGGACGCCTTGCCGACCGCCGCAAGGAGGTCTTTCTCGCCCTGCTTCTCGACAGCAAGAACCGCATCATCCGGGAGGTCCAGGTCTCGGAAGGGAGCCTGACCGCCAGCATCGTCCACCCCCGTGAAGTTTTCGCACCGGTGGTGCGCGACTCGGCGGCCGCCGTTCTTTTTGTCCACAATCACCCTTCGGGCGACCCTTCCCCCAGCCGTGAGGACCTGGAGATCACCACGCGCCTGTGCCAGGCCGGCGACCTCATGGGGGTGCGCGTCCTCGACCACATTATCATCGGCCGCGGCGAATACGTCAGTTTCGCCGACCGTGGGCTTCTGGGTTGAATCCCACGGGTTGTCGCGGGCAGGCCGCTGTTTCCATCTCGATCTCACAGCCCGTCAGGTTTTCGATGTACGACCCGAACACCCCACGCCCCGAACTCCTGTCCCCTGCAGGCAGCCTCGAAGCCTTCTTCGCCGCCATGGAGGGGGGAGCCGACGCCATCTACTGCGGCCTGAAGGATTTTTCTGCCAGGGCCAAGGCGAAGAACTTCACCTTGGCCGAGGTGGAGAAGATGGTCGGGTACGCCCACGGCCTTGGCCGCAAGCTCTACATCACCCTCAACACCCTGGTGAAGGAGAAGGAGCTTCCCCTTCTGGCCGAGACCCTCGCCTCGCTCGAAGCAATTGAGGCAGACGCCGTCATCGTGCAGGATCTGGCGGTCTGGCGCCTGGCGCGCGAGCACTTTCCCGCCCTCTCGCTGCACGCCAGCACCCAGATGACGGTACACAACGCCGCCGGCGTGACGATGCTCGAGCGCATGGGCTTTACCCGTGGCGTTCTGGCGAGAGAGCTCTCCCTGGCCGAGATCGCCGACATCCGCTCGCGGACCACGCTGGAGCTTGAACACTTCATCCACGGGGCGCTCTGCTTCTGCTATTCGGGGCAGTGCTACTTCTCCTCCTGGCTCGGGGGGATGAGCGGCAACCGCGGGCGCTGCGCGCAGCCTTGCCGGCGCCGCTACAGCTACCGGGGACAGCAGGGATATTACTTCTCCACCAACGATTTGTCGGCCATCGACCTTCTTCCCGAGCTCGCCGCTGCCGGGGTGATCAGCTTCAAGATCGAGGGGCGCATGAAGAGCGCCGAATACGTCTCGAGCGTCGTCTCGGCGTACCGCAGCGTTCTGGATGCCCCGCCGGCCCGGCGCCCCGAGGCGGTGCGAAGCGCCAAAGAGAAGCTCAAGAGCTCCTTCGGACGCCTACCGACCCGCGGCTTTTTGCCGGGAGGGGTTCCCACCGACATCGCCATCCCCTCGGTCAAGGGGGCTACCGGTCGCTTTCTCGGAGAGATCGCCTCGGAGCAGAACGGATCGATCGTCTTCAGGAGCCGCGACCGCCTGCATGTCGGTGACCGTCTGCGGGTGCAGCCCAAGAGCGACAGGGCCGGCACCGCCTTCACGGTAAAGGAGCTCTTCGTCAAAGGTAAAAAGTCGATGTCGGCGCCGGCCGACGCCACGATAACGGTCCCTTCTCCTTTCAAAGGAACATTCCGCCGGGGAGACGCCGTCTTCAAGGTCTCCTCCGACCAGGCCTTCACCATGAGCGAGGCGGCATGCCGGCGTCGCCTCGAGAGCACGAGCGCGCCTGCGGCCCCCCTTCGGCTCTCCATTTCACTGCACCAGGGGGCATTGACCGTGCGGGGGAGTTCGGGTGAACTCGCCTTCGAGCGCAGCTACCCCGTAGAGACGTTCCCCGCCGAGGATCGCCCTTTGTCGCAGGAGACCCTCCAGCGCGTCTTCGCCCAGCGCGGCAGCGCCCCATTTTTCCTCGAAGTCCTGGAGGTGGGGGAGCTCCCGCCGGTCGTGATCCCTCCGAGCCGCCTCAAGGCGATACGCCGGGAGGTCTATGCCGAGGCGCAGCGCGAAGCCATCCGCAGAAGCGACAGCAGAAAGAAGGGACACCTCGCGTCCGCCCTCGCCTCGTTGATTCCACCCTCTTCGCCGCGCTCCGGGGGACGCCCGGACGTATGCGTCGGCATCGAGTCTGTGCGCGACGCCCACCTGCTCGGCGATCCGGGCGTCGATCGCCTGCTCGTCCCTCTCACCCTCTCCAACGTGCAGGGCGCCCTGCACGCCGGAAGGCGCCTGGCCGGACGTGAAGAGAGGATCGTCTGGGACATCCCCTTCATCCTCCTGAAGACCGAATGGGAACAGTGTCGTGAGGGGGTGCGCCTCCTGACGCAAAAGGGCTACAGCCATTTCCGGTTGAACAATCTTGGTCACTTTCCCCTGTTCGACGGCATCGATGGTCGCCTTGTTCTGAGCACGGGGTGGCGCCTTTTTTCCCTCAACAGCCAGGCGCTCCAGGGGTGGCGCTCCCTGGGGGCGACCGAAGCGACCCTTTACATCGAGGACGACCGGGAGAACCTGCGCGAGGTGTTGCGGCGCAATGCCGGAATCGAGACCGCCCTGACCGTCTACGCCTCCGTCCCCCTGATCACCTCGCGCATTCCGATCCGCGGGGTGCGCTCCGACACTCCACTCCTTTCCGACCGCGCAGAGGCGTACCGCGTCCAGTCGCGCTCGGGGCAAAGCGTCCTCACCTCTGAGACCGACTTCTCTCTGCTCGGGCGCCTGAAGGAGCTGCAGGATCTAGGGTGTTCACGGTTTTTCGTCGAACTTGCACATCTCGGGGCGTTCTCGGCACAGGGAAAAAAGATCCTCGATGCCCTGCGACAGGACAAGGAGACGCCGGGAACCTCCCCCTTCAATTACGACAGGGGGATGGAATGAGCACGCCTCGATCGGATGTGGCCCGAATGGCGCTAGTTTAAG
>JARFUG010000079.1 GCA_029289095.1 Desulfuromonadales bacterium
TTATTTTAGAACACGCTGTCAAGGCTAAAAATTACTCCCTTAGTTCAACTCTGTCAATATTTTTCGGCATAAAGCTGATATGACGGCAGCCCTCGAAGCGCACGAACAATATATCGAAAGAGTTTAGCTTTATGAGAACTTTTGTCCACCCCTTCAGGCAAGAAAACTCAGTGAGATTCCGCGCGGCACAACTCCGTGAGAACACCTCCCGTCGACTTGGGGTGAAGAAAGGCGATACTCGTCCCGTGAGCCCCCTTGCGCGGCAGTTCGTCGATGAGTCGCACACCTTGCGCCTTCAGATCCGCAAGTGCTTTCTCGAGGTCTTCGACCTCATATGCCAGATGGTGGACCCCTTCGCCGTTCTTGTCCAGAAACTTCGCCACAGGCGAGTCGTCGGATGTCGGCTCGAGGAGTTCGATGCGGCTCTCGCCGATGGCGAGAAACGCGACCCTGACTTTTTGCTCAGCTACCTCCTCGGTCCCTTCGAACACCATTCCGAGGGCGTCCCGGTAGAACGGGAGGGAGGCTTCGATATTTTTTACGGCCAGACCGATGTGATTGATTTTTTTGAGCATGATTACCCCTATCCGGTTATGCATTTGGATTCAAGTGGAGTGAATATTTTCCCCTCCCCCTATGACGAATCCCCCCTGAAAATCTCCAGCAGCTTTCGGGACGCTGCGGACGGCGTGGTCCGTCCTTCGGCCACCGCCTGTCTGAGCTGAGGGAAAATTTCGGCGACCTTCGGGTGATGCAGAAATATATCCTTGAGGTCGTCGGTCAGAAGGCTCCACATCCAGTCGACGGCCTGCTTTCGTCTGCGTTCAGAAAATTCGCCCGATTCATCCATCACGGAGCGGAACTGCTCCAGCATCCCCCAGACGTCATCCATCCCCTGTTTCTTCAGAGCGCTCGTGGTCAGGACCGGGACCTGCCACTGCATGCTTCTGGGACGAAGGATGTGAAGAGCGTTGAGGTACTGGCTCCGGGCCAGCTCGGTCTTGTGCGCATCGATGTCGGCCTTGTTGATGACGATGGCGTCAGCCAGTTCCATGACCCCTTTCTTGATCCCCTGCAGCTCGTCGCCCGCGGTGGCGAGCTGCAGCAGCATGAAAAAGTCGACCATGGAGGCGACGGTAGTCTCGGACTGCCCAACTCCTACGGTCTCTACGATGACGACGTCGTAGCCGGCCGCTTCGCACAGAAGCATCGTTTCGCGGGTGCGACGGGCGACCCCGCCCAGGGTGTTGCCGGCGGGCGAAGGACGGATGAAAGCATTCGGGTCGCGACAGAGCTCCTCCATTCGGGTTTTGTCCCCGAGAATGCTCCCCCCGGTGATCTGAGACGAAGGGTCGACGGCCAGAACGGCAACCTTGTGACCCCGGGCGGTAAGATAGGTGCCGAACGACTCGATGAAGGTGCTCTTGCCGACGCCGGGCACCCCCGTGATGCCGATGCGAAGGGAGTTGCCGGTATGCGGCAGGAGCCGGTCGAGAAGGACCGACGCCTGCCGCACGTCCTCGGGCCGCCTGCTCTCGATGAGAGTGATCCCCTTGCCGATGGCCCTGATGTTCCCCTGGAGAATCTTTTCAAACAGCTCGTCAGAACGCATCTGCTACGATTTTTTCTTCCGGATCGCCTCGAGGGTTTCCCGGGCCGACCTGGTGATCGGCGTTCCCGGGCCGAAGATGCAGGCCGCTCCGGCCTCGTACAGCGCATCATAGTCCTGCCGGGGGATGACCCCTCCGCACACCACGACGATGTCGTCGGCGCCGAGCTTCTTCAGCTCCGCCACGAGCTGCGGGACGAGGGTCTTGTGCCCGGCGGCGAGGCTCGACACGCCAACGGCGTGAACGTCGTTTTCCACCGCCATCTTCGCCGTCTCCTCGGGGGTCTGGAAGAGGGGTCCCATGTCGACGTCGAATCCGGCATCGGCGAAGGCGGTGGCGACGACCTTGGCGCCGCGATCATGCCCGTCCTGTCCCATCTTGGCGATGAGGATGCGCGGGCGACGTCCTTCTTCGGCGGCGAAGGCGTCGATCTCCTTTTTCATGGCTTCGAATTCGTCACTCGATTCGAACACTTTTCCGTACACTCCCGTCACCAGTTTAATCTCGGCCTTGTGCCGGCCGAAGACCTTTTCCATGGCGTCGGAGATCTCCCCCACGGACGCCCTCTTGCGCGCGGCTTCGACACAGACCTCCAGAAGATTCCCCTTGCCCGTCTCCGCCACTTTCGTCACCGCCTCGAGAGCAGCGCGGCACTCGGACTCGTTGCGCTCGGCGCGCAGCTTCTGCAGGCGCCGGATCTGCGCCTCGCGCACCGCCGTGTTGTCAATGTCGAGGACCTCTATGGGGGATTCCTTGGCGAGCTTGTACTTGTTCACTCCGACGATGACGTCGGCCCCGATGTCGATGCGCGCCTGCTTGCGGGCGGCCGACTCCTCGATCTTGAGCTTGGGCATCCCCGACTCGATCGCCTTCGTCATACCGCCCAGGCCATCGATTTCGGCGATGAGCTTTCGGGCTTCCTTCACGAGAGAGTCGGTGAGGGTCTCGATATAATACGAGCCGCCGAGCGGGTCGACAACCTTTGTAATCCCCGTCTCCTCCTGGATCACCAACTGGGTGTTGCGTGCGATGCGGGCCGAATGATCGGTGGGCAGGGCGATCGCCTCATCGAGGGCGTTGGTGTGCAGGGACTGGGTTCCCCCCAGGACCGCCGCCATCGCCTCGATGGTCGTGCGGATGACGTTGTTGTAGGGGTCCTGCTCGGTGAGGCTCCACCCCGAGGTCTGGCAGTGAGTGCGCAGCGCCATGGAGAGGGGGTTTTTCGGATTGAACTTCGACATCAGCTCGGCCCAGAGGAAGCGCGCCGCCCGGAGCTTGGAGATCTCCATGAAGAAGTTCATCCCGATGGCGAAGAAGAAGGAGAGCCTGGGGGCGAAGTCGTCGACCGCAAGCCCTTTGTCGAGGGCCGCCTTGACGTACTCGATGCCATCGGCGAGTGTGAAGGCGAGCTCCTGCACATTGTTCGCTCCGGCCTCCTGAATGTGATAGCCGCTGATGGAGATCGAGTTGAACTTGGGCATGTACTTGCTGGTGTACTCGATGATGTCCGCGATGATGTTCATCGACGGCTCGGGGGGATAGATGTAGGTGTTGCGGACCATGAACTCCTTCAGGATGTCGTTCTGGATCGTCCCTGCGAGTTTGTCCTGAGAAACCCCCTGTTCTTCGGCGGCGACGATGTACAGCGCCATGATCGGCAGCACCGCGCCGTTCATCGTCATCGAGACGGAGACCTGGTCGAGGGGGATGTCCTTGAAGAGGATCTCCATGTCGAGGATGGAGTCGATGGCGACCCCCGCCTTGCCGACGTCGCCGACCACCCGCGGATGATCGGAATCGTAGCCGCGGTGCGTCGCCAGGTCGAAGGCGACCGACAGCCCCTGCTGACCGGCCGCGAGGTTGCGGCGGTAGAAAGCGTTGGACTCCTCGGCGGTGGAAAATCCGGCGTATTGACGCACCGTCCAGGGACGACCGGCATACATGGTCGCCTTCGGTCCGCGTGCAAAAGGAGCGAAGCCGGGGAGGGTGTTGACGTTCTCGAGTTTCTCGAGATCTTCCAGGGTGTAAAGGGGCTTCACCCGGATTCCCTCCGGGGTGTCCCACAGAAGGGAGGAGGTGTTCTCTTTCTTGATCTCCCTGGCGGCGAGCTTCTCCCAGTCCGCCATCGTCTTCTTGTCAAATCCGCTCATAACGTAACCTCACTAAAGGTTTGATTGTCCCGCAAAAGACCAAATTCACACACCAAGACACAAAGAAAACCAGTTGATGTTGCAGGTGTTCTTGGAGCCTTGATAGCGAAACCAGTTGGAATGCATCAAGACGAGCCCTGCTTTCCTGCTGAAAAGCGCACGGGGGACCGACCAGCGTCGGCCGATCCCCCGTGTCGTACAGGAGGCAGATAAAATTGGCTCAACGGGTGACGACCGCCAGCACCTGGACTTCCTCTCCGTCGGCTGCCAGGAGTCGGTGCCGCAGGGAGGAGTCGAAATAAACGGCATCCCCGGCCTCGAGAAATAGATGCTCATCTTCCAGGATAACTTCGGCCCTCCCCTTGAGGATCAGCAGGAATTCCTCCCCCTCATGGTTGTACAGGGTATCGTCCTTGGCTCGCTCGGAGATGGTGAGCATGAACGGCTCCATCTTCTTGTTGCGCTTGCGAAAGGAGAGAGCCTCATAAGTGTAGCCGTGCCCCGTTCCCATCGGAGAGATCACGCGGCTGACGACACGGCGGTCGTCGGAATGAACCACCTCGTAGCGCAGATCGGCCTCTTCCTCTTCGAAGAAAAAGCTTATCTTCACGTCGAAAAACCGGGCGATCTTCGACAGGGTGGCGATGGGCGGGGAGACGTTGTTGTTCTCGATCTGGGAGATCAGCGCCGGAGAGAACCCGGTTTCACGTGCGACATCCTGCAATGTCAGCTTGCGGGCCTTGCGCAGTCTCTTGATTTTGGATCCGATATCGTATTCAGTCGTCATAAAAATGGGTATCCAGAAAATCCATCGGTCTCCACCCGGATTTCGGATGGAGACCTCAGGTTTTCTCAGCTAGACGGATTTAGGATCAGTGCGATCCCACTCTTTGAATCGGCGTGACCTTCTGTTCGGCCCCTTTGCCGGAGGAGTTCTCACCCGAGTGCGAAAGACTTGCAGGAAGGACGCTCTGGAGGTACTCGCCGGTAACCGTTTGCTTCTGTCTGGCCAGCTCCTTCGGATCGACCTCCACGAACTTTTCATCGGGAGTGACCTTGAAGATCGGCTGCCCCTTCTGCACGATGGTGCCATCGCCAGTCTCGATGAGAATCTTGTCGATGGTGCCGGAGAAAGGCGCCGGGACCTTATTGAACATTTTCATGACCTCGAGGATAAAGAGTGGCTGCCCCTTTTCGAAGTGCATCCCTTCGGTGACGAAGGGTGGCATTCCAGGCGCCTCCTGGGCGTAGTACATGCCCCCGCCCGGGGTGACGATCTCGTCGGCCCTGGTCGCCGGCGGCGGGACGAGGACCTTTTTCATGGCCGCCTGCAGATCCGGGTCGTTGAGATACTGGGGGATCGTCACTTCCAGATCGTTCTCGACCTTGAAGGCGTAGAAGTCGGTCCTCTCGGCGATCAGGCAGAGCATGCCGAGGAGCTCATTGCCGATTTCGAAGCCGACATGGGCCTCCCGGATCTTCTCCCAGGTCTCCTGATCGTATCCGCCCTGGGCGGCCTCCGAGGCGAGAATGCCGTTGAGCTTGACGAACTCCTCCTTCTTCAGCCCGAAAGTCCTGCGAAGTTCGGCATAGAATGCCAGGGCGTTTTCGAGAAGATCCCGGTCGTGCGTCCAGATGACTTCGGCGGCGGGCGCCTCTTCGCGCCACGTCATGTTGAGGTATTCGTACGTCTCCTGCAGCACGACCAGAGGGTTTCGCAGCCAGACGATCTTTCCCCCCTCGAGGGCGAAGTTCTTCCGGTTGAGGCTCAGCCATCCCGCCAGCAGGTGCGGATCCTTCAGAAGCATTTCGATCGGGCGGGTCAGCAGAGTCCCCTTGCGATCGAGGGTCTCCGAAACCTCTTTGGCGGCCTCCGGCGCTTCGGCGTAAAGCTTTGCGTAATGTTTTTTCATCGCCAGGAAAGCGAAAACCACGTCGATCTTGCTGGCCTCTTCCTTGAGCTTGCCGACCAGGGTCAGGTAGGGGACGACGAAGCGGGTCGTCGGTTTGGCCATGACGTTCTGGCCAAGGAACCAGTTGACCAGACCGTAGTGGAACTCGAGGTTGGTGGCGAGATTGCTTCCGCGCAGCACCGTGCTGCGCAGCACCTTGGAGAGGTGCTCGTAGCTGGAGACCCGGTCATCTCCCTTGGTGAGGAGCAGGGCGATGTTGGAGTCGTAGGCGCCGGCCAGATGATAGCGCATGAAAAGGCCGGTGTCGGGATTGGGAATGCTGATCCCCTGATCGTCGCGGATCTCCCCTTCGATCGGCTTGGACCAGTAGCGGATCACGCCGCCGGCGCTCGGCGAGAGGGAGGCGTCGGTGGCGTTGAGGCGGGCCTCGGCGGCGGCGCCGAAACGGCGGATGCGCTCGGGACGGGGGAGGCGCTCCTTGTGCCGGGCGAGCAGGGCCATCGCCTCGACGAGCGACTCGACAATGAAGGAATCGTTCGGATCGTTCGGATTGGTGAACTTGAGGCTGTAGACGAGTTCGGTGACGCGATGCTCGACCTGAATGCGGGTGTTCACTTCCATGAAGTAGTGCCGATCGCGGTCGACGATGCACTCGAATGTCGAGGCCGAATCGAGTCCTACGGCGACCCCGAAACGCTCTGATTCCTCCTCCATGCGTTTAAGGACCTTCAGGTCCGATTCGAGCGCCGCCACCTGCGCATCCAGACCGGCCGCCTTCGCCTTGGCGATCTCTGCGGCCAGAGCTTCCTGGGTCACCGAGATCTCGAGCAGTTTTTGCTCGTGCATCTGAAGCGAGCAGTCGCGGCCGCCAAGGGCGATGCACCACTCGCCGTTGCCGAGAAGCTGGATCTCGTTGTGCCGAGTCTGCTCGATGTTGAGCTCGATAAGAACGTTCTTGTTGTCCCCGACCCCGGTGGCCTTGACCTCGCCGAGGACCTCGCGCACCAGCCCCGGCGCTGCGGCAGCGGCGTCCTTGATCTGTTTTTCGGTGGGATTCTTCGTCATCAGCAACGAGGCGCCCAGGATGCGCTGTCCCTTGCCGCCGCCGCCGCCGATCGCCTTGAGGCGGACCCGGGCGCCGGGGTATTTTCTGAACATCTCGGCGCACTCCTGTTCGACCTGCGCGCACAATTCCTCGACGGAGAAGAGGTCGATCCCCTTGGCATAGGAGGCGAAAAGGATGGGGTCGGCGAGCTCTTCGAGGCTGAGGGCCTCGTTATCGAGGACTTTCTTGTCGACTTTGAGCCCTTCGGCTTTGACCACCGCCAGCAGCGCCTCGCGGCTCGGATGCTTTTTCACAAGGGTGCGGGCGGTGACATTGTCGATCCCGGGGGTGACCGAGACGTTCACCTGAAGGGCGGTGCGCTTCGCCTCGTCCTTCTTGCCGGCGGCGCGCTGCGTCTTGGAGCACGGGCCGATGAAGGTGAGCCCGGCATCCTCGATGGCGGCGACGAACTCGTCGTCTTCCGCCATGAAGCCGTATCCGGCGAAGATCGAGTCGTAACCATTGTCCTTGGCGATGGCGATGATCTGCTGGATCCGTTCGATGCGCTCTTCCTTGGAAGCCCCGGTATAGTCGGGCACCCGGTGGACGCGGCTGTTCGAGGTGAGCTGACGCAGCTCCGGGGAAAGGGCGTTGGGGTAAACGATGGAGTCCTTCTCCGACAGAAGGATGCCATAGTGTGTGATCCCCATCTCGTCGTAAACATCCATCGCCTCTTTGCGGATCGGTCCGCGGCAGACGATGAGCGGTTTGAGGTCCTCGCAGGAAAAGGAGCGGACCCACTCGGAAGAGGATTTGCTCAGACGGCGGTCTCTATGAATGAGGGGATTGTGCCTATAGTAATCGATTGTCTGTGTCATGGGTGTCTCTCCAGTGTATTTCGATCGATTCTAAAACCGGGTCCAGAAGCCCTGAGCGCCCGACCTGTCAATGGAATTCGCGCTGCACGCCCTGCCAGGCGGACGGCTTGTAGTGGCGCAGGAAGAAATTGAGATTCTCCCCGAGCACCTTGCGCAGGTCGGTCGGCATGACGATGGAGGAGATCGAACCGAGGGCCAGACCTTCCTTCGGGTTCATCAACTCCTTTTCATAGCGGGTGTTCAGGGCCGTTTCCTCGACCTTGAGCCACTCGGCCGCTTCCTTCTCGGCATCCTTCTTCGCCTCGGCGCCGTCCATGCCGGCAGCGATGCGCGCTGCGGTCCCCTTCTTCACCATCTCTGCGACGGCAGTGCGGACCTTGCGCAATTCGTTCTTGTAGACGAATTCCTTGCCGGCCGGCCCCATGACAGCCAGGCGGGTGGTCGGCAGGGCCAGCACCAGGTCGGCGCCGGTCGGATAATTGTTGTAGGAGGCGTAGGCGCCGCCAAAAGCGTTGCGCAGAATCAGCAGGATGCGCGGGGTGCGAACGTCGACGATGGAGTCGAGCATGGAGCGGCCGGCCTGAACGATGCCGCGGGCTTCCTGCTCGCGGCCGGGGAGAAAGCCGGTGGTGTCCTCCATGAAGATCAGCGGAATGTTGTAGATGTTGCAGAAGCGCACGAAACGGGCGATCTTCAGGGCCGAGTCGCAGTCGATCTGCCCCGAGGCGACCGCCGAGTTGTTGGCGACGAAGCCGACGACGTTCCCCCCGAGGCGGCCGAAGGCGGTGATCGCCTCGCGGGCGCGGGTCGGCTGAATCTCCATGTAGTCGCCGTGATCGCAGATCTGCTGAATGACGATCGAGACATCAAAGGGAGTATTGAAGCCCGTCGGCGAGTTGAAGGCCTTTTTCAGCAGGGTGTTGATCTCCCAGGTCTTGCGGTCCAGCGGATCACTGGTGGGCTGGAAGGGGGCCATGGTGTAGTTGTTGTCGGGGATGTAGCTCAGCAGGCGCACCGCTGTGCGCAGGGCCGCGGTCTCGTCGGAGGCGGTGAGGTCGGTGACGCCCGAGGCGCTGTGGACCTTGGGTCCGCCGAGCTCTTCGGGGGTGATGTCCTCGCCGAGAACCGACTTGACGACTCCGGGGCCGGTCAGACCGAAAAAGGTGTCTTCGGGCTGGATGACGAAGCTCCCCTGGCGCGGCAGATAGGAGCCGCCGCCGGCGTTGAAACCGAACATGCACATGATTGAGGGGACGACGCCGCTGATCTTGCGCAACGCCGTGAACGCCTCGGCGTAGCCGTCGAGTCCCCCGACGCCGGCGGGGACGAAGGCGCCGGCAGAGTCGTTCATGCCGATGAGGGGAATCCCCTTCTCTCCGGCCATGTACATAAGACGGGCGAGCTTCTGCCCGTTGGTGGCGTCGATGGATCCGGCGCGCACGGTGAAATCGTGCCCGTACAGAGCGACGTCTCTGCCGCCGACGTTGAGAATGCCGGTGACAAGCGAGGCGCCGTCAAGGTTCTTCCCCCAGTTCTGAAAGAGGATGTTGGGCTCGCTCTCGGTGAGCACCTTGATCCGCTCCCAGACCGTCATCCTGTTCTTGAAATGCTGTTTTTCGATCTGCGCCACGGCAACAGACTTGATCGGGCGCTGGGTGAGATCGTATCCTTCCTGCATGACATCTTCATAGATGCCCTTCCGGCCGGCCACTTCACCGGGAATGGTGAACTCGACTGTTTTCTCTTCTGCCAGAGGGTTTTTCAGTACCGGTTTGATCGCTTTTGACATTTCAGCCATCCTTTACGATGATTGGATTGATTTGCGCAAAAAGAGATGCTCGGGCTATGAAACGGACCGGCCAACGGGCGAACGATTAAAATAAAAAGAAGTTTTATAAAGGCCCGATATACCCAATATCGATAAAAATGTCAATAAAAATAATTTATTGCCGATAAAAAGATTTATCGAAATTAAACGAGGTTGCACGCTCTTTTACAGGCTTTTCCCTCCGCACCTTCAGCCCTTTCGGAGACCTCGCCTGCAAACAAAAGATGATAAACTCTTGTTTGTTCTTCAGTGCTCTCACTCCTCGAAGGACTGCCCCAGGAACCATTCGGGACGGCCGAGCGCTCCAGGTCCGGTTATTGACTTTTTTCTCCCGATACACTACCTTTGACCTCGCTTTTCCTTTTTCTTTTCATATTTCCCGCAGCAAGGAATGAACTCGTTTATGGAAGCTTTCGACCTTCCGCTGGGCTTGCGCTTGTGGCCGAGCGAGCACCGTGCCGGCCGCCGCCACCTGAGAGAAGGATATGCCTTTTCCCTTCTGGAGAACTCCTCCGATTCGTTCCGCTTCACCGTTTTGGCAGGCGCCGCGAAAATTTCCTCCCTTTTTCGCTCCCTGTCGTCCCTGCTGCCCGAAGAGTCGTTTCTTATCCTCGAATTCTATGAAGAGGACGGGGCCAAAGGGGAGGACGGCCAGTGCGTCCCGACCGTCTACTACTCGCCCTACCTGCCGACCTCTGAGATCCTCGCCACCATCGAGCCCTATCTGCCGCGCATGATTCACGACGGGTTCGTCGGTTTCGGTCTGGCCAACAACCGCCTGGGGATGGAATTCTTCTATTCGGAGGAGAAGGTGCTGACCTGCTTCACCGGCGATCACCTTCGTACCATCGATGTGCTCACACGCCACGATCTCCCCTACAGACCGCGACTCTTTTTCCCCACCGATCTGGGACATGATCACCTGTCGCTGCAATGCCACCACCGCCGCATTCTCCCCGCCCCCTTTGACGCCATGTCCGACACGGACCTCGATTACCTGAGCTTCTGCAACGAGCTCACCCAACTGCTCGAAATGTATCCGGTCGAAGAGGACCTCTCCTTTTTCCTCTCCAGAAAAGAGCAGGATCTCATCGAGGCCCGACTCCTTGAGCACGAGGAGTACGCCGAATTCGCCGAAGAGGATTTCGGGGTCCTTCTTCTCGACTGGAACGACTTCGTAGGCGAATGCGAGGGCGCCTTCGAAGGGGATCTCTGGGAATATCGCCAGGGGCTGAGGCTTCGCGACATGTTCCAGTACGTCATGGAAGGGGTTCCCGAAGCTCTCGGGCGCAAACTCAAGGAAATCCTTTCCGAACCCGACAGCCGCTTCCAGCAGCTCCTCATCGACCGCCGGAAGCGTCTCGACCCCCCTCAACTCGCCACGTCCGACCCCCCCCCTTTCTGGTATCGTGGGGTGGTGCGCAACCAGGGCGCCTGCCTGCGCCGCGATCTCATCCGCCAGGGGTGGTATAAACCGTGAGGTGCAGGAGCCAGGAGTAGATTTTCAGACAGAAACATCTTTCCACCCAATTTTCACTAAATGATCGAGCCGGGGGCAGGGCCAGAATCCGCAGGAGAGAATCCTGGTTTTTGACTTCATTCTGGCTCCTGGATTCTGGCTTCTGGATTCTGCCTTCATGATCGCTCTCGTCGCCGCCGTCCCTATAGAAACCGAGCTCCTTCGCCGCTACCTGGCTCCCTGCGAGGTGCTCAGCTGCGGTCGGCGCGACCTTTTTCGGGGGAATCTCTATGGAACTTCCGTCGCCCTGATGCACTCGGGGGTCGGCAAGGCCAATGCCGCCGCCGCCGTCGGCACCCTGATCGAGACGCTCAAACCATCCCTGGTCATTTCCATCGGAGTCGCCGGCGCATTTCCTGGAAGCGACCTCAGGATCGGCGATCTTGCGCTGGCCGCCGAGGAGATCTACGGCGACGAGGGGGTCCTCGCTCCCGAGGGGTATCTCGACATGCAGGCCCTCGGGTTCGCCCTCGTCCAGCGCGGCGGACGACGCTTGTTCAACTCCTTCCCCGTCGATTCGTCTACTCTTGAAACGTTTCGTCCGGCCCTGGAGCGTCACGCCGCAGGGATCGGATGTCGTCTCGCCGTCGGCCCGTTCGTCACCGTCTCGACCGGTTCGGGGACCGATGCCGGGGCGCGCGAGATGGCCCGCCGCACCGGCGCCCTCTGCGAAAACATGGAAGGGGCCGCCCTGGCGCAGATCTGCGCCCTGTACGGCACCCCCTTCGCCGAGATCCGCGGCATCTCCAATCTTACCGGCGACCGCGACCTCTCCGCATGGGACGTCCGAAAAGGGGCAGAGGCCGCTCAGTCCGCCATCCGCCATCTCTTTCAGTCCTGGGGGGAGGAAAAAAATCCCGCATGACGCGCCTTCTCACCCTGGGCTACTCTCCCTGCCCCAACGACACTTTCATATTCTATGCCCTCGTCCACGGCCTGGTCCCTCTTGCGGGATGCGCTCTGCAGCAACGACTGGAAGATGTCGAGACCCTCAACCGTCTCGCTCTCGATAAGCGCCTTGATCTGACCAAGGTATCGTATCACGCTTTGGGGCGCCTTCGCGCCGACTACGCCCTGCTGCGCAGTGGCGGCGCTCTGGGGCGCGGATGCGGCCCTCTCGTCGTCGCCAGGGCCGAGACCGACATGGCGCGCCTGCGCTCCAGGACCATCGCCATTCCGGGCCGGCTGACGACGGCCAACCTTCTGCTGCAGCTTTACGGGGCCGGATTCAATCAGGTGCGCGAGATGCCCTTCCACACGATCATGTCGGCTGTCGAGGCGGGAGAGGTCGAGGCGGGGGTCATCATTCACGAGTCGCGCTTCACCTTCCGGGAGCACGGCCTCTTTCAGGTCCTGGATCTGGGACAGTGGTGGGAAAAGGAGACGGGACTGCCGATTCCGCTGGGAGGAATCCTCGCGCGACGCGATCTCGGCGCCGATCTCATCGCCGGCATCGACGAAGCGCTGCGCGAAAGCGTCGCCTACGCCTTCGCCCATCCGCAGGAGCCCCGCACCTATATCAGGAACCATTCGCAGGAACTTGACGACGAGGTGATCGAGAGCCACATTGGCCTCTACGTCAACGACTTCTCTCTCGAACTCGGAGAAGAAGGGGAGCGGGCTGTGGAGGAGCTCTTACGACGTGCGGAAGAGCGGGGGATCATTCCAAAGTGCGAGTTGCCTATATTCATTTAGGCGATAGCGTCTAATCAACTATCCTTTTAGAGGGCCTATCAAGCAAAAAGCGACCCCCCTTTGGAGGTCGCTTTTTGCTTGTGGACGCTGCCTTGCCCATAGCTTCGCGCCGATGACCTGTTTTCAGTGCCTTGGAACTTTCATATGCACCGCCTTGATGAAATGCGCGCCGACGGATTCTTCGATCTTGCGGATTGTCTCGTCATCGGCCGGGGTGTCAATGGAGAGAACGACCATCGCCTCGCCGGCCTTGGAGCGACGACCAAGATTCATCGAGCCGATGTTGACGTTGGCCTCTCCGAGGATCGTCCCGATGCGGCCGATGAGCCCGGGGCGATCGGGATAGCTCAGAACAAGCATGTGCTCTTCGGGCTGGAAATCAGTGAGGAAGTCACGCATCTTGACGATCTTCGGGATCCCCTCGAAAAGCGTGCCCGCCACGATGCGGTTCCCCTCCGGGGTGCTGAGCACGATGGTGATGAGATTGGAGAACGACTCGGACTCGGTGTTGCGCACCTCTTCCACCTCCAGCCCGCGGCTCTCGGCCACCAGACGCGCATTGACCATGTTGACCTCCTGCTCGGTGTAACGGTTGAGCAGGGCGGCAAGTCCCGCCACCGTCAGCGGAGCGCAGTCGTAGCGCGCCAGCTTTCCGTTGTAGCAGAAGCTGACCTTGTTGGCGTGGGAAGGGGCGAGCTGGGAGATGAACTCCCCCATCTGTCCGATGAGCTCCATGAACGGCTTCATGTGCTCCATCAGGTCGGGGTCGAACCGGGGGATGTTCACCGCGTTCTCCATGGGACGTCCGTCGAGGTAGTTGACGAGCTCGCGGCTGACGTCCACCGCCACGTTCTTCTGCGCCTCGAAGGTGTTTGCTCCGAGGTGCGGCGTCACGATCATGCGGGGGTGGGCAATGAGCTTTTGCAGCGTCTCGGAGGCGGGCGGCTCCTCGCTGAAGACGTCGAAGGCCGCCCCGCCGACCTTGCCGCTTTCGAGGGCTTCGAGCATGGAGGCTTCGTCGATGATCCCCCCGCGGGCGCAGTTGACGATCAGAACGCCGTCTTTCATCCCGCGAAAGTGCTCGGCGTGAATCATCCCCCGCGTCTCTTCGTTCAGAGGGGTATGAACGGAGACGACGTCGGCGAAGCGCACGATGTCTTCGAGGGAAACGAGCTTCACCCCGAGATCCTCGGCGCGCTTTTCGGGGATGTACGGGTCATAGGCGAGCACCTCCATCTCGAAGGCTTTCGCCCTCCAGGCCACCCTTCCGCCGACCTTGCCGAGCCCGATGAGCCCCATCGTCCTGCCCTTGAGTTCGTAGCCGGTGAAGGGGGCGCGCTTCCACTCCCCCCCTTTCAGACTGGCGTTTGCCACGGTCACATTGCGGCAAAGGGTCAGAAGGATCGCCATGGTGTGTTCGGCGGCCGAGTTGGTGTTGCCGAAGGGGGCGTTGACGACGATGATCCCCTTGTTGCTGGCGTACTCGACATCGACGTTGTCGATGCCGACGCCGGCGCGGGCAATGACCTTCAGGTTGGTTGCGTGATCGATCAGGGGGGGGTCGACGCGGGTGCCGCTTCGGGTGATGATGGCGTCGTAGCCGCCGATGATCTTGTGGAGTTCCGGCGCGGAGAGACCGAGGCGGATGTCGATTTCGATACGGGGATCGTCGAGAAGGGGCTGCAGCCCTTCCTGGGAGATTTCGTCGCTGATGAGAACCTTCATGCGCGCTCCTTGAAGCGGAAGTCCCCCCGGCAAAACGTGCAGCCGGGCGGTAAAAAGGGGGATATTAGACCGTTTCCCCCCGAGTGTCAACGATCTGGACGTCGCCCACTTCCGGAAGATCCTACTTGATCACCTTGAGAAAATCTTTCTTCGCCTGGGTGGCATCATCTGTCGCACCGGGCTCCCGGGGCGAAACGGAGGGCGCCTCCTCTCCAAGGTGGGGGAGAGTGCCGGCTTCGGCCATGCGTGCCACCGCCTCCGCAATGCTCAGACACTGTTTCATGCAGACGCGTCTCGCCGGACAGGTGGAGCAGTCGGCCTCCCCACCGGCGGCCCGCAGGGCATGGATGACAAGTTCGACGCTTTCGATCTGGTTCAGGGGGATGAAGAACATGGAAGGCTCCAGATATCAGGTATCAGGTATCAGGTATCAGGTATCAGGTATCAGGTATCAGGTATCAG
>JARFUG010000080.1 GCA_029289095.1 Desulfuromonadales bacterium
GCTGGTGGCTGGAGATCATATCGATTCTCATTTGCCAAAAAAATTCCAAGACAGAAACCCCGCCGGGTGGTATTATTTCACACATTTAATTGTGACTTCCTTAAAGCGGGGAAAAATCATGGAAAAGGTCTTTGAGATCGCAGGGGTAGAGGACCCGATGTTGAGCGTCGGGAGTCGGGTGGAGATCTTCGAAACCGCTCGGAATGGGGAAATTGAGGAGGCGCCGCATCGAATTTGCCGGATGCGGGTGGAGGGGAACGTGCTTGTCTTCAGGAGAAACGCCGGAGCGCATCCCGATTTCAAGGCCTACGATGCCGACGAGGGGGAGATCGTCAGCATCGAGCGGGCCGACGGCAGGACGCGCTTCAGCGTGCGCTTGCGGCCGTAATCAAAATTTTTGAGCTCCCCTCCCTTCATCGGAGGGGCTGGGGCGGGAGTTACACCACGGAATTCCCCTCTCCCCAACCCTCTCCCACGCAGGGGAGAGGGAGTAATAAAAAAGGACGGCTTCCGAGGTGGAGCCGTCCCTTTTTTCTGCTGCGGTTTTTGTTCGGATCCTATTTCTTCACGAAGGTCGTCTGCTCGTTGCAGGTGGGACACTTCTTCGGTTTGCAGCGCCCCTCCTTTTCATGCCCGCATTTTTCACAGCTCCATACAGCCATGTCGGTCTCCTTTCGGTTGAAGTTCAGATGCAGTATCCAGAATCCAGGAGCCAAAGGCCGAGGCCAAAGGCTAGATGCCCTCTGCAGGGCCTGAATTTCGGATCAAAAACGTCTTAATTGTTGTCGATTCCGGGTGTCTTGTCAAGAACCCGCTTCGGCGGATGACGGTTCCGCTTCCGGTTCGGGCGCTCTTCGCCGCAACAGTCCGCGGATCGAGACCGTCTGCGATAGCGAGTAGAGCACCGGAACGACAATGAGGGTCAGCAGCGTCGAGACGCTCAGGCCGAAGATGACCGCCACCGCCATCGGTCCCCACCACTGGGCGGACTCACCGCCGATCTCCCACCCGAAGGAGCGAAAATCGAAGCTCACGCCTATTGCCATCGGTAAAAGGCCGAGGATGGTGGTGACGGCGGTGAGCATGACGGGGCGAAAACGCACCGTTCCGGCGCGAAGGAGCGCCTCGTCGAGGGCAATCCCCTGGGCCCGCAGTTGATTGACGTAGGCGATCAGCACGATGGCATTGTTCACCACCACCCCCGCGAGGGAGATGACGCCGATGCCGGTCATGATGATCCCGAACGGTTTGCCGGTCAGGAGAAGGCCAAGAAAGACCCCGGAGAGGGAGAGGACGACGGCGGTCATGACGATGGCGGTCTGGGCGACCGAGTTGAACTGGGTGATCAGCACCAAGGAGATGAGAAAAACCGCACCGATGAAGGCCTGGGCGAGAAATGCCGAAGATTTCTGCTGTTCCTCGTTTTCGCCGGAAAAGACCATCCGGTAGCCGGCGGGCAATTCGAGAGACGCAAGGCGCGACTGCACGTCGCGCAGCACTTCGTTGCTGTTGCGGCCGGAAGCATTGGCCGAGATCGTTACGACCCTTTTCTGGTCGAGGTGGCGGATGGCGCCGAAACCTACCCCGAACTCCAGTTCGGCGACGCTCGAGAGAGGGACGGGATCTCCACCGCGCGTCGGAACGAGAAGGCTGCGGATATCCTCGAAGTTCTGGCGCCGGTCCTCGGGCAGACGGCCGATGATATCGTACTCGTCCTGCCCTTCGCGATAGACCCCGAGCTTGGCGCCGGCAATCGCCGCCTTGATCGTGCGGGAAATCTCGGCGGTGGAGAGCCCCAGGAGGCTCGCCTTCTCACGGTCGACCATGATGGTGATCTGGGGTTTGCCCCGGTTGAAATCGTCCTTGAGATCGACGAGCCCCGGGACGCTCCGGATCAGATCCTTCGCGCGCTCGGCCAGGCCGCCGAGCATCGCCACGTCCTCTCCGCTGATTTCGACGTTGACGGGAGGACCTGTGGGCGGCCCTTCTTTTTGTTTTTCCACCTTGATCTCCGCCCCGCCGACGGAGGCCAGGGCGGCGCGAAGACGCTCCAGGACGAGATTGGAATTGTCCAGGCGCTCCCCCCGGTCGCGGAAACCGAGGGAAATCTTCGCCTGGTGCGACTGCCCTTCCCCTCCCCCGCCGAAATCGTTCCCCATCGCTACGCCGACTTCGCCGATGACGTAGCGCAGATCGGGTTCCCGCATCGCCGCCTCCTCGACGAGCAGGGCCAGGGCGTTGGTCGTGTCGACATTGGCCCCCTCGGGCGCCGTGATCTCGACGAAGGCATTGTTCGGTTCGGTATCCGGAAAGAGTTCCACGCCGTGCCCCATCAGAGAATAGGCGATGACGATCATGACGAGAAAGCCGATGGCGGCTGAAACGACCGTCAGCCTGCGCCTGAGAGCCCATTCGAGGGTGCGCCGGTAGAAGCGCAGCACGAGACTCTCCCTCGACTCGATCTGTCGTGCCCCGGGCGTCACCTTCAAAAAGGTGGCGCACACGACCGGGTTGATGACGAGGGCGACGAAGAGCGAAGCGCTCAGCGTCACGATGAGGGTGATTGGGAGGAACTTCATGAATTCGCCCATGATCCCCGGCCAGAAGAGCATGGGGAAAAAGGCGCACAGGGTCGTCAGGGTCGAGCTGAAGACGGGCCATCCCACCTCGGCGACCGCCTCCCGGGCGGCGCGGGCACGCTCTTTTCCTTCCTGCATGTGGCGGTAGATGTTCTCGACGATGACGATGGCGTTGTCGACGAGCATCCCCAGGGCGAGAATGAGGCTGAAGAGGACGACCATGTTCAACGTGATCCCCAGCGCCTGCAGCACGGAAAAAGACAGAAGCATGGAGAAGGGGATCGCCAGGGCGACGAAGAAGGAGTTGCGCAGCCCCAGAAAGAGAAACAGAACGCTGACCACCAGGATCAGGCCGCTCAGGATGTTGTTCTCCAGGTCGGCGACCATCGAGCGGATGTCCTTGGCCTGATCGAGGGTGACGGCGATCTCCACCCCCTGGGGGACGCGCGCTCTCGCCTCGTCCAGAATGGCGAAAACCTGGTCGGCGACGGCGATGATGTTTTCTCCGGTGCGCTTTTTCACCGCCAGGGTGACGCTCTGGTTTCCGTTGAAGCGGGCGTAGCTGGTGCGGTCCTGGAAGGTGTCGCGGATCGTCGCCACATCCTTGAAGTAGATCGGTCTTCCCTCGCGCACCAGCAGGACGAGGTTGTCGATCTGCGCAGGATCGGTGAACTCCCCGGGAATGCGAAGCAGATACTTGGCCCGTCCTATGTCGATGCTGCCTCCGGGGATGTTGACGTTCTCGCTCTGCATCGCCGTGAGGACTTCGGAGAACGAGAGTCGGTAAGCGGCCATGCGCTCGGGGTCGAACTCGACGCGGATTTCGCGCTCGCGCACCCCGGTAAGGACGACATCGAGAACGCCGGGGACCTCTTCGATGCGCTCCTCGATCCGCTCGGCGATCTGCTTGAGGACCGGTTCGCCGACCTGGCCCGAGATGGCGATCATCAGGATCGGAAACTCGGAGAGATTGATTTCCAGAATGGAGGGGTCGTTCTCCAGATCCTCCGGCAGGTCTCCCTTGGCCTGGTCGACCTTGTCGCGAACCCGGGCCAGAGCGTCATCGATCACCACATCAGGGCGGAACTCGATGGTGATCATCGAAGAGCCCTCGGCAGAAACCGAACGGATCTTCTCGACCCCCTTGAGCCCCTTGAGCTTGCGTTCGATGGGGAGCGTAATGAGGGTCTCGATGTCTTCGGGAGCGACCCCCTCGTGGCTCGTCGTCACCAGAACATAGGGGATGGTGATGTCCGGAGACGACTCGCGCGGCAGGGTCAGGTAGCTGTAGAGCCCGACGATGACCGCAAAGAGCATGAGGGTGAAGACGGTGGCGCGGTGGCCGATGGCGGCGTTGGTGAGGAGCATGATTCAGAATCCAGGAGCCAGCATCCAGGAGCCAGGAGGGAAACCTTTATCCTTCATCCTTCATCCTTGCTTGGACCGCCGCTCCGTCGGTGAGGAACTGCTGCCCTTCGATGATGAGGCGCTCACCTGCGGCGAGCCCCTCGGCGATGACGACGCGGTCGCCGATGACGGGGCCGAAGCCGACGGAGCGAAGGCGGGCGACCCCCTCTTCCTCGACGAAGACAACCCTTCTGCCTTCGCGCTCGACGACGGTGTAGAGGGGAACGGCGACCACCCCTGGAAGCTCGCGCCGCACCAGCGCAACGCGCACGATCATGCCGGGGCGCAGCTCGCCTTCCAGGTTCTCCACCGCGACCCTTGCAAGATAGGTGCGCGTGGCCGGATCGGCCCGGTAGGAGAGGTGAAGCACCTGCCCTCCCCGCTCCACCGCAATCCTTCCCGGCACGGCAGCGGTGACGACGCGCACGGTATCGCCGGTGTGCAGGAAGGCGACATCCTTCTCCGGCACCTCGACATTGACCTTTAGCCGATCGACCTGCACGATCGCCGCCACGGGCGTCCCTTCGGTGACGTATTCGCCACGATCGACCAGGAGCCGATCGAGAATGCCTGAGATCGGCGAACGCACAGTGCTCTTCTCGAGCGCGACGCGCGAGCGTCTGAGCTCGGCCTCTGCGACTTCGAAGGCGCGCCGGGCCTGATCGAGTTCCTGCGGGCTGACGAAGTTGCGCGCCGCCAGATCCTCCATGCGGGCAAACTGCCTCTTTTGCAGCTCGTAATCGGCACGGTCACGGGCAAGGGCCGCCTCGATCGCCTCAGGGTCGATACGCAAGATCGGCTCACCCTCGCGCACCCGTTCCCCTTCCCTCGGCCCGATCCAGCGCACCACGCCCGCCACTTCGGCCGCCAGGGTCAGGTCTTCCCATGCTTCGAGTCCTCCAGGGAGGGTGAACGTCTCGCGCAGATCTTCGGCGACGACGGTGGCAACGGTGACATTGGTCGACTGTTGTGCCGTCTCGACGGATTCGGGCGCCCCGGCGTGCCCCCCGCTGCAGGCGTTCAGAAACACGAGCACCGTTCCAAGAAGTGAGAACCGGGCGAGATATGACATGCTTTTTCTCCTCACGCCTCACTCCTCACCGATTGCGCGCCCAGCCCTTCAAGCGCCTGTCGCAAGAGCTCGCGCAGCGAAACCTCGACTTCCTCGGCGGTGTCGACGTACCCGGAATAGAAACCCGAAAGCGCGACGAGATAAAGGGAGTAAAAATGCACCGTCGTCAGAAACAGGTCGCATCCCTCGCGCAACTCCCCTCTCTTCTTGCCCCTGTCCAGGATCTCCCCGACCGCTTCGAGGTACCGTGCGTCGAGATCCTTCGATTTGTGTGCGTCGACAGGGCGCGGAAAAGCCATTTCCCGGACCAGATGCCGGCCGAATTCGCGGTTCTCGGTAACGTACCGAAACTGCGTCATGAAAAGCGTCATGAGCTGCTCGAGCAGCGGAGCGTCGGAGTCGCTCCGTTCGGCCAGAGCTGCGAAGGCATAGTCGATCTCCTCTTCGCAGAAGGCGAGGAAAATCTCGTTCTTGTCCTGAAAATAGCCGTAGACCGTCCCTTTTCCGACTCCAGCCGCACGGGCCAGATCCTCGATGCTGGTCCCCTCGAAACCCTTTTCCCCAAAGAGTTCGACGGCGGCCTTGAGGATGGCCCGCCTCGTCTCTTCCTTTTTCGCTGCGCGAACTCCGCTCATTCCCACTCCCAAAGTCGACCGCGGTCGAGATTTGCGCAGAGAATAGACGGTGTACGCAAGGGTGTCAATGCATTTTCGACCGCGGTCGACTTTTTTCCTTCCATCTTTTCTGTTCCCCCGCACCACGGGATGCTACCTTTAATAAAGAACATGCGTTCGCGGTTTTTTTCTCGCTCCTGACGCCGCACTCTTCACGGGTCTGTATGGAAGGATGGCTTCACGATCTCTTTTTCTGGCTCCCCGAGGGTTGGACCTACTACACCCTCCTTTTCGCCGTGGCGTTTCTCGAATCGGTGGTTCTTGCCGGGCTGATCGTTCCCGGGAGCGTCATCACCGTCTTTGCAGGTTTTCTCGCCCTTCACGGCAAAGGGGACATCGGAGCCGTCATGGCCGCCTCTGCCCTCGGAGCGGTGGGAGGGGATCTGCTGAGCTACGCCCTCGGCGCGCGCTTCGGGTCGGTCCTGATGAGAAGGCGCTGGATGCGGCGCCGGCTCGACCTGGTGCGCAGGGCCGAACTCTTTTTTGCAGAGCATGGGGGAAAGAGCATTTTTCTCGGCCGGTTCATCGGCCCGCTCAGGGGATTTCTCCCCTTCATCGCCGGCAGTGCGCGCATGTCCCCGGCCGCTTTCGGCCTGTTCGCCCTGACGAGCGGCTTCACCTGGGGGATCGTCTATCCGGGGGTCGGATATCTCGGAGGGGCGAGCTGGCAGCGGGTGCAGGTCCTCACGGGACGCCTGAGCCTGATCATCGCCCTTCTCGTTCTGCTCGTCATCTTCAACACCCTTTTCTGGAAACGGCTCGCTCCGCGCCTCGCGCGGCTTGCCGGTCGGTGGTGGCTGAAGCTCAAGGAGGACTGGAACGCCTTTGTGCAATCGCCTGCAGCCCTTCGCTTCGCCCAGGCCCATCCCCGCCTCTGGAGCTGGGCGGCGCGGCGCTTCAGTCCCCATATCGGCAGCGGCCTCTATCTCACCTTCGGTTTTTTCGTCAGCGCCCTGTTCGCCGCCTTTTTCGTCGCCCTCTCCGGGGGGTTCGGCTGGATCGAGCGCATGGATCTTTTTTTCTACCGGCTCGTCGGGGCCGAGCGCCACCCGGCGGCAGACACCCTGCTGGCTCTTACCGCCGCCCTGGCCGACGCACCGGCGCTTTTCCTCTTCGGTCTCCTCGTCCTTTTCTGGCTCCTTCTGAACAATCGGGAGCTTTCGGCGCTTATTCTCCTCGCAGGAATGGCAGGGGGAGAGCTTCTTCTGTTCGTCCTCCATTTTCTCTTCCAGCGGCCGGGTCCGATCCCCTTCGTGGCCGCCCCTTCGGTCTACTTCACCGCCTTCCCGAGCGGGCACGCTTTCTCGGCCACCCTTCTGGCGGGGCTGACCGTCTATTTCGTCCTGGGAAGCTATGCCCAGTGGCAGGCCCGGCTGAAGCTGATCATGACGGCGAGCTTCGTCGTTTTCCTGATGGGGCTGAGCCGCGTCTATCTCGGCCTGCAGTGGCTGAGCAGCGTGCTGGCGGGATATGCCCTGGCGGCGCTCTGGCTGACCTTCCTCGTAACCGCCCTGGAGCTTCGGCGCCGCTATGCCGGAGAGCTTCCCTGGCGAAGCGGCTGGCAGCCGGTGCGGCTTCGTCCGGCGACACGCCGCATCCTGCTCATCATCGCCGCAGCCGCAACAGCGGTCGGAATCGCGGTCTATCTCGCCTGGAGACTCGAAAGACTGGCTGGGATCTGATGAGGGATTGCATTCGGTGGGAAGTTTTTATAGGATTCGCGCAAGCTGGAGCCGGAGGACAGAGGACAGAGGACGGAGGGCGGAACTTGGGACTTTGCCTTTCTCCTGGCTCCTGGCTTCTGGATTCTGGATACCGCTTACCGGATTCTGAATTCTGCTTACCCGCTTCTGATCATCAGGGAGATACAAGTGAGAACAGAAAAATCCCGGCGTCTGCCGGCCGAATGGGAGGAGCAGGACGGGGTTCTGCTCGCCTGGCCCCACGAGATGAGCGACTGGAAACCTCATCTCGATGCGGTGGAGCCCGTCTTCATCGAAATCGTGCGCCACGTCACCCGTTTCGAGCGGGCGATCATCGTCGCTCCGGGGAGGGAGATGATCCTGAGTCGGCTGCGCGACGCGGGCGTTCCCCTCGATCGGGTGACCGTCTATGAAATTCCGACCAACGACACCTGGGCGCGGGACTTCGGCCCCATCACCATCGAGGAGAAGGGGCGTCCTGTTCTGCTTGATTTCGGATTCAACGGCTGGGGGCTGAAGTTCTCTGCCGATCTCGACAACCAGGTGACCACGTCCCTGAAGGAGGCGGGCGCCTTTGCAGAGACGCCGGTCCGTATCCCCGGCCTCATCCTCGAGGGGGGGAGCGTCGAAAGCGACGGGCGCGGGACGCTGTTGACGACGAGCACCTGCCTTCTCAACCGCAACCGCAACCCCCACCTCTCCAGAAAGGAACTGGAACGCCGGCTCTCCTCAATTCTGGGGGTCGATCGCATTCTCTGGCTCACGCACGGGTACCTGGCCGGAGACGACACCGATTCTCATGTCGACACCCTGGCTCGCCTGTGCCCCGACGATACGATCGCGTATGTCAAATGCGACGATCCGGGGGATGAGCATTACGGATCTCTGTGCTGCATGGAGGTGGAACTCGAACGCCTGCGCACCGCCGATGGGCGCCCCTATCGCCTGATCCCCCTCCCCTGGCCTTCGGCCGTCTTCGACGAAGAGGGGGAGCGCCTTCCGGCCACCTACGCCAATTATCTGGTGATCAACGGAGCTGTCCTGGTGCCGACGTACCGGGACCCCAACGACGAAGCCGCTCTCGCTGCGGTGGGACGGGCGTACCCCGATCGTGATATCATAGGGATCGATTGTTCCGCTCTGATTCTGCAACACGGGTCTCTGCACTGCGTGACGATGCAGATCCCCAGGGGAGTGCTGGCATGAGCAACGTACTGACGGTCGGAATGGTGCAGCAGTCGTGCAGCGCCGTTCGCGACGAAAATATCGAAAAGAGCATCGCGGGCGTGCGTCAGGCGGCCGCCCGCGGCGCCCGGCTGGTCGTTCTCCAGGAGCTGCACGCCGGGCTTTATTTCTGCCAGAGCGAAGAGACGGGGTGCTTCGATCAGGCCGAGCCGATTCCAGGCCCCTCTACGGAAACGTTCGGCGCCCTGGCCCGGGAACTCGGCGTGGTGATCGTCACCTCCCTCTTCGAAAAGCGCGCCCCCGGGCTCTATCACAACACCGCCGTCGTTCTGGAGAGGGACGGCTCCATCGCCGGGCGTTACCGCAAGATGCACATCCCCGACGATCCCGGTTACTACGAGAAGTTCTACTTCACCCCGGGCGATCTCGGTTTCACCCCTATCGACACCTCGGTAGGGCGACTGGGTGTCCTGGTCTGCTGGGACCAGTGGTACCCCGAGGCCGCCCGTCTGATGGCGATGGCGGGAGCGCAGATCCTCATCTACCCCACGGCCATCGGCTGGGACCCCCGCGACGAGGATAGCGAAAAGAAAAGACAGCTCGATGCATGGATGACCATACAGCGCGCCCACGCTGTCGCCAACGGGGCGCCGGTCGTCGCCGTAAACCGCGTCGGCCTCGAACCCGACCCTCTCGGGGGACCGGGGGCCGATTTCTGGGGGCGCAGCTTCGCCGCCGGTCCCCAGGGAGAGCTCCTCACCGTTGCCGACCACCAGGACGAAACGGTCCTCACCGTCGAACTCGATCTGGCCCGCAGCGAATCGGTGCGCCGCATCTGGCCTTTTCTGCGCGACCGGCGCATCGACGATTACGGCGATTTGCTCAAGAGATATCGGGACTGACCAGGGTTGGCCGCAGGGCGGGGCCGCGTCGGATCAGAACCGATCCGTCCGATCCGACCAATCCGTCCAATCGGACGCGGCCTAAGCGCTTTTCGAACGCTACAAGATGGGAAAACCATGGAACTGACCGCCATCGAAGCAAGGGTCCTCGGGTGTCTGATAGAGAAAGAACTCGCCACGCCCGAGTACTACCCCCTCTCCATCAACGCCCTGACGACCGCCTGCAACCAGAAGTCGAACCGCGATCCGGTGATGTCGCTGGAGGAAGGGGATGTCGTCCAGGCGCTCGATTCTCTACGCTTCAAGGGGCTCGCCATGCAGGCGGCCGAGGGAAGCCGGGTCACCAAGTACCGCCATGCGCTTGCGGCCAAGCTCTATCTCGAACCAGAGGAACTTGCCGTGCTTGCGGAACTGATGCTGCGGGGTCCCCAGACGGTTGGAGAACTGCGCGGCCGGGCAGATCGGATGCACCCCTTCGGGGATCTTGCCCAGGTCGAGAGAGTCCTCAACGACCTCATGGTGCGGGAGACGCCCCTCGTCACACGCCTTGCGCGCCAGCCGGGCCGCAAGGAGTCGCGCTTCGCCCACCTCTTTTGCGGCGAGCCGGCCGCGGAGACGGAAACCGAGGGCGCGCCGAGCGAGACGCGCGGCACTCTTGCACAGGAGGTTGCCGTTCTGCGGGAGGAGTTGGCGGCGCTTCGGAGCGAATTCGAGGAGTTCAGGAGGAGTCTGGAGTAGGTAGGTTCGGGTGATAGAACCGAAGATCAAAACCCGGGGGTTTCGTCCCCCGACGACGACCTACTTTCTTTGCTTGCCCAAAGAAAGTAGGCAAAGAAAGGGCGCCCAATTTCCTTGCCCTTCGGGTTCCCTCCGCAAAGCAGACGTTTGACGGGCGGAAGAAAACTCGCTTCGCTCAGACAGTTTTTCCGCCTTTATCGTCAAACGTCCACTTCGCTCCGGCTGCGTCAGATGGGATTGTTGAATACTCCCAACTCCCAACTCTCTAAATTCACAACGGAAACATCAGCGTATGCAGCCGACCGGTGTCGTGCTCGCGAAGCTGCAGCCGCAACTCGCGCGCCGATGGGGCTTCCCCGGGGAAGAAGAGGAAGCCCTGAGCCAGAACGCCTGGTTCGATGCGGCGGTTCTGAAGCTCCTTGTTGGCCAGATCACGGGAAATCTGCCGTCCGGCATCGGGAGAGGACAGCTCCTGGGCTCCGCCGATGACCGCGCCTCCGGCCGCTCCGACGGCCGCTCCGCGAGTGGCGGCGGTGCCGACGTTATCCCCCGTCAGAACGCCGATAGCCGCTCCGACCAGAGCGCCCCCGGCGCCTCCCAGAACCGAACGACGGCCGGCCGTACCGGCCACACGGCCGAATTCGGTGCTCTTCTCGATACGTTCGTAGGCGACCCTCCTTTCGAGCACGTTCCACATGTTCCCCTCTTCATCGATCAGGAAGGACTGCTCGGGGACGATCATCAGAGAGTGCTCTCCGAGGTTGTCGACCACCACCTGGACGGGAAGAATGCCAACTCTGCGGATGTCGAATCCGAAAGCGTCCCTCGCCTCCCTGTGATCGGCATACCCCTGGGCGGCAACCTGCGCGCCGGCGGCGGTCCTCATTTCGGCAAAGGCTGTGGGATGTCGGAAGGGAACTTCCTGGCTTCGGTAGGTCGCACATGCGTAGAGAAGGGGGAGAAGGAGGATTAGTAGAAAAAGAACGCTCTTTCGCATGGTTGCCTCCACTGCGGTCGATACATTCGCTATGTCATTAATGTACCACACCCCTTGAGTCCGGGGAAACATCCCCGCGCCCAGGCGGCTCCTCCAAAACGAGCAGAGTGGCGCTGCCGTGCGCAATGAGTTCACTACTATCGTTCTCGATCCGCACGGCAAGGCTGACGGTGCGACGTCCAAGATGAAGGATTTCGGAACGCGCCCGCAACAGATCGCCGAGCGCTGCGGCGCGCACATAGTGAAGGTTGAGATTTACAGTGGTCACCTTTCGCCCCGACGGAAGGAGCGGACGGGCGAAGAAGCAGACGGTATCGGCCAGAGTCGCGATCAGCCCTCCGTGCGCTCCGCCGAAATAGTTGCGATGCATCTCTGAAACACGCACTTCCATGACCGCGTGGGTCTCGCCGATCTCAACCAGACGTATGCCCAACGTCTGCAGCATCGGTATATCGTTGATGGACTTCGGAGTTGCAGGTTCCATCTTCATTGCTCCTTTCCGGCGGCAAGGTCCGCCCGCTTTTCTATACGACGCAACCTTTTCAGCATCGTGCTGAACCATATCCGCGTCAGGATGGCCGCAATCAGGCGCCCGACGACGTTGTCGGTGAGCGGAGCGACGTAACGCTCGAAGCATCTCAGCCGGTGGTTTTTTCCCGCACCGACGGGATGGCCCCGGCGAAAATGCACCCTCTGGTCGCATGCGAAAGGAAGTTGCCAGGCGTTCTCCCGCACAAAGGATCCCGTTCGATACCAGAGGCGCAATCGCTTTCGAGGCGAAAGGCTGCGGAGGTGTCGGTGGATCTCTTCGAAAAAGGGAAACAGGTCAAGGCGGGCGCTGGGCTTCCGGTGGCAGTAGATGCCGGGCATTGCCGCCAGAAGATCGCGCTCGTCGATGTGGAAGAAATTCATGATCAGCGCATTGAGGGTATGGCGTTCATAAAGCCCCTCGATTTCAAAGCGCCGCGCCGACGTCTCGATCTCTGATGGAATGAGAACCCACTCCCCCTCGCGGAAGACGTTCCTCGACATCTGTGCGTCTTCCAGAAAAGGGAGACTCTCGTCGAAAGGACCGACGCGAAGAAAAAAGGTGCGGCGAAGCAGAAAGCCCTGGTCCCCGTGGATGCACCCCGGACGGTTGAGGCGCGCCTTGGCTTCGGAGATGTAGTAGGGGAGCGACGGAGTCGCCTCGGAGCGCCGGAAGCGAAGGGCGAAACGCGCAGCAACAGAATCGTCTCCCCGTCGGACGACGGCCGTCTCAAGGGTCTGCAGAGCACGGAGCAGCGCGCCTGGATCGGTGAATCGGCTGTCGGCATGGAGGAAGAGCAGCGTCTCGCTTCGCGCCTCAGCGGCGCCGGCGTTCATCTGCCGGCCGCGGCCGCGTTCGCTTTCGATGACCGTACAGGAGAAGGGGACGTCGCGCCCCATCGCCCGCGCCGAATCCGCGCTGCCGTCGCATGAGCCGCCGTCGCAGACGATCAGCTCGAAATCGACACCCACTTGTGTGCCCAGGGAGGCGAAGAGTTCGGGCATAAAGGCGGATTCGTTCAGGGCGGGGACGATGATGGAGAGTTGGGGAGACGCTTTCGAACTCACGGAAGAAAGTCCAGGCTTTCAAAAGAAGTGGGAAAAACCTCTAAAACCAGCCTCACGCAACGACGCGACGACGCGGCGTCAAGGCACGAGGACCCTGATCGTACGATTTCGCCCCGACTGTTTGTCAAGCCTTGCCCTTGATTTTCGTCGCGTCGTTGCGTCGTCGCGTGATCAAAGATTTAAAAAAAAGGGCGAACCGTCAGGCTCGCCCTTCTCACAAGCTGGTGGGGAGCGAGTGGGAAGTTTGCTCCTCACTTCTCACTCCTCACTCCTCACGATCCTTACAGCCCGGCTCTTTGCTTCAGCGATTCGACCCGGTCGGTGCGCTCCCAGGTGAAATCGGGGAGTTCGCGACCGAAGTGGCCGTAGGCCGCCGTCTGCCGGTAGATGGGGCGCAGCAGATCGAGGGTCCTGATGATGGAAGCCGGCCGCATGTCGAACTCTTCCTTGGCAATGCGGGCGATCTCGTTGGAGGGGAGCTTCCCCGTACCGAAGGTGTTGATCATGATCGAAACGGGCTCCGCGACGCCGATAGCGTAGGCGACCTGGACTTCGCACTTGGTCGCCAGGCCCGAGGCGACTATGTTCTTCGCCACGTAGCGCGCCATGTAGGAGGCGCTGCGATCGACCTTGGAGGGATCTTTCCCGGAGAAAGCCCCGCCGCCGTGCGAACCCTGCCCGCCGTAGGTGTCGACGATGATCTTTCGCCCAGTCAGACCGCAGTCCCCCATGGGACCTCCGATGACGAAGCGTCCCGTCGGGTTGATGTAGTATTTGGTGTTCTCGTCGAGCAGATCCGCAGGAATGATCTTGCGCACGACCTCCTCGACGATCCCTTCCTTGAGGGTGTCGTACTGCACTTCGGGCGAGTGCTGGGAAGAGACGACGACCGAATCGACGCGGATCGGCTTGTCGTTGATGTACTGGATCGAGACCTGGGCTTTTCCGTCGGGGCGCAGGAACGAGAGGAGGCCGCTCTTGCGCACATCGGCCAGGCGCTTGGTGAGCTTGTGCGCGAAGGTGACCGGCATCGGCATCAATTCGGGAGTGTCGTCGCAGGCGTATCCGAACATCAGCCCCTGGTCGCCGGCGCCCTGCTCCTTGTAGAGACCTTCGCCCTCGGTGACTCCCTGGGAGATGTCGGGGGACTGGCGGTCGATGGAGGTGAGGACGGCGCAGGTCTCCCAGTCGAAGCCCATGGAGGAGTCGCCGTATCCGATATCCCGGATGATTCCCCGTACGATGTCGGGGTAGTCGATACGGGCTGTCGTGGTGATCTCGCCGGCGATCATGGCCATCCCCGTGGTGACAAGAGTCTCGCACGCAACGCGCGATCGGGGATCCTGCGTCAGAATGGCGTCGAGAATGCCATCGGAAATCTGGTCGGCGATCTTGTCCGGATGACCTTCGGTCACGGACTCGGAAGTGAAAAGAAAGTCGGTCATGGGCATGGGATGTTGTCCTCCTGGGAGGTGGGATCAAAAGGAGCAAATGCGAATATTAGAAAGAAGCTCGTGTCATGTCAAGCAT
>JARFUG010000081.1 GCA_029289095.1 Desulfuromonadales bacterium
GGCTCCTGGCTCCTGGCTCCTGGCTCCTGAACTTACACCTTCCCTTTCCCTGAGTCAACGGCTGCGCCTCGCGCATTTCGCAGGGAGAAAGGTTGTATCCCGCCGAACTGCTGCTAGGCTTAATAAGTGAATGAAATCACTGTCACGCATGGGTCCGTCATTTTCATAGAAGGAGGATGCTGATGCCTGAATTCGGAAACCCTTTTTCCATGCTGAAAGCCGACCGCAAGGTCACCAACGAGGAGCTGGTCAGGGCGATCCGCTTCATGGTCGCCGCCGAGTACGAAGCCGTCCAGTTGTACATGCAACTTGCCGAGTCGACGGACAACGCGCTCGCCAAGGCGGTCCTCAAGGACATCGCCGATGAGGAAATCGTCCATGCCGGCGAATTCCTGACCCTTCTGAAACACCTCGCCCCCGAGGAGGAGGCCTTCTACGCCGAAGGGGAGCGCGAAGTGCTTGAGATCATGGAAGCGCTCGCCCGCGGCGCAAGCCCGGAAGAAGCGCCGCCGGAAAAGGTGCACACCCCTTCCCCGGTCAGCAGCGAAAGCGACCAAACACCCGAGCCCCCCTCGGTCGGAAACCTTTTCGGCAAGGACTAAATAAGAACCCGCTTACTTTTGTGAAGGAGGGATTTATGGACATTCTGGACAGAGGTTCGGCTCCCCTTACCGGCGAGGAGTGGAAGCGCATCGACGAAGCGGTCGTCAAGACCGCCCGCACCATGCTGGTGGGGCGCAAGCTGATCGAGGTCCTCGGCCCCGTCGGCCCCGGCGTCTACAGCATGCCGTACGCGGTCTTCAGCGGAAAAAAACCGGCCGGCATCGACATGATCGGCGACCGCGACGACCTGATGGTCGAAGCCGACCGCCGAATCACCGTCAATCTGCCGATGCTCTTCAAGGACTTCAAGATCTTCTGGCGCGACGTGGAAGCCGACCGTCACCTCGGGATTCCGCTGGACGTCAGCACCGCCGCGGTGGCTGCTGCCGATCTTGCCCTGCAGGAAGACGATCTGATCTTCAATGGTCACAAGGAACTCGGCCACCAGGGACTTCTCACCGCCGAGGGACGCCTCACCGTCGAGATGGGCAAATGGCAGGACGGGGGGGGGCCACTGGCCGATGCCGTCAAAGCGGTCAACGCCCTGACCACCTCAGGGCATTACGGCCCCTACGCCATGGCCGTCAGCCCGTATCTCTTCGGGCAGATGGTGCGCGTCTACGGCAACACCGGCATGCTGGAGCTCGACCAGGTCAAGGCCCTTCTGCGCGGACCGATCTACCCGTCGAGCGCCATTCGCGACAACAAGGCGGTCGTCGTCGCCACCGGCATACAGAACCTGAACCTGGCCATCGGGCAGGATTTGGTGACCGCCTACACGGCGGCGGAGAACATGAACCACATCTTCCGCGTCTTCGAGACGATCGCGCTGCTGGTGCGGCGCGCCGACGCCATCTGCACCATCGAGTAACCCTTCCCGATTCCCAAGGAGTGAGGAGCCGCAGCGCTCCTCACTCCTCACTCCTCACGCCTCCTCCGTAGACCCGCTCGGCAAGTATTCTGCTGAGGCGCTCGGCCCCCCTGGCGTTCAGGTGCGTCACGTCGCCGAAATAGTCTCCTTCCAGAGGAAAAGCGGTGTAATCGAGATAGGTGATGTCGGCATAACTGTCGAGAATCGCACTGCGCAACCTCTCAAAATCGTTTCTCACCGGATCGGGGATCCGGTCAAGATATTCCGGGTAAAGAGGTGAGTTGAAGAGATAGAGCGCTACTCCGCGTTCGCTGCACATCTGCGCGATGCGATGTAGATAATCGACCATGAGGGGACTCGTCCCGCGATAATCCGGCGCCCCGCCGAAATAGTGCCGCTCGAGCGTTGCGGCGACCTGCTCCTCTTTCACGTTCGAGGTGCTGCCGGCATGATAACCGCCGAAAAAAGGGATATCATCCCGGTGCAAAGGGCGCCCGAGGGCGGCTTTCAGAAGGTAGCCGCTACGGTGGATTTCCAGGGGAAGCCCCAGCTCGTATTTGAGCCAACTGACGAGATAACTGCGGCTTCGGGTGCGCAGAAGACGCCGGGCTTCCCGGCTGAGCACCGGGTAGTAGCGCGGCAGCGACTGGGCGGTGAAACGCTCGTCGAAGAGGTAGCGCTCCGCGAAAACCCGGGCGCTGCTGTGATAGGAGAAAGCGAGGATCACCCGCTCGACTCCGGGATTGTGGTCGAGAAAGTGGCGCAGCTTGTAATAGGTGAAAAGATAATTTTCTGACGGCTCGGCAATGTTCGCCGCCCCGGGAAAGATCGCCGGATCGATGGAGGAAGCCGAATGAGAATCGCCGGCGATCAGCGTCTGCACCTCGGGGCCGAAGCGAAATACGTCGCTCGCGAGCGCTTTCTCCCCTGCCTGGCGCACCACGGCGCTCAGAAGGAGAATCAGCGCCAGCCCGATGGCGGCGAAAAGAGCATGTCGCACCATGATGCATCTTTTCTTTTCACGCTGCATTTGGAAAACACCTGAAGATCAGCCGTGCCGAGAAAACAGATGACATATTTGCCGCAGATACACGCAGATGATTGCAGATCAGAGGCGAGATGACACAAGATCTGCGTCAACCTGCGTGCATCTGCGGCTAAACCCATCAGAGCCTGCCATCAGAATCTGAAATAGATAAAATCGCTCGCCCCGGTGAAGACGCCGAACAGGACGATGGAGAAGACCAGGAGGTATCCACCCGTCCAGCGCAGCGTGGCCGATTGAGCGACGGGCGGAGACTCCAGCCACCTGCGACCTGTCTCTCCTTCGGCAAACAGAACGAGTCCCGAGCCGACGATTGCCAAGACGAAATCGGCATGGGACTGGCGCAGCAGCAGCGGCTCGAGTAGTCCGTGCCCTCCCCCGATAGTGTGGAGTTGCGTCATGAGCCGGAGGGCGAAGTCGACGGTCCCGGTCGGCAGATTCCTTACGACGTGGAGCGCATCGCCGAGACTCTCGGCGCGAAAGAAAATCCAGGCGAAGCAGATCATGTGAAAGGTCGCCAGGCGTTGCCACAGGGCGAGCAAAGCGCTCTTCTCCAGGCGCAGGGCGCGATGAAGGCTCTTCTGCAGCGGCCTGTAGAAAACGCCGGCGGCGAGATAACCCCCGTGAATCGCTCCCCAGACGACAAAACCCCACCCGACCCCGTGCCACAACCCCGAGATGAAAAAGGTGATCATCAGGGCGGCGGCCGTCCCTGCATTCTTCCCGCGCCGCAGGCGCATCTGCAAAGGGGTGAACAGGTAGTCGAGGAGCCAGCGGGAGAGCGAGATATGCCACCGCCGCCAGAAGTCGCGCACCGAAACGGCCAGATACGGCGCATCGAAGTTGCGCGTAAGACGGATGCCGAAAAGACGCGCCGTCCCGAGCGCCATGTCGGTGTAGCCGGAGAAATCGCAGTAGAGTTGCAGGGCGTAGAAGTAGGTGGCCAGAATGAGGGACGGTCCGTCGAAGGACTGCACGTCGGCATAGACCGGATTGACGAAGAGGGCCAGGCGGTCGGCGACGACGACTTTCTTGAAAAGTCCCCAGGTGAAGAGAAAAAGCCCCGAGCCCGCAAGGTGCGCCTCGAAGCGGTAAGGAGTGCGCAACTGCGGAAGGAGTTCTCCGGCGCGTTCGATGGGACCCTGCAACAGCTTGGGAAAGAAGCTCATGTAGAGAGCGAAATAGCCGAAGTGCCGCTCGGCGGGGATTTTGCCCAGGTACACATCGACCAGGTAGGAGATCGCCTGAAAGGCGTAGTACGAGACGCCGAGGGCGGCGAGCAGCATGTCAGGGCGTTCGGGGATGAAGTCGCCGGAGGGCGGCCCCAGGAGATATTTCAGGGTGAGCAGAACAAGGAGGTTGCCGACGATCCCTGCGCCCAGCAGCGCCTTGCGCACGGCAGGACGAGCGCAGGTCTCCATGCCGACCCCCGTCCCCCAGGTTCCGGCGCAGACGAGGAGGAGCACCGCAGGCAGGTGGGGGATCATCCAGGCGGCATAAAAGAGGAAACTCGCCAGCAGCAGCACCAGCCATCGATACCTCCCCCCTGCCGCAAGGAAGAGGGCAAAGACTGCAGGGAGAAAGAGGATGTACCCGAGGGACGTGAAAGACACGCGGAAGCTCCCGAGGCAAGTTGCAGGAATTAAATTATATGTTTCTAATTTGTCAAGGCGATTCCCCATTAAGGGTTAGGAGGACGGATGCGAAGATGGATGGTCTTGGCCCTGGCGGCGGTGCTGGTGCTCACTGCGCCGCCGGAGGCGTTCGCCCTCGAAGGCGAGGTCCGGCAGGTGGAGGGGTTCACCTCCTATTCGGAATTTCCCGCCCATGTGCGCTGGGAGAAAATCGTCCCGGCCGTGCGCAGGATCTCCATCCGTTCTTCGGCCGACGGCTCGGCGCAGCCGGCCCTCTATTACGATTCGGGATCAGATCGCCCCAAGCCTCTCCTGGTCGCCTTGCACAGTTGGAGCTTCGGCTACACCCAGCCGACGAGTATTCCCTACGCCCTGTGGGCGGTGCAGAACGACTGGGTCTTCATTCATCCCGACCATCGCGGGCGCTACAACCGTCCCGAGGCGACTGCCTCGGAACTCGCCTTGAGGGATGTGCTCGACGCCCTCGATTACGCCCTGAGCAACGCCGATATCGACCGATCGCGCATCTATCTGGCGGGCTTCTCCGGCGGCGCCATGACGGCCCTCATTCTCGCGGGGCGCTATCCCCACCTGTGGACGGCGGTTTCGGCCTGGGTCCCCATCTACAGCCTCGTCGACTGGTACGCCCACATCGTGCGCAACGACCCGAAGCGCCACTACGTGCGCGACATCATCCGTTCGTGCGGCGGTCCCCCCTGGCCGGGGAGCCGTGCCGCAGCCGAATGCGACAGGCGCAGCCCCAGCACCTATCTCGGCGGCCTTCGCGACTCTGAGCTGAAGATCTATCTGGCTGCAGGCGTATTCGACGATCTCGTCCCCCCGGCCCATTCCCTGCGCGCCTTCAACGCCCTCGTTCCCGACCAGGAACGCCTCCCCCTCGACGAGATGCAGCTCGTCCTATCGGTGGAAGAACCAAAGAATGATTTTAAATCCCGACTCTATGACGAGGCCGGCGCCCCCTTGTTGTTTGAGAAAGAATCGGGTAACGTGACCCTCGCGCTGTTCGACGGAGGCCACGATCTTCTGTTCAACCCCGCGCTCTACTGGCTCAGCCGGCAGAGGGGGGTGACGGAAGCAAATGAGAAAGAGAAGGAAATTGCAGGGAACTAGACGTGCTGGTCTGATCGCCGCGGCGATCCTCGTTTTCGGTTACGCAACGATCGATGCTCCATCCACTACCAACCTGAGCTGGGCAGACGAAGCGACGGAAAGTTCGTCCGTCGATTCCACACTTGTTGCCCGACTCCAGACAGATGACGAACACCGCGGCGAAAAACAAAGCGAGTACGTGCGGGCGCTGAGCGAGCTGGAACTCGGGCTGCAGGAGCTCGGACTGGTCAACGTCCTCGACGTTGATCCGACCCTGCTTGTCGAGCTCAAATACGCCTCGGAAGACAACTTCATGGGGGCCGACGTCTACGGCGATCTGCGCACCGCCTTTCTGCGCCCCTCGGCGGCGCAGAAGCTCAAAAAGGCGCACGACCTGCTCAAGGAGCGCCACCCCGAACTGCGCCTCCTCATCGCCGACGGGTTCCGCCCCCGCCGGGTCCAGCACCGCATGTGGGAGATCGTCAGGGACACCCCCATGCAGCCCTACGTCGCCAACCCGCACTCCGGCTCCATCCACAACTACGGCGCGGCGGTCGACCTGACCCTGGCCCTCGCCGACGGAACCCGCCTCGACATGGGAACCCCCATCGACCATTTCGGCATCCTTGCCCAGCCCCGGGAGGAGCAGCGGTTTCTGCGCGAAGGGAAGCTCACCGAGGAGCAGGTCGCCAACCGCCTCATTCTTCGCGAGGTGATGACGGCGGCGGGCTTCATCCACCTCCCCATCGAGTGGTGGCACTTCGACGCCTTCGACCGGGCGACGGTGCGCAGCCGCTACGAGATCATCGACTGATCATCGCCGCAGATAGATGCAAAAAGGACCGGTCCCCAACGGGCGACCGGTCCTTTTTGCTTGTCTGCCGACAACGCTTAGCCTTATGCCGACCTAATTGGCTCATCACTCCACTGACTCGACAGATGCAGAGGAAAGTCCCCTCTCCCTGAGGGAGAGGGCTAGGGTGAGGGGGAAAGCAAGGTTTTTTAGCGAAACTTCCCTCACCCGCCCTGTGGGCCGGCATACTGACGCTTCAAGTAGCGCTCGTGACCCGCGACTCCTTCCCCGAAAGGGTCTCGATCGCAACCCGCCACACCCGCGTCGCCGCAAGGTGAGACTCCTCGAAACTCCAGTCCCTTCCGGAATAGTGCCGCATGAGGCAGTTGAGGGCGTCGCGTTTTCCATCTCCGTCGACAATCTCGCAGACCCGGCCATACCCGATGACGCTCTGGAAAGCGCAGCTCCACGAACATGCACGTTCATCGTTGCCCAGAACCTTGACGGCGCGCTCGAACTCGAAACACACGGGGTTGCCCGAGGTCAGAAAATCGATCTTGCGCCCCTGTGCGGCCGTGTGGAAAAAGAGGCTCTCTCCGTCATAGCCGAAGGAGACCGGGACGATATACGGAACATCGTTGCGCGTCAGACCAAGGCGGCAGACGTCGCATCCGGCGATGATCTCGTCGATCCGCTCCCGGCTTCGAATTTCCTTTTCCGCCCGCCGCATACGCTACTCCACCACCGTCGCCGTCCGGATCACCACCGGCTCCACCGGCACGTCGTCGTGTCCTGCTTTGGACGACGTCGCGACCCTCTCCATGTTGTAAACGACGTCCATTCCGTCGACCACCTTGCCAAAGACGGCGTAGCCGAAAACCGCGGGGCTGTTGCCGCCGTGATCGAGAAACTTGTTGTCGGCGGTGTTGATGAAGAACTGGGCCGTGGCGCTGTCGACCTCTTCGGTGCGCGCCATGGCGAGCGTCCCCTCCTTGTTCTTCAGCCCGTTTTTGGCTTCGTTTCGGATCGGCGCGCGGGTCGGCTTCTCTTCCATGTCCACGGTCAACCCCCCGCCCTGGACCATGAAGCCCTTGATCACCCGGTGAAAGATCGTACCGTCGTAGAACCCTTCGCGGGCGTAGGCAAGAAAGTTGGCGACCGACTCGGGCGCCTTGGCCGCATCGAGTTCGAGTGTGATCTCCCCCATCGAGGTGTCGAGCACGACATAGGGATTGGACTGGCTCATCGGCATATCTCCTTTCATATCGAATCGGTCGGCCGCTGTCCCGAGCAGCCGAATCATGGCAGAGAAAACACAGATCCGGGCAAATGTAAAGAAACAAATCTTCCCCCTTCTCCCTCCTTTACATGAGACCCGATGTGGATTAAAACAGTCCTGAACGCCGTGAGGAGTTGGGTGTGAGGAGGAAAGCCTGAGAAAGTACACCTCACCCCTCACGCCTCACTCAACGACACCGCATAAAAAAATCGTCAGCGGACCTCATCATGGAAGAAGGAGACGGCAAAATGGGCCTATCCCTTGCGGGGCGCCCCGTCCATTACGCACTGGTGATCATTCTTGCCGGCATCCTCACCGTCTTCGCCTGTCTGGGCATGGGGCGCTTCGCCCTGGGGATGCTTCTCCCCTCCATGGGTGCGGATCTTTCCCTGAGCTATGCGCAGATGGGGGTGATCAGCACCGGCAATTTCGTCGGCTATCTCAGCGGCGTGCTGATCTGCGGCGCCCTGGTTCGAAGAGCGGGCGCCCGCACCGTCATCCTGTGCGGCCTTCTGGCCGTCGCCGTGAGCATGATGGCGGTCGGTTCGCTGAGCCTGTACCCGGCCATCATCGCCTGCTATTTCGTCACCGGAATGGGGAGCGCCTTTGCCAATATCGCCGTGATGGGGCTGGTGGCGAACTGGTTCGCACCGAACCGGCGCGGCCGTGCGGCGGGGCTCATGGTGATGGGCAGCGGCTTCGGGATCATGTTGAGCGGAACGCTGATCCCCTTTCTGAATGCCGCCCTCGCTCAATCGGGCTGGCGCTACGGGTGGTTCATTCTCGGCGCACTCGTGCTGGTCTGCGCCGCCGTGTGCGGATCGATCGTGCGCAATGATCCCGCTTCGATGAAGCTCTCACCCCTGGGCGCCGAAACTCCCGGAAGTGGAGGATCTCCGGGTTACCCCCCCCCCGCCGCGAAGGAGGCGAGGTGGACGGTGATCGCCCATCTGGGAGCCATCTATTTTCTCTTCGGCTTCACCTACGTGATCTATACGACCTTTATCGTGACCACCCTGGTGCAGGATCTCGGGTACAGCGAAATCGCCTCGGGAAAGCTGTGGGTCTGGCTCGGCTTCTTCAGCCTCTTCTCGGGACCGGTATTCGGCGGCCTTTCGGACCGGATCGGACGCCGCTCGAGCATGATGATCGTCTTCTTCCTGCAGACCTGCGCCTACCTTCTTGCAGGGCTTCACCTGTCGGGCGCCTGGATCTATCTCTCCATCGTTCTTTTCGGCTTCGCCGTCTGGAGCATCCCCTCCATCCTGACCGCCACCCTCGGCGACTACCTTCCGCGCGACAAGGTGACGACGGCCCTGGGGCATCTCACCTTCATCTTCGGCATCGGCCAGATCCTCGGACCGGCCCTCGCCGGCCTTCTTGCCGACGCGAGCGGCACCTTCCACAGCAGTTACCTGCTGGCGGCGTCGATGACCTCCATCGCCTTCATCCTGACCGCCGTGCTTCGCCAGCCCGCAGCCGCCCTCCCTCCGGCTCCGTCGCCGAGCCGCTCCAACAGCCCCTGATTCCCGCCGGGGAAAAGGGGGACTGTCAGCTCCATCTGGCTTCGGTGGTATAGTGTCCTCATGGGGGAACCTCTTTGAAACATCTCGAAAGGAGCGCAGCCATGAGATCCGAGGAATTCCAGAAAATCTGCCAGTCTGTCGGATCGGGCGAGGAGATGCGCGTCAAGCACATCGTCCTTCACCAGGTCGGCAAAATCGTCGCCTGCCATCCCGACGACTTCGTCGAAGTCGAACTCGACAGCGGAGAACACAAGACGTGGTCCAGAGACAATGTGAAACTGATGCAGTGAGACGAACGACATGAAGCCGACCTTCGAACCCGGCGGCAACATCGCCATGAAGATTCCTCCCCACGAGTTCGCCGCGACGCTGAGCTTTTACCGGGACGTTCTCGGCCTGCGTCTCATCGAGGAGGAAAAGCCTTCCATCGTCTTCGATTTCGCCGGCAAGCGGCTGTGGCTCGACGAAGTTCCACACCTGAGTCAGGCTGAGGTGTGGCTGGAGATCACCACCGACGACACGGCCGCAGCCGACGCCTACCTGAAGGAGAGAAAGATCGTTCGCTGCGACGGGGTGGAGACGCTTCCCGAGGGATTCGACGGGTTCTGGATCAGCAATCCGGCGGGGATCGTTCATCTGGTCAGCAGGAAGGGCGATTGAAAAGAGGCGGTAACGATCCGAGACGCAAAAAGCCCCTGGATTTTCCAGGGGCTTTTTTTTGTGCTGCGGATCAAAGATAATTCTCCCCTTCTGATTCCAGGAAGGGTTGGGGGAGGTAAGGTTTCCCTGGTTCTACCACCCCCCGCCCCCCTCCTAATCAAGGAGGGGGAGCTCATCCGGTTCTCCGTCCTCTCGAAGCGGATCGGGTTAGGCTGCGGTTCTGGCTTCCCAGCCCTCCACCATGCGCCGGTACTTCTCCTCGAGTTCGGGCGTCTTCGCTTCGGCCTGCGCGTACGACTCGACCATGGCCGGACGCAGCGCTTCGGGGAGAACGCGTTCGGCAAGGGGATAGAGGATGTTGTCTTCCTTGTCGATATGATCGCGAAGCAGGGCGATATACCCGTAGGCGTTCTCGGCGATGGCGGCAACCTGGGAGCGGTCGCCGGCCAGGGCTTTCTTCGCCCCTTCCTCCATCCCCCGCACAAAGGCGCGCCCCTGATCGTGGGCCATCAGCATCGCCGCCACAGGCGAGTTCTCCGCCGGCATCCCGTTTTCGACCAGGGCCTTGAAAAGGACATCCTCTTCCTTGGCGTGATGGAAACGGTCGGCGTAGTTGCGGATGAAGTCGACCGCGTCGAGATAGAAGCTCCAGTCGTCGAAGCGCCCCTCTTCCAAACGGCGGGTGTTCTCCTCCACCAGGGCGATCATGCGCAGGATCAGTTTATGTTCCTCCACCATCACGGCGGTCACGTCGGTCTTCATGGTCGTCTCCTTTTATCGCGGCGCCAAGACGCGCACCGCGTTTTCAGCTTCTTCTTTCGCCGTCGACCCCGAGGATCGCGATCTCCAGGGGAATGTCCTTCCCCGAAGCGGCGACAGCCTGCTGGGCCATCATCGCCAGCCCGCGGCAGCAGGGGACTTCCATGATCGTCACGGTAACGGACTGGATGTCGTTTTGCTGCAGCATGGCGGTCAGCTTGGCGACATAGTTGCTTGTCTCGTCGAGCTTGGGGCAGGCGTTCACGAGGACGCGCCCCTTGATGAAATCGCGATGGAACTCGGCGTAGGCGAAGGGGGCGCAGTCGGCGGCGATGAGCAGGTGCGCGTTCTGCAGCCAGGGGGCGCTCGGCGGCACCAGGTGAAGCTGGGTCGGCCACTGGCGCAGTTCGGACTCGAGGCGTCCGGTGGCGGCCGTCTCGGCCGTCTCTTTCTTCTCGATGGTGCGCACGTTCGATCCGGGGCATCCGCAGGCGAGGTTTTTCATGGTCGTATCTCCTTTTTGACTTCGGGTTTAATTCGTTACCGGTGCAGTTCTTTAATAGGGCCGATCAAAAACGTCTGGATTCAAGGCGCCCGAAGTAGTTCGGAGCGAGGCGTACATCAGTACGCCGCAGCGACGAAGCACGAGGGCAACGCCGCAGACGGGCGTTTTTCATCGGCTCTCAGGCGGTTTCGAGCGCGTTTTCGAGATAGTCGTTGATCTCCCGCTCGATCCTGGCTTCCGCCTCATCCCCCAGCGCGTGGATGGAGACCACGTCCTTGAGCAGGCAGATGCCGACGCCGCAGGTGACGCAGGCGATATCGTAGCTCTGGAGAATTTCTCCGATGCGCGGGTGCGTCTTGAGAACATTCTGGATCTGCTCGTTTCCGAGATCGTATTTCAGCTTCATGGCTCTCTCCTTTCCTCAATCGTGGTTGCAGAATAGCGAAGGCGCCAGAAAAGAAACATGATGCAGGTCAAAAAGGGAAATTTTTTGAGCACAGCAGCCTTTTTCGCATCGTAAATTTTTTGAATTTGCATCGGCATCATGGTAGCTTACTTCTCACTTCCTTCCTTGCGGCGGCCGGAGCTCTCATGAAATTCAGCCTCAGCTTCAAGTTCGTCGTCTTTTGCAGCCTCATCCTGCTTACCGCATTGAGCGCGACGTTCTACGCCATCAACCAGCGCCAGGAAAGACTCATCATTCGCCAGGCGGAAAACGAGGCGAGGGCCATCTTTCACCAGATCGTCATGATGCGCCAGTGGATCGCCGACCACGGCGGCGTCTTCGTGGAAAAGCGCCCCGGGATGACGACCCCCTTCTACTGCAGCGAACCGGAGATCATCGATCAGCAGGGGCGACACTATGTCCGGGAAACCCCGGCCATGGTGACCAAGGAATTGGGAAAATACGCCCGGGAGGAAGGGCTGTACTGGTTTCACATCACCAGCCTGCACCTGACCAATCCGGAAAACGCCCCCGATGACTTCGAGCGCCGGGCCCTTGAGTCTTTCGAAGAAGAGGACCTGAACGAAATGATCGTCATCGAGACGATTGACGATCTCCCCTACCTGCGCTACATCTCACCGCTGTATGTTGAGAACGCCTGTCTGGCGTGCCACCTCGACCAGGGCTACGACATCGGCAATATCCGCGGCGCCATCAGCGTCACCATCCCCCTCTCCCAGACGTTCGAGGAAGCGCTTGCGAACCGCCGGGGAATGTTCTTCTCCATGCTCCTGGTCGTCGCGCTCCTGAGCGGCTCCCTGATTCTCATGATGCGTCGGCTCGTGCTCACCCCGATGAAGAAGCTCTCGAGCTCCATTCAGCACTTTTCCGAGGGGAGCTATCCGAAGGGGACAATCGTCCGATCCGGCGACGAATTCGAAGATCTCTCCCGAGCCTTTGCTGAGATGGCGGGCCGCCTCACCGAGTATCACAAAGGGCTGCAGGACAAGGTTCGCTCGGCGACCTCGGACCTGGAGGCGATCAACCTCAAGCTCCTCGAAGCCAACCACCTCCTCAGCATCAGCAGTGCCCGCAAGTCCGACTTCATCGCCCGGGCCTCCCACGAGCTGCGCACGCCTCTGACTTCCATCAAGGGGTCGATGGAATACGTCACCGCCCTGCTTGGCCGTCAGGACGCCGCCGCAGAAGGCTGCCGCCGGGATGAACTGCTGGAGTTCTTCGAACTCATTCAGAAAAATACCGACAGGCTGATCCGCATGGTCAACACCATGCTCGACATTGAGAGGATCGAGACGGGCGCAGAGGGCGCCCTTCACTTCAGCGATATCGATCTGACCGACATCGTTCGCGAAAGCGTCGCCGCATTTTTGTACGCCGCCGCCCCGAAGGATGTGCATATCGGTGCATCGACGCCCGAAACTCTCCCCCTGAGGGCGGACGAGGACAGGATACGCCAGGTTCTCATCAACCTGCTGTCGAACAGCGTCAAGTTCGCTCCCGAGAATTCGACCATCATCGTCCGGGCCTTCCGAGATGGGGAGACGGTACGAGTCGAAGTCAGCGATGAGGGGCAGGGCATTGCGATGGAGGAGCGCGGGAGGATCTTCGAAAAATTCTACAAAGTCGGGAGCAAGGAGGGGAGCGGCCTGGGGCTGGCGATCTGTCGCAGCATCATCGAAGCCCACGGCGGAACGATCGGCGTCGCCGAGCACGCATCTCCCGGAGCATGCGTGTATTTCACGCTTCCTGTCGAGGGTCCAAGGGAAAAAGACGGGAATCGTTCTTTTGACTCTTCGGACAAAGGAGGAATGTAGCGGGTATGAAGACAGGTGCAACGCTGCTCGCCATCGACGATGATCACGACATCCTCAAGGTTCTTCGCGCCAACCTGGAGCTTCACGGATTCTCCATGCTCACTGCCGACTCCCTCGCGTCGGCCCGCGAGATACTCAAGGAGCAGCAGCCCGACCTGGTCCTTCTCGACCTCACGCTGCCCGACGGTGACGGCCTTGAATTCTGCTGTTTTCTGAAGTCCCTCCACCCATTTCTCCCTGTCATCATGCTGAGCGCCAGGGACAAAGTCTGCGACAAGGTGATCGGGCTCGAGCTTGGCGCCGACGACTACATGGTCAAGCCTTTCGAGACAAGCGAACTCCTGGCCCGCATCAAGGCCCGGCTGCGCCTCCAATCGCCTCCCCCGCAGCAGGGGCTCATCACCCTCGGAGAGATGGAGATCGACGTGCGCAACGAGATCGTCAAAATCCGGGGAAGCGAGGTCCCGCTGACGCCGAAGGAGTTCCAGCTCCTGCTCCTGCTGGTGCAGAACCGCAACAACCTAGTCAGCCGCGAGGAGATCCGGCAACGGCTCTGGAAAGATTCCGGGCTGTACTCGTGGAGCCGCGTCATCGACGTTCACATCCAGCACTTGCGACAGAAACTCGAGACCAATCCGGCCGAGCCCCGCCACATCGTGACGGTGGTCGGCCGGGGATACCGGTTCGAAGATTGATGCTTTCGCAAGAAAGCAAAATAGGGGATGGCTAAGAATGGCGCTAGTTTAAGGAAACGGATGGCAGCAAAACCGGGACTGTCCCCGCAGGGGGCTGTCCCTGGCTTTTGCGGCGCGAACCACCACAGTTGCATAGCCCGTAAACATCTGGGACAGCCCCCGATGGGGCCGGGGACAGTCCCGAGTTTACTCCATAGCAGTAGCAAGAAGGGCT
>JARFUG010000082.1:0-2414 GCA_029289095.1 Desulfuromonadales bacterium
ATCCGACCCATGTCCTGCGCCTGGCGCTAGGGATGAGTACAAGGGGTTTTACCGTCTCATGCGCCGCGCACAGACTCGAGAGGTTGAACCGGTCCTGCACCGGAGCGTAAAACAGCGCTGGGAAGACCCCGCCTCCGGCTATTCCAGCCCCGCCCTGAAGCAACTGCTCGATGGAAGAGAGAATGACTGGAGCAAGATTCACCTCATTGACTGATGGCCCGATGCGCCACGTTGACAACGAACTTACCTGTGATAAACCTTCGTAGGGTATATTCCTATATCCAGCGGTTGGAGTATCGGAATTTTCCATGAGAAAATCGCAGATGGGAAAGGAGGTTGTCGATGGAGGGCAAAGAACTCAAAAAAGTGCTGGCCGGCCTGGGGATTGCCGCCCTGGTTTCGGCCGCGGGGGGACCGATGGTCGGCCCGGTGCACGGGTCAAGTGGTTGAGGAGGAAAAAGTGACGGCACAGTTGGTGCCGACAAGGAAAAAAGTTCGGGAACCAGTGGTTGAGGCGGCCAAGCTACCGGTGCCGTGAGCACCGACGATTTGAAAAAAACTGAAGAAGCCGAAGCAAAAGACGAGAAAAAAACCGAGGACGCCGAATCCAAGGGGAAAAAACAAGGCTCCAGAAAACAAGGCTCCAGTGGTTGAGGCGGCTCCAGATAATGGTGCCGTGCGCACCATACAATGACTTGCAAAAGGGATTGGCGCCAGGTTGAGGCGAAGGCGCCAATCCCTTCTCATTTTGGAGAACTATGTCACCTTCAGCAAAAGAGGTGTTCCCCTCGACCATCGGGCTGCTCCCCTTCGCTCTGCGCAATGAACTCGAAACATCGCCCGCCGAGGAACTGCTCAAAGTCATCGGTGAACTCTCGATGCAAGCTGAGCTTCCCGGATATCTGGAGGATCTGGCCAGGATCGAATGGCGCCTCTATCAGATCCGTACGTCCACCTGTCCCGATACTGCATCCGTCTCGCAAATCGAAATAAATCCTACCTTGCATCTTATTGAGGTCGACTGGCATCCCTTGCTGCCGCTTCTCGAGGGAGAACAGGCGGTTCCTGAATCGTCCCCCAGGATACTGGCAATCTGGCGTCATCCGCATAGCGCAGAGATCCGCAAGGCGGTTCTGCACGAACGGGAATTGCTGGCCTTGAAGGTCGTTGCCGAACAGCTTGATCCGCGCGACGTCGCCAAGGAGGCCCAGGCGCCGGTCGGCACGATAGACTTCGCCCTGGAGCAGGCCGTCTTCCGGGGACTTTTGCTCAGACCTCCTTCGACCCTGCGGCGCAAAGTCGAATCCTTTTCCGCTCCCCAGGATATTCCGGGAAAATATCTGCAGGCCGAAGTCTTTACCTTGCAGTGGCACATCACCCACCGTTGCGACCTGCACTGTCGTCACTGCTATGACCGCAGCACGCGCTCCGATGTGGATCTGCAGCGGGGGATCGGGATTCTGGATCAACTGCGGGATTTCTGTGTCGAACGCCATGTGGTAGGGCAGGTGTCCTTTTCCGGCGGCAATCCTTTTCTGCATCCGCAGTTCCTTCAGCTTTACCGCGCCGCCCACGATCGCAACCTTAATGTGGCAATTCTCGGAAATCCTGTTTCTGAGGACCGCTTGGATCATCTGCTGCGCATTGCCAGGCCCGCTTTTTATCAGGTGAGCCTGGAGGGTTTGCAGCGGCACAATGATCTCATTCGCGGCCCCGGGAATTTTGACTCGGTGCTGAATTTTCTGGATCTGCTCAAGCGCAAGGGGATTTATTCCATGGTGATGCTGACCCTGACGCGCGGCAACTTGGGTCAGGTTCTGGAACTTGCCGAGCAACTGCGCGACCGGGTTGACCTTTTCACCTATAATCGTCTGGCCATGGTCGGTGAAGGGGCAAACCTGGAATCCCCCCATCCTGAAGAATATCGCACCTTTGTTCGCCGGTATCTGAAAGCCAAGACATCCAATCCGGCGTTGGCCCTGAAAGACAGCCTGATCAACATCGAGCTCGAAGAGCGTAATTTGGAGCTTTTCGGCGGCTGCACCGGCTTCGGCTGCGGAGCGGCCTTCAATTTCGTCTCGCTCCTTCCCGACGGCGAAGTGCACGCCTGCCGTAAATTCCCCTCACCCATCGGCAACATCCACCAGCGATCCCTGGAAGAGATTTATGTATCGGAGGCCGCCCAAGCCTATCGGGGCGGCTGTACGGAATGCAACCCCTGTCGGCTGCGTCCGGTGTGCGGCGGCTGTCTGGCGGTGGCTTACGGCTGGGGAGTGGATCCCCTCAAAGTCAAGGATCCGGCATGTTTTCTCAAGGGACGGAACCTGTCTGCTTCAAAATAAACTCAAGTTACTCGTTCTCATCCTAACCGATCGCTCCTGCCAAGAGGCGCACGTGGCTGACGTTGTGGTTTT
>JARFUG010000082.1:2514-13872 GCA_029289095.1 Desulfuromonadales bacterium
GTTGGGCGGATGAAATCTTTCCACCGATCCGGAGCCGAAAATGTCGAAATCAATTACTCGCATGAATCCAGCAACACTTCCCAATTCAGGCGAAATGGGCTATTCGCAAATCTCGATTGTTGAGCCAGGTCGCATGGCTTATATATCGGGCCAGGTCGCCTGGCAGGCCAATGGTGAGCCCGTGCCGGAAGATCTGGTAGAGCAAATGAAGCTGGTATCAAAAAACGTGCGTTCGGCTCTTGATGCGGTTGGCGCAACCCCTGGAGACGTCGTGATGGCACGCGTGTATATGGTTGACCTCACTCCAGAAAGATTGGAAAAAGTCATGCCTCCGTTTCTAGCCGCTTTTGAAGGTGCGCAGCCGTGTGTTACAGGTGTAGGCGTTGCTGCACTCGCAGCTCCTGATCTGCAAGTAGAAATGGAGTTGGTAGTAAGGCTGCCTGATTAACGTCCAAGGCTGGCCTTTGATAAAGTGAGGCCTCTTCGCCTTGGAATCACAACTTTGCCCTGAAGGTCGACTGAAGGGGGAAATGCCATGAAGGTTTCGAACCGCCGCTTTAGCCGCTTTTTCACGGTCGCGACAATCCTTTGTGCGGCGCTTCTTGCCGGGTGCGCAGGCAGCAACCCGCAATGGAGGATTCAGAACCCCTATGAGAGCGTTGACTGGAGCACCCATCAGCAATACAAGGCGAACTTTCATACGCACACAACGATGAGCGACGGAAGGGAAAGGCCGGAGCAGGTCATCGACCGCTACTCGGCGCTCGGATATTCGATTCTCGCTTTGACCGATCATGACACCATAGGGCCCGGCGGAGACCGCCGCCATCCCGCAAAGGAGAAGACGACATGGCCCTGGGATGCGTATGGACGCGATCCGGAAAAGGTGGGAATGGTGGCCGTAGAAGGAAACGAGATATCGCGTGTTCACCACCTCGGCAGTTACTTCAATGATTATGGGGACGCGGACGTCGGATCCGAGACGGTCGCCGTCGAAGAGATCGGGCGCCGCGGCGGACTGGCGGTCCTCTTTCATCCAGGCCGCTACAAAAGATCCGTTGGGTGGTACGTGGACATGTTCCGAAATTATCCTCATCTGGTTGGGATTGAAATTTACAACCAGGGCGACCGGCACCCAGGCGACCGGCGGACATGGGACGCGATTCTGATGGCGGTAGCTGCCGAGCGCCCCGTGTGGGGTTTTTCGAACGACGACATGCACGACCCCGACAGCCAGCTCGGACGCAACTGGAATGTACTGGTTTTGCCGGAGCTGTCCAGCGAGTGGGTGCGCAGGGCGATGGAAGAGGGGATTTTCTTTTACGTCTTCGCGCCCCAGGGGCATGACGGGGCGCCCCCGCCTGTGATTGAGTCCGTCACGGTGGATTCGCGAAAAGGGATCATCAGCATCCAGGCAAGCGGCCATGAGCGCATCCAATGGATTTCCGCCGGGACCATGGTGCATCAGGGGGATTCTGTCGATCTGTCAAACACGAGCGGCATAGAGGGTTACATCCGTGCCGTGATTTACGCAGCCGAGGGAGGCTCACTTGTCGGCACACAGCCGTTTTCGTTGCAATGATTCAGGGAGATTCATATGAAAGACAGTGGCGTGGTTGAGGCCGTCAGTCTCAGTGGGAGCCATGACTTCCACAAAAAATTGCAGGAGAAAATTATCCTGGCGCCGGGGCTTGGCGTTTCAGGCGACGCCCACGCCGGCAGAACCGTCAAGCATCGCTCACGCGTTGCGCAGGACGCGTCGCAGCCGAACCTGCGGCAGGTTCATCTCATCCATGCCGAACTTCTCGATGAGCTGCATGGCATGGGGTTCCAGGTCGGGCCGGGACAGATGGGGGAAAACATCACACTGCGCGGCATTTCCTTGCTCCGCTTACCTGCAGGCACAAAGCTGCACTTCGGACAATGCGCAGTCGTTCAACTGACGGGGCTGAGAAATCCGTGTGCGCAGCTCGATCAATTTCAACCGGGGCTCATGCATGCCGTTCTCGAGCGGGACGCAGAGGGGCGATTGATTGGAAAGGCTGGTGTCTTCGGCGTTGTGCTTCAAGGTGGGGAGGTGCGCCCCGGCGACAGGGTCGTTGTTGAGCTTCCTCCTGAGCCGCACCGTCCAATGGAGAAGGTATAGGGCATCCTCCATGGGCACGTGAGCTTCGGATTGCGAAATTTGCCCGAATGACGAATCCGGTCCCATGCCCTCGAACCTCCCCGTCCTGCCGACGCGCAGAGAGATGCACGCTGACGCTGCGGCCTTGGCGGACCTTACAAATGACGCAACGTTCCCTATCATTGCAGTTGTTTGGATTGCTCGGCTGGCTGCTGGCCGCCTTCGCCGCCGGCGCGGTGGGGGCTTTTGCCTCCGTGGATGCGGCGTCGTTCTATGCCCAATTGAGCAAGCCGTCCTGGGCGCCGCCTGGCTGGGTGTTCGGCCCCGTGTGGTCGGTGCTGTATGCGCTCATGGGCGTTGCGGCATGGCTGGTGTGGCGCTCGCCCGGTCCCAAAAAGGTGGCGCTGACGCTGTTCGTCGCGCAGCTTGCGGCCAATGCGCTCTGGACGTGGCTGTTCTTTGCCTGGCGGATGGGCGCGCTGGCCGCCGTGGAGATCGTGCTTTTGCTGGCGCTCATCGTTGCCACTGTCGCCGCTTTTCGGCGAATCAGCCGTCCGGCTGCGGTATTGATGCTCCCTTACCTCATCTGGGTAAGCTTTGCCTCCGTGCTCACGTGGGTTCTATGGCTGAGCAATCCAAACCTGCTGTAGCCTCCCTTTTTCCTCGCTGAATCCCTTGTTGCACCATGACCCAAACAGATGTTGCAGCGCCGCTGTCGTTTTGAATAGACTGCAGGTAAAGGTGACGTTTCGCATCGCGGGGACTGAATGAAGCAGACGACTCTCATTATCGGCGGCCTGGATTGTTTCACCTGCGCCGAGCACGTCAGGCAGGCGATCGGGGAGGTTCCGGGCGTTGTGGAGGTGGAGGTTCTCTTTTCCGCGCGAAGAGCGACCATCCGCTTCGATCCCCGCAGAACGGGGCTTGCCGAGATCCGCCGGGCGGTCGAACGGGCAGGGTACGTCCCGGATCCGCCCGACGCGAAGGATGTCGCCGCGCCTCTCGGTGAGTTCAGCCGCCGGATTTTGCTTATGTTCGGCGCCGTTTTCGGGACGGTCCTCTTCGTCGTCGTGGTGGGGGAATGGTTCGGCCTCTTCGATGCCGTCACACAGGGCGCTCCGCCGGCGGCGTGGCTCGCCGTCATCGTGCTGGGCGGCTATCCGATCTTCCTCAATGTCGTCAGGGCCGCCTTCCGGGGGCGCATCATCGCCCAGACCCTCATGAGCCTCGGCATGCTGGCGGCCATCGTCGTCGGCGAATGGGGAGCGGCGACGATTGTCGTCTTTTTCATGCGGGTGGGCGATTTCATCGAAAGCTTCGCCACCGAGCGGGCGCGCCATGCGGTGAAGGCGCTTGCGGCCATGAGCCCGCAAATGGCCCGCGTGGAGCGTGGAGGGGTGGAGATTGAACTCCCCGCTGAGGAGATCAGGGCGGGCGAAACGGTCATCGTCCGGCCGGGGGAAAAGGTCCCGGTGGACGGCGAGGTGACCGGCGGAGAGGCGACGATCGATCAGGCGAGCATCACGGGGGAATCGATGCCGGTGGAGGTCGCCGCCGGCTCGGCGGTCTTCGCCGCTTCGGTGATTCGCCTCGGCAGCTTGCGGGTCCGGGCTCTGAAGGTGGGCGCCGATACGACCTTCGGGAAAGTCGTGAAGCTTGTGGAGGAGGCCGAAGCGCAGCGGGCCGAGGTGCAGCGTTTCGCCGACCGGTTCTCGGGGTATTTCCTCCCCTTCGTCGTCGGCATCGCCGCGCTGACCTTCTTTTTCACCCGAAACCCCCTGTCGACCGCCGCCGTTCTCGTCGTCGCCTGCTCGTGCTCCATCGCACTGGCCACGCCGGTCGCCATGATCGCCTCCATCGGCGCCTCGGCCCGCAGGGGAATCCTGATCAAGGGGGGGAAGTACATCGAGGCGCTCAAACGCGCCGATGTCTTGCTCATCGACAAGACCGGCACACTCACCCTCGGGCGTCCGCAGATCACCGACATCGTCCCCCAGGGGCGATTCTGCGCCGAAGAGCTCCTCTTGCTTGCCGCGGCCGCCGAGCGATATTCGGAGCATCCCCTGGCCGAAGCGGTGCGCGCGGCCGCCCGGCTTCGCAATGGGCCGATTCCGGCGGCCGATCGGTTCGAGGCCGTGCCCGGCTGTGGCGTGCGGGCGACCGTCGATGGCCGACGGATCGTGGTGGGGAACAGCCGAATGATCCCGGAAGGGGAGGATCTGACCGAAACGGCCGCATTGCGGGCGCAGGGCAAAACACTCCTCTTCGTGATGATCGACGGTGAGATTGCCGGAATCCTGGCCGCAGCCGATACGGTGCGTCCCGAGGCGCCGCTCGCTTTTTCACGCCTTCGGGAACTGGGGCTGAAAAAGGTCGAGCTCCTCACCGGCGACCATGCCCAGGCCGCTTCATCTCTGGCGGGCGAACTCGGCATCGCCTACAGGGCGGGGTTGCTGCCCGAGGACAAGATCGCCGTCGTCAAGGAATATCAGAACGCAGGACACGTGGTCGTCATGGTTGGCGACGGGGTGAACGACGCCCCCGCCCTCGCGCAGGCCGACATCGGCGTGGCCATGGGAAGCGCCGGGAGCGATATCGCCATCGAGGCGGCGCATATGGCGCTCATGCGGGAGGATTGGCGACTTATCCCGGAGCTCTTTTCGGTTTCGCGCCGCACCATGAAAATCGTGCATATGAACCTCGGATTCACGGCCGTCTACAATTTGACCGGGCTATCCCTCGCCGCCCTCGGCATGCTCCCTCTCCCCCTGGCGGCCGCCCTCCAGGCCATCCCGGACCTCGGCATTCTCGCCAACTCGTCCCGCCTTCTGCGCCACACTTCCCACGAGTAGCCATATTGCGGGGCAAACGTCAGGGTGCGATGCTTCCCGGGGGTATGGTAGTATTGGCGTACGGAGGTAAGCAGAGCCGATAGAACGAAGGAGATCTTCCATGTACAAGATAGCGTCTGTTGTTGCGGGAATCATTTTTTCGATGGCGACTCTCTCGGCCGCTTTCGCAACGTCTTTCGAGCTGTCGGCCCCTGAAGCGCACCGGATGGCGGCGGCTGGGGAGGTCCTGCTGGTCGATATCCGGACCCCTGCCGAGTGGCGCCAGACCGGCGTCCCCCAGGGGGCCGTTTTGATCAACATGCTGCACCCGCAAGGTCCCGCGGGGTTCGCCGAAGAGCTGTTGCGTCATGTCGAGGGCGACCTCGACGCCCCCATCGCCCTGATCTGCCGAACGGGCAACCGCACCACCCAGGTTCAGCGCGACCTTCAGCAGCGCGGCTTCACGCGCATCTACAATGTGCGCGAGGGGATGGCGGGAAGCGATGCCGGACCCGGATGGCTGAAAAGAGGGCTGCCGCTCGCCTCTCCGTGACCGGCTCCCCGGGGGAATCGGATTTGTCTTGTTTTCTGGAGGATGCCCAATGTGATGGGTTCACCGGCGCCGGGTCCCCTGTCTGCTCAGCGCCCGGAACCCGGATGGCGCGGATGGCGCTGTCGGCGCTGATAATGGCTGGCAGAGAGTCAAACCTGGCCCCTGCAATGACCCCGAGGTCCCTGGCAAAGGAGTGAGACGGTGACGTTTGAGACAAGCGACGGAGTGAAGCTCTTCTACGAAGTGGACGGCAGTGGCAGCCCCCTGGTCATGCTCAACGGGCTGTGGGGGGACACCTCGACGTGGAGCAACCAGATCCCGATATTCTCGCAACGCTTTACGTGCATAAGGCTTGACCACCGGGGGATCGGAAGATCGGAGAAGTGGGCCGGGAGCTACTCCTACGATCTTCACGCACGGGACGTGAAAGAGCTGCTGGAGCACCTGGGGGCGAAAGACGCGAGTTTTCTTGCAACCTGCCACGGAGGAATGACGGCCGTCACCTTCGCCGTGAAGCACCCCGGGCGCGCGAAGGTCTTGTGCATCAATGGCACCCAGCTTCTCAGATCGGAGCGCCAGAGGCAGGTCTACCTCGGCTGGAAACGCATTCTGGAGACCGGCGGATTCGAACCCCTGTACCGGATGATCATCCCGGCGATCATGTCCGAGACATGGCTGAAGAACAACCGGGACCGGTTCGATTCGATGCTGGAGGCCACCCTCGCGCGGATCGAGCCGGCGGCCGCTCTGGAGATGATCGAGGCGTGTGTCGCCTACGGATTTGGGAGGGAGCAGATCGAAGCATTGGACCTGCCTGCTCTGATCATGGCGGGGGACGACGACATGTTCATGCCGGCGCGGTTGATCGAAGCGGAAGGCCGACTCTGGAAAGGATCCACATTCCATCTGTTCGAGGGATGCGGACACTTTCCGCAGCGGGAAATGCCGGAGACCTACAATGCGGTCGTGCTGAAGTATCTGAAAAGCGTGTAAGAAGAAGGGATATGGGTTGTTGGGCCGGAGCACGTCCGTGCCTCGATCGCGGGCGAGAGATTGAATCGAAACTCATCTCTCGCCTTTTTTGTGCTCGAACGGAAGAGACCTCCTTGGACCTCCTGCAATGAATCGCGGACGTCAGGGCAAGGAATTTGCAGATCCGGTAACGAATGTCTTTGCCTCATGCCGCAAGGAATATGGCTTCTATTGAAGCATGGTGGGCGCGTGCCGGTTTTTTCTTCTTGGGAGGGCAGATGAGAGAGCTGTTGAACCGATGTGCAAGGATTGAAAAGATTATCGCAGAGATCTATCGCAAGCTGGCTGCTGACGAGAGTTATCGGCCGGAATTGCGTGCGGCCTTTCGGCAAATGGCGTTGGATGAGGAAGATCACGCCGATCAAATCGGGTTTGCCATGGCACTGCCGGAAGAATCTCTGGCGCCGACCCGGATCGGCGTGGACGACTTTCTTGAAAAAGTGCAGGCGCGATTCGAACTTGTTCGCACTCGCTCGATCCCGGAAGACGAGGTCGTTCTCCTCGCCCTCGATCTGGAGGAGGAGTTCAACAGGGTGCATCTCGGCGCGATGGCCCTTTTCCGCGACAGCCGACTTCGAGCGCTGTTCAAAGGGCTGGCCCGCTCCGAGGAGGAGCATCTGGCGACTCTGAAGCCTTTTCTTGCGGGTTGATCTTGCCCAATGACGGCGCCCGGAGTCGCCAAAGGACCGGATGGGGCGCGTCGCAAACGCGTTGCCATCCGTTGACAGGGTATGCCCGAGCGCTCATCAGATTAATTTGAAGGATTAGTTTATTGACAACACCAATAATATTGGTATTTTAAAACATCCGCTACTGATGGGAGCGAGCAAGGCATGCGTCTTCAGATCATTCACAGCTCGTTGTAGAAGGCCGCCGAAACTATTTCGGGCGGCTTTTCACTTTGATTCTGAGGGCTTGTCTGCATGATTCGGTAGTGATGGCGCCATGAACTGGGGTAGTGCTATGGGAGCATGGGCCTCATGTATTCACAAAAGGAGGTAGAAGATGAAGAAAGTGTTGATCGCAATTTGTGCGGCCGGTCTGATGCTGGCCGGCGCCACGGCGGCCCTTGCGCAGCCCTACGGCCAGGCGGGGTGTGGCCTCGGTTCCGTCATTTTCGGCAGTGAGCCCGGCGGCGTGCAGATCTTCGCCGCGACCACCAATGGAACTTTCGGCAATCAGACCTTCGGCATCACCACGGGAACGCTGAACTGCGGCGATCCGATCTGGGCGTACAGCCAGAATGAAGTCAAGAAGTTCGTCGTCCACAACATGGACGCGCTGGCTCTCGACATCGCCATGGGCAACGGTGAGACCCTCGACGCTTTTGCTGAACTGATGCAGGTCCCCGTCGAGCAGCGCAGCGAGTTCGCCGGCATGCTGCAGGCCAATTTCGACCAGGTCTTCACTTCCGATGACGTCGTCATGGCCGACGTCATCGACAATGTCGTGACCGTCATCAATTGATGCTGTTTTCGGCCGCGTTTTTCCGTCCGACAAAGGTATGCGGGGCACTCGTCCCCGCATACCTTTTTTTTCTCCTGATCGGCGCGCTCCTGCTTTTCGCCCCTGCGGCAAGGGGAGCGGATGAGGGTCTCCTTGACCATCTGCAGGCCAAGGCCGAGTCCCTCGAATTGGCCGAAGAGCGGACCTGGCAGGTCCTTCTGCGCTACCGTCCGCTGGGCAGTCGCCGGGTCAGCCTGGTCGACGATCCGGACTATTTCCTCGCGGAAAAAGGAAAGACCGATCCCCGCGCCGAACTCGCAGCGGCGATCGCGGCCCTGTTCGAACCCGCGGAAAAAGGGGACGAGCACTTCGCCTGCCGGTTCCCGGCTCGAACCGAGTGGCTTGTCGACGCGCTGGGCGTCGAAAAAGAGCGCCTTCCCCAGCCGGTCTGCGCCAGGCTCGAGGAGGCGCTCAAGAGCGTCAAGCCCCGATCGGCGGTGCTGGTCTTCCCCGCGGCCCACAACAACGGGCCGGCTTCCATGTTCGGTCACACGCTGCTGCGCGTCGGCACCTCCTATCAGAACGAGCTCCTCTCCTACGCCATCAACTACGCCGCCCATTCCACAGACACCAATGGGCTCCTCTACGCCTTCAAGGGGCTTTTCGGCCTTTATGACGGCTATTTCACCTTTCTTCCTTACTACGAGAAGCTCAACGAGTACAACGATCTCGAGCATCGGGACGTCTGGGAGTACCACCTCGATCTGGAACCGGAGGAAGTCCGCAAACTGATCCTGCATACCTGGGAGCTTCAGGGAATCGCCTCCGATTATTTCTTCTTCGATGAAAACTGCTCCTTCATGCTCCTCTTCCTGATCGAGGCGGCCCGACCCGAATTGCGCCTTGCGGAAGTTTACTGGAACAGAACGTCCTTTTGGGTAATCCCCGCCGACACCATCGCCACGGTCCGCAAGGCCGGGCTCATCAGCGCCGTCGGCTATCGGCCGGCCCTTGCAACCCGCATCCGGCATCGCGCTTCGCTCCTTTCCCCCGAGGCGCGCCTGCAGGCCCACGCCTTCGCCACTCGGGAGATTCCGGCCGGATCGGTCGGTGCGACCGGAACCGCTCAGGATCGCGAAGAGCTTCGACAGGTGCTCGATCTGGCGGCCGAGTATGCCCGCTATCGCTATTCCCGCAAGGAAATCAGCGATGTCGATTTCCGCAGGCAGTTTCTCGGCATCCTCAAGGAGCGAAGCCGGCTCGGCCCGGGCGAGGTCGATGCCGGCGCCGTGCCGCAGCCGCCCCAGCCCGAAGACGGACACGAGGCGGGCCGGATCACCGCAGGCGCCGGCATGCGCCGGGACCTCGCGTTCGTCGAGCTCTCGTGGCGTCCGGCGTACCACGACCTCATGGACCCCGACGAAGGGTACACGCGGGGGGCGCAGATCAACTTCTTTTCCCTGACCGGCCGCTACTTTCCCGAGACCGGCGACGTAAAACTGCAGCAGTTCCATCTCGTCGACATCCTGTCGCTGGCCCCCAGAGACCTCTTCTTCAAGCCCGTCTCCTGGAAAGTCAACGGCGGCCTGAACCGTAAACCGTTCGCCGACGGCAGGGACCGCCTCTACCTGGGGCTCAACACGGGGGGAGGACTGGCGTGGGAGTTTGCCGGCGAGAATCTCCTTTACGCCATGGCCGAAGCCGACCTGAACCTCAGCGACCGGTGGCAGGACAAGACCTCCCTCGGCGCCGGCCTCACCAGCGGCGTCCTTCTGCGCGTGACACAGAACTGGAAAGCGCACCTTGCCGGCAGCGCCATTTTCTACGGCATCGAAACCCATGAGCACTACAGGGTGATTCTCGACCAGAGCTTTCGCCTGTCGCGAAAGACCGGGCTGATCCTGCACGGCGGTTGGGAGCGCTCCTTCGATCACTCCCGCACGGAAGGGTCGCTGTCTCTGAGCCGCTATTTCTGATCGGGGGATGCTCCTGGAGAGATTGCCATGTATGCCGCTTTTTGCCGGATTCTCGTGGTCTGCCTCCTCCTTTGCGGCTGCGCCAGGGCGCCCGCAGGCGATCTGAACGGACACGTCCCGGACCATCTTCCTGAAACGGTCATCGTCTATGTACGCACAGGGTGCCCCTACTGCGGGCAGGCCCTCGATTCACTGGCGCACCACGGCGTCGTCCCCCTCGTCCGCAATGCGTCTCGTGACCGAAGCGCCTATCTGGAGCTTCAGACCCTTTATCGCGAGCACTTTCCAGGGCAGGAGATGATCGTTCCGGTCATCGGAAAAAGAGGGACCTATCTGCGGGGCTTCAACCGCTTCTCCATCGAGGAGCTTCTGTACGATCTGCCGCTGAGCGATCCGGAAGACTTTGATTTCTGCGATTGAGCCGCGGGCGTGAGAAAGAGTTTGACAGTGCTCTAACGAAAGTTTAAAAAGAGGAGCCGAGTGCTTCGCGCCCGGGGGGAAACGATGAAACAGCCCAGGAGTCTATTGCCATACGCCGCCGCGTCAGCCAACAAGAGCTGACCCGCGGCGTTTTCTTTTTCGGGTCAAAATGCCTGATGGGGCAATTCGAGGAGATGAGATGAAAAAAGTACTTTGGGCCTTGATGTTCTCGATCGTGATTTCCGGATGCGGCGCCGGCGCCGGTATCCCGGACGACCCCATCGATGATGGGAGAATCCAGATGGGCGGATCGATCCAGGGGGAAGCACTTTCTCTGACACGTGCGGTCAGTACCCTGGCAGGCGTTGCAGGTACGGCCGGATCGGCCGATGGCTTCGGGCCTGACGCCAGTTTTGACAATCCCTACGGCATCACCACAGATGGACAGAAGCTGTATCTGGCAGACCTCGAGAACCACACTGTGCGAAGCGTCGACATTTCAACCGGAGAGGTCGCCACCATCGCCGGGACGGCCGGCATTGAGGGATCGGCGGACGGGATCGGGGCGGAAGCCCGCTTCAACGCCCCCTATGGAATCACGACGGACGGAACGAACCTCTACATCACGGATCTTCGCAGCAACACCGTTCGCCGGTTGGAGATCTCCTCGGGCGTCGTGACGACATTTGCGGGGATGGCGGGGACGGAAGGGACCGCCGATGGCGTCGGCGCCTCCGCGCGTTTCGTCGTTCCCCGGGGGATTACCACGGATGGAGCGAATCTTTATGTTGCCGATGGAATGAACAATACGATTCGAAGGATCGACATTTCAACGCGCGAGGTGACGACGCTAGCAGGGAGCGCCGGAACTTCCGGAAGCGCCGACGGCGTCGGTGCGGCAGCGCGATTCTTTGGCCCTGACGGCATAACGACGGACGGCGCCAGCCTCTATGTCACGGATGCGAACAACCACAC
>JARFUG010000083.1:0-8479 GCA_029289095.1 Desulfuromonadales bacterium
AATGAGCCGACTCGTCTTCGTCACCGGAGGGGCCCGCTCGGGCAAGAGCCGCTTCGCCCAGACCCTCGCCGAGCATTGTGAGGGGGAACTCCTCTATGTGGCCACCGCCGGCATCGGCGATGCGGAGATGTCCGAGCGGGTGCGTCGTCACCGCGAGGAACGGGGGATGCGGTGGCAGACATTGGAGGAGCCGCTGGAGCTCGCGGCCCGTCTGCCGCAACATGCACGGGGGAAGGGGGGCATCCTTGTCGACTGCGTCACCCTCTGGGTGAGCAACCTTCTTTTCCATCATGGTGAGGAGCCTCTTGCGGTTCTGGCTGCAGCAGATGAGCTGATAGCCGCACTGGAGCGGGTTGAGGCGCCCGTTTTCCTCGTCACCAACGAAGTGGGGGGAGGGATCGTCCCCGAGAACCGTCTCGCCCGCCTTTTTCGCGACGTCGCCGGCGAGGTGAACCAGCGCCTGGCCTGCGCAGCGGGCGAGGCGTGGCTGGTGGTGGCGGGGCTGCCAATGAAACTGAAATAGAGATTTTGATAGGTCCTATAAGACCCATGGGACCTATTTGACCTGTGAAGAACCTGGAGTGAACCTATGCGCACTGATCTGACCCTTGCCGAGACCCTCTCCCTCATCCGCCCCGTCGATCCCGTCAAGCTTGCCGCTGTGCAGGCGCGTCTCGACCGGCAGACGAAGCCTCGCGGCTCCCTTGGGCGCCTGGAAGAGCTCGCCTGCCGCTTCGTCGCCATCACCGCCAGAGAAGAGATCCGGCGCAAGAGCGTCTTCACCTTTGCCGGCGATCACGGCGTCGTCCAGGAAGGGGTGAGCGCCTTTCCCCGGGAAGTCACCCCGCAGATGGTTCTGAACTTCCTCGAGGGAGGGGCCGCCATCAACGCGCTTGCCCGACATGCGGGAGCCGATGTGGTGGTGGTCGACATGGGGGTCGACTATGAGTTCGTGCCGCACGCCGGACTGCTGGACAGGAAGGTCGGGCGCGGCACGGCCAACCTCGCCCGAGGCCCGGCCATGAGCCGCGCCGCGGCGGTGCGCTGCCTCGAGGCCGGGATCGCCATCGCCTTCGACTGCCGCGAAAAGGGGATCGATCTCGTCGGAACAGGGGATATGGGCATCGGCAACACCACCCCCTCGGCGGCCATCGCCGCCGTCTTCACCGGCCGGCCGGTGAAGACGGTGACGTTTCGCGGGACGGGGATCGACGACGAAGCCCTCGCCCGCAAGATCCGGGTCATCGAAGAGGGGCTCAAGGTCAACGCCCCCGACCCGAGCGATCCGGTCGATGTCCTGGCCAAGGTAGGCGGATACGAGATCGGCGGGATCGCCGGGCTCGTCCTGGGGTGCGCGGCCGCCGGCGTCCCGGTGGTCGTCGACGGGTTCATCTCCACCGCCGGGGCTCTCGTCGCCTCCGAGCTTCACCCGAGCGTGCGCGAGTACATCTTCGCCGCGCACCGTTCGGTGGAGATCGGGCACACCGGGATGCTCGAGCGCATCGGGCAGCAGCCTCTGCTCGATCTCGGAATGCGTCTGGGCGAGGGGACGGGAGCAGCCCTCGCCATGACCCTCGTCGAAGGGGCGTTGCGATCATTGCGCGAAGTGCGCACCTTCGATGAAGCGGGGGTTTCGGAGGGGAACGAGCGTTGATCCGGTGGTGGGAGGATTACCGCATCGCCGGAGGTTTTCTCACCATCTTCCCTGTGGCGAGGGGGCTGTCGGTCGAACCGCAGCGCCTGGCGCGCTCCATGGCCTTTTTCCCGGCGGTGGGGCTGACGCTGGGGCTGGCTCTCGTCGGCATCGACTGGGCGCTCTCCCCCCTCATTCCGCGGCAGGTCCTGGACGCTTTCCTCATCCTGGCGCTCATTGTCGCGACGGGGGGGCTGCATCTCGACGGGCTCGCCGATCTCGTCGACGGCCTGGCTGGGGGCCGGGATCGGGAAGGTGCGCTGCGCATCATGAAGGACAGCCGCGTCGGGGCGATGGGGGCGACGGCGCTTGTGATGGCTCTCCTCCTGAAGTATCTTTCACTTTATACTATTCCCCTTGAGTACAAATCGGCGGCTCTGCTTCTCGTGCCGGCCGCCGGCCGCTGGATCCAGGTCGTTCTGGCCTCTTCCTGCCGGTACATTCGCCCCGAAGGGGGGACCGGCGGAGCCTTCGTCGACCACGTGGGGAAAAGAGAGACCCTCATCGCCACGGCAACGCTCATCGTGGCAGCCCTGGCCCTCCTTGAGATCAGGTCCGTCGTTCTCCTGCTTTTCCTGGGGGGGGCCGCCGCGGGGCTCATCCGCTACTTCAGGGCGCGCCTGGGCGGGGTCACCGGTGACGTTCTCGGCGCAGCCACCGAAGTGGTCGAGATTGCGACCCTCGTCCTGATTTCCGCTCTTTTGCTCCCCTGAGGAGAGGATATGACCGCACGCACCCGCATCCATCTCATCCGCCACGGCCAGGTCGAAGGCCATCAGGAGAAGCGCTATAACGGACAGGGGGAGGTTCCTCTCACCGAAACCGGACGGCGGCAGTTCGAGCAGCTCGCCGAGCGCCTTCAGGGGGAGAGGCTCGCAGCCGTCTACTCGAGCGACCTGTCGCGCTGTCTCCTCGGGGCAAAGACCATCGCCGGGCCTCACGGTCTGGTCCCGGAGGCGCGAAGGGAGTTTCGGGAAATCTGCATGGGGGCGTGGGAAGGGATTACCTGGAAGGAGCTGCAGGCAAGCTACCCGGAGCAGTGGAGAGCCCGAATCGACGATCTCGTCCGATACCGGGCTCCACAGGGGGAGAACCTCCTCGATGTGGCCGCGCGGGTGCGCCCCGCCCTCGCCGAGCTCGTTTCCCGGCACCGGGGGGAGGAGATCGCCCTTATCGGCCACGGGGGGATCAACCGCGTCATCCTCCTCGACGCCGTCGGCGCTCCCCTCGATCGTCTCTTCTCCTTCGAGCAGAACTACGGATGCCTGAACATCATCGATTATTATCAGGACGGAATCAGTGTGGTGAAGCTGGTGAATGGATGAAAAAACCTGGAAACAAATCTCACGCCCGCTCCTTTCAGTCGCTAAAGACGCAAAGCCGCAAAGAGAGGATCCTCTTGCCTTTCTCGGCGTCTTTGCGCCTTGAGTGAGCGTAGCGAACGGGCGAGAGGCGGTTTTTGTTTCTCAGCCCATAACTTCCACATAGCCATTAATCCTATGCCTTCCTTGATCATCGCAGCCCCGTCCTCCGGGTGCGGCAAGACGACCTTCACCCTCGGACTCCTGGCGAGCCTTCGCCGCCGGGGAGTTGCTGTCGCCCCCTTCAAGGTCGGTCCCGACTACATCGACCCTGGCCTTCACGCCGCGGCGTGCGGGCGCCTTTCGCGCAATCTCGACGGTTGGATGTGCGGCGCGAAGGGTGTGAAGGAGGGGTTCGCCAAAGGGTGCGCCGGGACCGATCTGGCAGTGGTCGAAGGGGTGATGGGGCTCTACGACGGCGCCTCGGGGAACTCGGATGCCGGAAGCACCGCCGAAATCGCCCGGTGGCTCGGCGGGGAGGTGATCCTGGTCGTCGATGCCCGCTCCCAGGCCCGCAGTGCCGCAGCCCTCGTACTCGGCTTCTCCCATTTCGCGCCTGATATCGACTTCGCCGGAGTTGTCTTCAACCGCGTCGGAAGTTCCAGACATGAGGCTCTGCTGCGTGAAGCAGTGGCTTCCTTCCCCGGGCTCCCGCCGGTTCTGGGGTGCCTCCCCCGGGACGAGGAGATCGTCATGCCCCAGCGGCACCTGGGGCTTTTTACCGCCGCCGATCTGGAGGAGCGCGAGGCGCTCTTCGCAAGGATGGCGGACCGGGTGGAGCGGTACATCGACCTTGACGCCCTTCTGAAAAGACAGGTCTCCACAGCTCACGAAACAAAGGCCTTGACCGACGGCGCAGGTCGGGCTGAAGAAGTCAAAAGTAAAGACTTGACCCCGATCGCGGTGGCGCGGGACGAGGCGTTCTGCTTCTACTATCCGGAGAACCTGGAACTGCTGGAAGAGGCGGGGGCGCGGCTTGTCTTTTTCTCTCCCCTGCGCGACGGCGATCTCCCCGAAGGTATCCGGGGGATCTATCTGGGGGGCGGGTATCCGGAGCTGCACGCCGCGGCCCTTGCAGAAAACACCTCGCTTCGGGAACAGATCCGTGGGGCCGCCGCTGCGGGGCTCCCCATCTACGCCGAGTGCGGCGGGCTTATGTACCTGGCCGAAGAGATCGACGGCCGCCCCATGTGCGGCGTTTTTCCCGCCAGGGCCGCGATGCTCCCCCGGCGCAGGGCCCTCGGGTACCGGGAGGTGACCTTCGCCGTCGACACGCCCCTGGGTCCGGCGGGGGCGACGATGCGCGGTCACGAGTTCCACTACTCGCAGATGGAGGTCCCCGCCGCCGTTCCCCGCGTCTATCGGCTCAGTCGGCCAGACGGGGAGGATCTCGGCTTCGAGGGGTACCGGGTCGGAAACGTCCTGGGCTCCTACATCCATCTTCACTTCGGCAGCCGCCCCGAGGCGGCGCGGGATTGGGTGGCGTTCTGCCGGGGGCGGTGAAGGCAGAAAGTCTTTTTTATCCGCAGATTCCGCAGATTGACGCAGTTTAAAGTCTTAGACAAAAACCGCCCTTCGGGTCTAATCTGCGTAAATTTGCGGATGAGAATCGCCTTGGTATTGCCTCTGCGGCAAATTCCAAAGCAAAAGCGAACCTCAGAAAGGAGTCACATGAAAACCGCCATTCTTCTCATCGGCCACGGCTCTCGCGTGGCCGAGGCCAACAACGCCCTGCACGCCGTCGCCGACATGGTGCGGGGGCGCGACGGCAACGACATCGTCGAGGTCTGTTTCCGCGAGCAGCACGCCCCCAACATCCAGAAGGGGATCGACCGCTGCGTCGACCTCGGGGCCGAGCGCGTCCTGCTCTATCCCTACTTCCTCTTCGCCGGCGCCCACGTGCTGGAGGACCTTCCCGCAGAGATGGCGGAGGCCGCCCTTCGCCATCCGGGTCTTCAACTGGCGATGGGAGAGCCCCTCGGCGCCCATCCCAAACTCGGAGAGATCGTCCGCGAGCGCATCGGCGAGGCGATGCACGCAGCCGGGTGGGACGCGCAGGTCAAGTGCGCCTGCAGTGACGGGAGGTAGCCATCAGACCTTCGGAAATCGAGGCGAAGAGCTTCACCATCATCGACGAAGAGGTCGGCGCCCACCGCTTTTCCGAGCTTGAGTGGCCGGTGGTGCGCCGCATCATCCATACGACAGGCGATTTCGACTTCGCCCGGACGACTCATCTGTCTCCCCGAGCCGTCGAGGCCGGCATCGCCGCCCTGCAGCGCGGTGAGGGGATCTATTGCGACACGCAGATGGTGCGCTCCGGGGTGAGCAAGCCGCGCCTCGCCCCATTCGGCTGCGATCTGCACGTTCATGTGGCCGATCCGGACGTCGCGGAGCAGGCGGCGGAGCAGGGGACGACCCGCTCGGTCGTGGCCCTTCGAAAAGGGGCTGCCACGGGGTGCGGCATCTACCTTATCGGCAATGCCCCGACAGCGCTTTTCGAGTTGCTGCGCCTGGCGGATGCCGGGGAGATTCGTCCCTCACTTGTCGTGGGGGTTCCGGTAGGTTTCGTCGGCGCCGCCGAATCGAAGGAGGCCCTTTTCGCCTCCAGCCTTCCGTACATCGTGTGCCGCGGGCGCAAAGGGGGATCGGCCATCGCTGCGGCCGTCCTCAATGCCCTGATGATCCTCGCAGAGGAACTGCCATGAAATCTGTTATTTTCCTTTGTGCTCTTATGCTCCTTCCGCAGTCGGCGCTCGCCATGCACCTCTCCGAGGGGATCCTCCCAGCCCGCTGGGCCCTCCTGTGGTTCGCCGCGGCGCTCCCCTTCGTCGCCTGGGGGGTGGTGCAGATCAACCGGAAGAAAAGGCTCGATCCGGCCTACATCCCCTTGCTGGGGATTTTCGGGGCGGCGGTCTTCGTTTTCAGCGTCTTTCCGATCCCCGTCCCGGTGGCCGGGAGCACCGCCCATCCGGCGGGGACGGGAATGAGCGCCATCTTTCTGGGACCTTTCGCCAGCGTCGTTGTCGCCTTCATTTCACTGCTTCTGCAGGCGCTTTTCCTGGCCCACGGGGGGCTTACGACCTTGGGCGCCAACACCTTTTCCATGGGGGTGATGGGTTCCTTCAGCGCCTTCGGCGCCTATCTCCTGTGCCGCAAGGGGGGGCTCTCCCTCTTCTGGTGCGGTTTCGCCGCCGGGGTGAGCGCCGATCTCGTCACCTACTTCGGCACCTCTTTCGCCCTCGCCTCGGCGCTGCACGGCACCCAGCCCTTCCTCTCGGTCCTCGGGCAGATCTATCTCGCCTTCATGCCGACGCAGATCCCCCTGGCGCTCCTGGAGGGGGCGGTGACCGGAGGGCTTCTGGTCTACGTGCAGAAACACCGCCCCGACATCATCGGGCGGCTCGGCCTCTTTCAGGGGGTGAAGGGATGAAGCGGATCGTGCTCATTTTACTCGCCCTGATCCTTTTCGTCGTCCCGGCCGCTTCGGCCGAAGAATCGAAGTGGCAGGGAGTCGACGAGACGGTGGTGGAGCGCTTCGCCCGGGATCTCGGCCGCGAGCCGCGGGATCCTTTCATCGATACCGACCAGGGGGATCTCCTCCTCTTTCTTTTCGCCCTGGCGGGGGCAATTGGCGGCTTCGTTATGGGCTATTATTGGCATAAGGTCTTTGTAGCCCAAAAAGACCTGGAGCCGCAAAAGAAGAAGTAATGAGTGGCGCCCACTCCTTCATCGATGCGCAAGGGGAGAGCCGCCGTCTTCTGGTCGCCCTCGACGGCCGGATCAAGCTCTTTCTGCTGTCGGCCGCCCTGATGGTCAATCTGACGGCGGGGGGAGTGCGCGTCTCGCTCCTTCTGGCGCTTCTCGCTTTCGCTCTCGTTCTCGGCGCCGGAGTGCGCGCCGCCGCCTTTCTCAAGCGTATGGCGATCCCGGTCCTTCTGGCGCTGGTCGCCTTAGCCACCCAGCTTTTCTGGTTCAGGGAGGGAGAAGCGATCTTCACTTTTCCCTTCCTTTTCTGGGAAATGACGGTCTACAGCGGGGGCGTCGCGCGGGGGATGGAGATCGCCTCGCGCATTCTCGGGGGGATGGCGACCCTCCTCTTCTTTGCTCTGACAACCCCTCTGCCCGAGCTCATGCGCGCCGCCCGGTGGTTTCGCTGTCCGCCGGTTCTGGTCGAGTTGGCGCTGATCATGTACCGCTACGTCTTCCTTCTTCTCGACGAGGGGGGGCGCATCCGCACGGCGCAGAAGGCGCGCCTCGGGTTCGTCGACTCCCGTAGCGCCCTGCGCTCCTCCGGCATTCTCGGGGGGATGCTGATCCTGCGCACCTTCGACCGCGCCGAGCGCTCCTTCGCCGCTATGCGCTGCCGCGGCTACCAGGGGGCGTTGACCGGAATCACGCCGGGAAAGCTGCAGACCAAGGACTGGGGGGCGCTGGTGGTCGGGTTGGGGGTGTTGGTGGTGTTGTTTCTAATGCATTGAGAAGGATCTTCAAGGCGATTTACCGCGGAGGGCGCGGAGTTCGCGGAGAAGAATATAAAAACTTGCCAGGTTTTCTCCGCGCCCTCTGCGTCCTCCGCGGTGAAAAGGATTTTATTTTCGAATGAAGGAAAGATGCTCAGACTCGAGAATCTTCACTATACCTACGAGGACGGGACGCCGGCGCTCAACGGGGTCGATCTGGAGATCGGGCGGGGGGAGTTTCTGGCGATCCTCGGCTCCAACGGCAGCGGCAAGACGACCCTCATCAAGCATCTCAACGGTTTGCTGCGCCCCTCCCTGGGGCGGGTTCTTCTCGATGGCAAACCGGTGGAGAGCGTAGAGGACCGGGAAGTTTTCAGCCGCATCGGCATCGTCTTCCAGGACCCCAACGATCAGCTCTTCGCCTCCACCGTCGAGGAGGACGTCGCTTTCGGGCCGATCAACATGGGGCTGCCGCCCGGGGAGGTGAAGCAGAGGGTGCACCGGGCGCTGCACCAGGTGGAGATGGAGGAACTCGCCCGCAAGGCGATCCACGCCCTTTCCCACGGGCAGAAAAAGCGGGTCTGCGTGGCGGGGGTGCTGGCGATGCGGCCGCAGGTGATCGTCCTGGACGAGCCGACCGCCGGCCTCGATCCGATGGGGGTGCACTCCCTCATGCACCTCCTCCAGGATCTGAACAAGAAGGAGGGGATCACCATGGTCATGGCGACTCACGTCGTCGATCTCGTCCCCCTCTTCATGAACAAGATCGCCATCCTCAAGAGGGGGAAGGTGATGCGTTTCGGGACCCCCGAAGAGGTCTTCGGCGACCCTGTGGCCATCGAGCGGGCGCAGCTCAACCTCCCTCTCGTTGCGGAACTGATGCACATCCTCAAGACCCGCGACCATGTCAAGCTCCACCACATCCCCCTGACCGTCGGCGAGGCCAGAAGGGAGATCCTGCGGCT
>JARFUG010000083.1:8579-13864 GCA_029289095.1 Desulfuromonadales bacterium
AAAGAGCTCCGCCACGGATTCACCACCGGCGCCTGCGCGGCGGCCGCCGCGCTCGGAGCGGCCCGGATGCTCAGGGAGCAGCGTCTCGTCGAGTCTGTGGAGCTCTTTTTGCCGGCCGGCTTCGCCGCCGTCTTCGCGCTGCACGGGCAGAGCTTCACCGAAAGCTCGGCCTCCTGCTTCGTCGTCAAGGACGCCGGGGACGATCCGGACGTGACGAACGGGGTGGAGGTGCATGCTGAGGTGGCGGTGGTCGGCTCCCCCTCACCCCGACCCTCTCCCACGAGGGGAGAGGGAGAAGAAATGATACCCCCTCCCTTGATGGGAGGGGGCAAGGGGGAGGGTGAAGACGTCATCATCACCGGCGGCGCCGGCATCGGCCGCGTCACCAAGCCGGGGCTAGCCGTCCCGGTAGGAGAGTGGGCGATCAACCCCGTTCCTAGGCGGATGATCACCGAGGCGCTCCGGCAGGTATTTCCTCCTCACTCCTCACCCCTCACTCCTCACGTGACCATCAGCATCCCCGACGGCGAGGAGCGCGCCCGGCGCACCCTTAACGAGCGCCTCGGAATCGTCGGCGGGCTCTCCATCCTGGGCACCACCGGGATCGTGAAGCCGATCTCGCACAAGGCGTGGACCGACACCCTGGATGTCGCCCTCGACGTCGCCCTGGCATCGGGCTCCTTCGGGGTCGTCCTGTCCACCGGACGCACCAGCGAGATGGCGGCTCAGGAGTTTCTAGGGCAAAGGCCAAAGGCCAAAGGGGAAGGCCGAAACGTTCATCCTTCATCCTTCATCCTCCATCCCGAGTCTTTTGTGATGATGGGCGATCATGTGGCCCATGCCCTTGAAGCGTGCCATCGGCGCGGTTTTTCGCACATTGTCGTTGCTGCCCAGTTCGCCAAGCTGGTGAAGATCGCCGCCGGGCATCCCTGCACCCATGTTGGCGATTCGCGTCTGGATCTCGGCTGTCTGGCGGCGTGGGCGCGGGAATCGGGCCTTGACGAAGATTTCGCGAAAAAGATAGAGTGTGCTAACACGGCGCGGCAGGTTTACGAGAGCGAGTGCGGGGCGCAGCTTGCATCTGTCGTGGCGGCCAGGGCGCTGAAACAGGTCGAACGATGGGCGCCAGGCGCCTCCGGCGCAGTTCTTCTGGTCGATTATCGTGGACGCCCTGCGGGATGGTTCGAACGAGTAGGGCAGCAAATAAACAACTCCCCTCCCTTGATGGGAGGGGCCGGGGGAGGGTGAACACGTTTGACGCCGCCCCCCTCTCCCAACCCTCTCCCACGGAGGGGAGAAGGTGTGTTCAACTGAATATCGGGTAAAGCATCTGGCAATCCGGATTTTGATACTGGTCTCTGGTAAAGGGGAATTGGCATGAAAAGAATCTATGTCATCGGCGTCGGCATCGAAGGGCAGGAGGGGTTCAGTCCCCGGGTGATCGATCTCATCGGGCGGGCGGAAATCCTGCTCGGCGGAGAGCGCCAACTTGCGCTCTTTCCCGAGTTCAAGGGGCAAAAGGTCGCCATCGGGAGCAACCTGGCCGAGATCGTCGAAATCCTGGAGAAGACCGAGCGCCGTGCCGTCGTTCTGGCCTCGGGCGACCCCCTTTTCTTCGGCATCGGGCGTTACCTGCTGCGCAACCTCCCGGAGGAGGAACTCGCCTTCGTCCCCAACGTCACCTCCGTCCAGTACGCCTTCGCCAAGATCAAGGAGCCGTGGGACGACGCCGTCTTCATCTCCGCCCATGGCCGCGGCCTCAAGAAGGCAGTGGACCGGATTGTCGCCAACGACAAGGCCGCCGTCCTCACCGATGACGTGAACACTCCCGCCGCCATCGCCGCCGAACTGATGCGGCGCGGCCGGGACGGCTATACGGCATGGCTGTGCGAGAACCTCGGCACGGCTGAAGAGCGGATCGTGCGCACCGATGTGAAGAACCTTCCCGAGATCGATGCGGCCCCCCTCAACGTCCTCATCCTCATCAAGGAATACGAGGCGGTCGGAGAGTACGTGCCGATCCTCGGGATCCCCGACGACGAGTTCGCCACCGTCAAGAAACTCATCACCAAGGAAGAGGTCCGGGTGATCACCCTGGCCAAGCTCAAGCTGCGCCACGACATGGTCTTGTGGGATATCGGGGCCGGATCGGGATCGGTGGCCATCGAAGCCGATCATCTGCTGCCCAACGGGCGGGTCTTCGCGGTGGAGCGCAGCCCCCAGTGCCACGACTTCATCCGGGAGAACCTCAACCGCTTCAATTCCCGCAACGTTTCGCTGATTGAGGGAGAAGCGCCGGGATGTCTCGAATCTCTCCCCGACCCCGACCGCGTCTTCATCGGCGGCTCCGGCGGAAACCTCTGGGAGATTCTCGATGCCGTCGACGCCCGGCTTCCTGCCGAAGGGCGGGTTGTCATCAACGCCGTCACCCTCGACACCCTCAATGCGGCAACGGAGTTCTTCGAGAACGCCGGCTATCACCTCGAAGTCACCGTCGTCAACATCGCCCGCACACGCCCCCTCACCGACTACAAAATGTTCGAGGCCTTCAATCCGGTCTACGTGATGGTGGGGGTCAAAGAGTAAATTTTGAATTTTGAATTTAAATTGAAATCGATAGACGCCCTCTCTCAGGATGAGAGGACGTGATCGTCGTCTATGGTCTTTCAATAATTCAAAATTCAACATTCAAAATTGGGTTTACAATGCCTTCTCTCTACGCCATCGGCGTCGGTCCCGGAGATCCGGAACTTCTCACACTCAAGGGGGCTCGCCTGCTGCGCGAGGCCGACGTGGTGGTGGCGCCGGTGGCCGATCCCGGCGGCTCTTCCCTCGCCCATACCGTGATCCGCGAGTTTCTCGATCCCCCGCGGCAGCAGGTGCTGACCCAGGTGTTCCCCATGCGGCGCGAATCGGCCGACCTGGAGGAGCTCTGGACGCAATCGGCGATGCAGGTGATCGAGTTCGTTCAGGCTGGAAAGAAGGTGGCCTTCGTCACCCTCGGCGATCCGAGTCTGTACAGCACCTTCCAGTATCTCTACCGTCAAGTGAAGCGTCTGTGCCCCGATGTGCCGGTGGAAATCGTCCCGGGGGTCTCCTCCATCAACGCCGCCGCCGCTCTGGCCGATCTCCCCCTGGGACTCGGGGACGAGCGTCTGGCCGTCCTCAGCGCCACCTCCCCTCCGGACGTCCTTCATCGTGCGCTCGAGGATTTCGACACCGTCGTGCTGATGAAAGTCCACCGCGTCTTCGTCGGTCTGCGAGAACTTCTCGCTGCGGTGGGATTGAAGGAGAAGTCGGTCTTCCTCAAACGGGTGGGGCTCCCGGGACAGGCCGTCTTCAGGGAACTCGACGCCGTTGGCGAGGACGATCTCGATTATTTTTCGCTGATTATCGTACGGAAGGCATAACCCCTCCCGGCCTCCCCTTTAGCAAAGGGGAGGATGAATGGCTCCCCCTCTTGAGATAAGGGGGGGCGGGGGGAGTTACGATTTGAGGGGAAGTCACATAAGGAGCGCCATTTGTCTCAAGTCCTTTTCGTCGGCGCCGGACCCGGCGATCCCGAACTGATCACCGTCAAGGGATTGAAGGCCCTGCAGGCGGCCGATGTCGTCGTCCATGCCGGCTCCCTGGTGAACCCGGAGCTTCTCTCCCACCTGAAGCCCGGAGCCGAGGTGCACGACAGCGCCCCGCTGACGCTGGAGGAGGTCGTTGCCATCATTGCAGGGGCCGTCGCCGCCGGGAGGAAAGTGGTGCGCCTGCACACCGGCGACCCTTCCCTCTATGGCGCCATCCAGGAGCAGATGGAGGCTCTCGACGCCCTGGGGATCTCCTACGAGGTGATTCCGGGGGTCACCGCCGCCTTCGCCGCCGCCGCCTCCCTCAGGCAGGAACTGACCCTCCCCGGAGTCTCGCAGACCCTCGTCCTCACCCGTCTGGAGGGACGCACCCCCGTCCCCGAGACCGAGAGTCTCGAGCGTATCGCCACGATCGGCGGGACGGTTTGCCTTTATCTTTCCGTTGGCATGATGGAGGAGGTCGCGGAAAGGCTTCTTTCCGGCGGCATCTTCACCGAACAAACCCCCGTCGCCGTCGTCAGCCGCGCCACCTGGCCCGACGAGCGCACCGTCGAGGGGACCCTCGGCGACATCGCCGAAAAGGTGCGGGGCGCGGGAATCGGCCGCCAGGCGATGATCGTCGTCGGCGAGGCTCTCTCGGCCCGAAGCCGCGGCGTCCCGGAGCGCTCCAAGCTGTACGATCCGGAGTTCGGGCATGGGTATCGCAAAAGCTGAAGGCTCTTCAATGGTCAGCCGCTTCGCGGCGTCAGGCCGCTTTGCGGCCGTCATTGGTCAGTCGCCGCTTGCCATGGACCTCCCATGACCTTTTCCATTGTCGCCCTCACTCCCCGCGGCGCCGCTCTGGCCCGGCGTCTTGCCCGGGAGCTTCCCGGGGCGAAGGTGCATCTGCCGCAGGGGCTCGGCATCGAGGGTGAAGATCTCGTCGTCCTCACCGATCCCTTGCGCGAAGCACTGCCGCACCTGTTCGCACGCAGCAGGGCGCTGGTGTGCATCATGGCGACGGGGATCGTGGTGCGCCTTCTCGCCCCCCACCTGAAAGGGAAGGGGTCCGATCCGGCGGTCGTCGTCATGGACGAGGCGGGGGAGTTCGCCATCAGCCTCCTGTCGGGGCACCTGGGGGGCGCCAACGACCTTGCCAGGGAGATCTCGCGCATCAGCGGCGCTCAGGCGGTCATCACCACTGCAACCGACGTCAACGGTCTCCCCGCCTGGGACGAAGCGGCCCGCCACGAAGGGCTTGCCGTGGAGCCCCTGGAACACCTGCGCACCCTCAACGCACTTTTGCTGAGGGGAGAGACCATCGCTCTCATCGATCCCCAGGGGTGCGTCGCTTCCCATTTTTCTGAAGTGCCCGGGGTCGAGTTTTATTCAGATTTTGACGCGGCGCTGCGCGCGGGGGCGAGCGGTTTCGTCCTCGTCACCCATCACCTCGTTCCCGATCTGGATGGACGGACAAACCTGTTGCTGCTGCGCCCCCGCGATCTCGTGCTGGGGATCGGCTGCAACCGCGGGACGCAGGCGGACGAAATCGAGGAGATGGTGAGACAGACTTTGGAGGAGGCGTCTCTGTCGTTCAAGAGCGTCGCTTCTCTTGCGACCATCGCCGAAAAGGAAGACGAAGAGGGGCTCACGGAGTTCGCCCGGCGATGGAATCTTCCCATCGACTACCATGACGCCGCATCCCTCAACGCCGTCGCCGCCCCGAGC
>JARFUG010000006.1:0-19844 GCA_029289095.1 Desulfuromonadales bacterium
CTCCTGGAGAGATTTTACCCGATCGCAGCGGCGCCGCTGTCAATGGCCACGATATTGAGGGGGATGAATCGATGGTTGCGCTCGGGGAGGATGGCGCCCAGCCCTTTCTTAAGATTTTCCAGAGTAACAGCGCCCGTCCGCCGCGCATAGGCGCCGAGGGCGATCATATTGGCCAGGCGAACGTCTCCAATCTCCAGGGCCATTTCGTTCAGGGGCAAACGCGCGACCGTCAGGTCGTCCCGCAGCGGATTCTCCTGCGGCAAAAGAAGGTTCGAATTTAAGAGGCAGAAACCGCCGGAACGCACTTGGGCCAGGTATTTCTCCACAGAAATCCGGTTCAGCAGAAGAGCCGACTGCGGGGAGCCGACAACGGGCGAACCGACCTCACCTTCTGCGATCACGACGGTGCACATAGCCGCACCGCCTCGTTTTTCAACCCCGTATGCCGGAAAATAGGACGCATTCCTTCCGTCCAGGATCGCCGCATAGGCGAGCAGGTTGCCGGCGAGGAGAATCCCCTGGCCCCCAAAGCCTGCCATGAAGACATCGTGGCGGATACCGGAAGAGCCCCTCATCGCTCGTCTCCGGATCGGTCCACGAACGTTCCCAACGGGAAGAACGGGATGACTTCAGCGGCGATGCGCCGGTTGGCCGCAACAGGGTCCATCCCCCAGTTGGTGGGACAGGTGGTGAGGACTTCGACGAAGGCGAAACCTCTTCCTTCGACCTGATACCCGAACGCTCTCCGGATCGCCTTTCCAGCCTCGAGGACATGTCCGGGGGAATCGACCGCGACCCGGGCCGAATAAGCGGTCCCGTCCAGGGTTGCGAGAAGTTCGGCCATGCGGATTGGATGACCGTCGCTCGCAGTATTGCGTCCGGCGCTCGAGGTGGTTGTGCGTTGACCGGGGAGCGTGGTGGGCGCCATCTGCCCGCCGGTCATGCCATAAGTCGTGTTGTTGACGAAGATGACCGTCAACCCTTCGCCCCTGTTGGCCGCATGAATAATCTCGCTGGTGCCGATAGCAGCCAGGTCGCCGTCTCCCTGATAGGTGAAAACGAGGCTGTTCTTGTGAACACGCTTCACGCCTGTGGCCACGGCCGGCGCGCGACCGTGAGGGGCTTCGACAACGTTGATATCGAAATAGTCATAGAGAAAGACGCTGCACCCCACCGACGCAACGCCGATGGTGCGACCCGCCGCGTTGAAGTGGTCTAGCGTTTCGGCTACCAGACGATGAACGACGCCGTGCTGGCATCCGGGACAGAAGTGCGTCGCCACATCCTTCAGGGAGACGGGGCGGGCGAAAACCTTTCTAGCCACCATGAACACCTCCCTCGCAATGTCGACGGATCTGCAGCAGCAATTCCTCCGGAGTGGGGAGAGACCCCGCTCCAGGCGGGCGTCCGTAGAACGAAACCGCGGCGTCGCGCGCAACGCTGAGCCGCACATCGTCCACCATCTGGCCGGTATTCAGTTCGATGCACAGAACTTTCTTGGTACGCTGCGTCGCCTTGAGAAAAGCGGCGCCAGGGAAAGGAAAAAGCGTCACCGGCCGAAGCAGACCGACCCGCAGCCCCTGTTCACGGGCAAGTTGAATGGCCGTTGCTGCGATGCGCGCCGTGGAGCCAAAAGCGGTGACGAGCAGCTCCGCATCCTCCAATCCGTTCTCTTCCCAACGCGTTTCCTTCTCCCCGAGCAGGCGATATTTCTCATGGAGGCGCCAGTTGTGCGCTTCGAGCTCTCCGTCGCCAAGATAGAGCGATTTGACGACCTTCTGTCGCCCGCGATCCCCCTTGCCCGATAGCGCCCACTCTTTGGACGGCAGGTCGGCGGGGGGGACATATGGATGAGGGACAAGGGCCTCCTTCATCTGCCCGATCACCGAGTCGGCCAGAATCATGGCCGGCAGACGGTAGCGGTCGGAGATGTCGAAGGCGAGCACAGTCAGATCGTACATCTCCTGCACTGAATGGGGAGCCGCCACGAAAATGCGGTACCCTCCGTGTCCTCCCCCTTTGACCGCTTGAAAATAGTCCCCCTGCGATGCGTCGATTCCCCCGAGTCCCGGACCGGAGCGGCAGATATTGACGATGAGACCAGGGAGTTCGCTGCCGGCCATGTACGAGATTCCCTCCTGCTTCAGGGAAATGCCGGGGCTTGACGAGCTCGTCATAGCCCGAGCGCCGCAGGCGCTCGCTCCAAGGACCATGTTGATGGAAGCGATCTCGCTTTCGGCCTGAATGAACTCGCCGCCGAGCATCGGCAGTTCTCGCGACATGTATTCGGGGATGTCGTTCTGGGGAGTGATGGGGTAGCCGAAATAATAGCGGCAGCCTGCAGCCAACGCTCCCATGGCCACCGCCTCGTTGCCCTTGACGAAAAGTCGCTCAGTCACTGTCTCGAATCCGCATCCTGCAGAGCTTTCAGCTCGCGATAGATGGAGATCGCCGCGTCGGGGCACATCCGTGCGCACATGGCGCAACTGGTGCACCTGGCCTGATCGCATTCGGCGATAATGGCAGGAATAGCCCCATGGCAATTGAAGCGGCTTCCGAGCGCGATCAGATGCGCAGGACAGGCGTCCACACAAAGGGCGCACCCCTTGCAGCGTTCCTCTTCAATAACGACTTTCAACATGGAATCACCTGCGGATGCACAGGCCCGAATTTCTGCCCGTGCATCCGACTCAGCGGCAAAGCGCTCATTTTTTCCCGATCAACAGGCGCATCAGATCGCTCCCACGTTCGATGATGACGCCGGTCGCCGCAGCGCTCGCTTCCTCGTAACCGGACGCATCTCCCTGCGGGGGGAATTCGCCGCTGCTGCCGTACAGGACGAAGGGAACGGGATCGTGGGTGTGCGTCATGCGACGCACGGGGGTCGGATGATCGGGAAGAAGAAGAATCCTGTGATCTCCAAGCGCGCCGATGCCGTCGAGAACCGTGCCGACGACCAGTTCGTCGAACGATTCGATCGCCTTGATCTTGTCCTCGAGGTTGCCCGAATGGGCAGCCTCGTCCGGAGCTTCCACGTGCAGATAGACGAAGTCACGGGTGCGCAGGGCCTCCAGGGCGTACTCGGCCTTGCCCCGAAAATTTGTATCGAGATATCCGGTAGCTCCGGGAACGTTGATGATGTCGAGACCGGCGTAGATGCCGATTCCCTTGATGAGGTCGACGGCGGAGATCACAGCCCCTGTAATGCCGAAGGTCTCGCGTAGCGGACGCATGCGCGGCGCCCTGCCGTGCCCCCACAGCCAGATCGAATTGGCGGTGGGAAGACCGCGCTTCTGCCGGGACTCGTTCACCGGATGGTGATGGAAGAGAATCTGGGAGTCGGTCATCAGTTTTATGAGCGCCTCAGCCCCGTCTCCCCGGGGCAGATGCCCTTCAACCGGTTGCATGGCCAGATCGTGCGGCGGCGTGAATTGGAGTCGGTCCTTACCTCCGTGCCAGACCATCAGATGCCGATAAGAGATCCCGGCGTGGAAACTGAACTCCTCTCCTCCGAATTCGTTCTGCAGTGAGGCGATCAGTTCCCGCGCCTCCTCCGTAGGGATGTGTCCGGCGGAAAAATCGCCCATGTAGAGCTTGCCGGCATGGGGGATGAGGTTAACCAGGTTGAGGCGGAAGGCGACGTCCGCAGGGCCGAGTTCGACCCCCATGCTAGCCGCTTCCAGAGGCGAACGACCGCTGTAGCATTCTGCCGGATCGTAGCCGAAGACCGACAGATTCGCCACATCGCTACCGGGGTGAAAACCGGCCGGCACGGTGTGCGCCAGGCCGAGGCGCCCGGCCTTTGCCAGTGTGTCCATCCGGGGAGTCCGGGCGTGGGCCAGGGGGGTCTTGCCTCCGAGTTCTTCGATCGGTTCATCGGCCATTCCATCGCCGAGCAGGACAATATACTTCATTTGAAATGCTTTCTCCTCAAGTCGATATCGACGCCCCTGGTTCGAGCGCCTGGCAAAGGTCACCCCCGCGGATGAAATTCCTCATGGATCTTCTTCAGCCGCTCTCGGGTGACATGGGTGTAGATCTGGGTGGTGGAGATATCGGCGTGGCCCAGCATCGTCTGCACCGACCGCAGATCGGCGCCGTTCTCCAGAAGATGCGTGGCGAAGGAATGCCGAAGGGTGTGGGGGGTTATGTTTTTCAATATCCGGGCTTCGGTGGCGCGGCGCTTAATGATCTTCCAGAACCCCTGGCGTGTCAATCCCTTCCCGCTTCGGTTGAGAAAAAGAAAGGGCGAAGTCCCGCTTCTGTCGAGAATCGGGCGCGCATGCAGCAGGTAGAGACGAAGCTCGCCGAGGGCCGTCTCACCAAGCGGGACGATGCGTTGTTTGCTCCTCTTGCCAAAGGCGCTCAGGTATCCGACGTCGAGCTGAAGATCGCACAGGCGGAGACCGACCAGTTCCGAGACACGAAGTCCGGTGGCGTACAGAAGTTCGAGCATCGTACGATCGCGCCTCACAAGCGGATCGTCGCCGCAAGGCGCCGAGAGGAGTCGCTCGACCTCAGCCGGAGCCAGCGTCTGCGGAAGGGGACGCAGACTGCGGGGGATCTCCACCCGCGATGCGGGGTTTTCGGAGGCATACCCCTCGGTCAGCAGAAACTTGTGGAACATGCGCACCGCGGCGAGGGAGCGGGCCCGACTTCGTGCACCGAGCCCTTTTTCGGCAAGTTCGGCCAGAAACCTCAGGATCAGAGCCGGCGAGACTCCGCTGAGGAGTTCGGCCCGATGTCGCTCGAGAAAATTGAGATAGCGCGCAAGATCGCGCCCATAGCCGTCGAGGGTGTGGCTCGAGAGGCCGCGCTCCACCGTGAGATAACTCAAAAAGTTGTCGAGATAATGATTCATCAGATGACTCCGACTCCTTCGCAACCTGCTATTCGAGCTCTCCGTCGAGTGTCTCGAGAAGGCGCCGACGGATCTCCTCTATCTTTTCCGGTGAGGTGATCTTCTGAGCGAAGATATCCTGCACATAGAAGGTGTCGGTGACCTGATCGACCTTGGTGCTGATCTTGGATACCCCGATATACAGACCGAGTTCCTTCAACGTCCGGGTAATCTGGTAGAGAAGGCCGACCCGATCGTGGGCGTAGATATCCAGAACCGTGTAATCGTCGGAGACCTCGTTGCTGATTTCCACCTTGTTCGGAAAACGGGGCCGGGGCTTCTCAGTCATGAAGGCCGGTCGCTTGCGCCTTTTCACCAAATCCTCGACCCGAACGCGCCCTTCGAGGACAGCAACGAGTTCCTCTTCCACCCTCCGCCATTTCTCCGGGTTGTCCAAAACGACATCGGCCGTACCACGAACGTGCAGAACGTCGAGGGCGATGCCGTTGCTCGTCGTGGTGATCTGCGCACCCAGGATGTTGATGCCGTTTGCGGCCATGACGCCGGTGATCCTGGAGAAGAGACCGGGGATGTCGATAGTGGTGATGGTGATCTGTGAATACTCCCCCTGCGGCTCGTGTTCGACCTTCATGGCCAGGGTGCGCTCCCGCCGCCCGAGGATAAGAGCGACATGATCGGCGATGTCCACCGAGCGGTGGGAAAGGAGGTACCGGGTGCTCATCGATTTGAGCAGATCCTTGACGGCGCGGGTATCGTACTCCCCTTCCAGAAGGGCAACGACCTTGCGCTTGCGGTTGCGCACCTTTTCCGAGCTTCTCTCCAGTCGGAAATCGCCGCGTTCGAGCACATCGTACGTTTTTTCGTAGAGCTCCTGCAGCAGAAGACCCTTCCATTCGGACCAGACGTCGGGACCGACCGCCCTGATGTCGGCGAAAGTGAGCAGGTAGAGCATCTTGAGGTTTTCACTCATCCCCATCGTCCTTGCAAACTGAAGGATGAGCTTGTCGTCATGCAGATCACGCCGTTGCGAGATATGCGCCATCTGCAGATGGTTTCGCACGAGAAATTCGAGCCTTTCGCTGTCCTCGCGGTTGAGGCCCAGACGCCGGGCAATCGTGGGGATCATGTCCCCCCCCTTGTTGCAGTGATCTTTCCCTTCACCTTTGCCGATGTCGTGGAAAAGGACGGCAAGCAAAAGGAGTTCGCGTTTCTCTACGTCATTGGCGACCTGCGTCAGAAGAGGTTTGCGCTCCCGATACTCTCCGCTCCACAGTTTCGTGATCTCCTCTACGGCGAAGATGGAGTGCACGTCGACGGTGTAAATATGGTAGGCGTCGTGCTGCACCTTGCAGTAGATCCTGCCGAACTCGGGGATGAAGTGATTCAGGAACTTGAGATGGTGCATGACCCGGAGCGTTTCAGCCGCCCGCGGTCCCCGAAGAATCTCGAAAAAATCCTCGGTCATCGCTCTGGATCGCCGCACCCGGTCGTTGATGCGATGGAGGTTCTCCCGGATGAGCCCTTTGAGTGAGACGGCGAGGCGCACGTTGTGGCGCTCTGAAAGCAGAAAAGCCCTCATCATGAGCGCCGGATCGTTTTCGAAGAGATCCTGCCGGGCAACCCTCAGTTCACCGCGCAGGATATAGAATCCGTTTTCCACTGAGCGACGCGTGAGATATCCGAGAATTCCGAATGTCGACTCGTCCTGCTGGATCGTCCTGGTGATGAAGGTGGAGGCGAGATGCTCCACATGGGTCGCATGAGCGTAGAAGTTTTGCATGAACTGCTCTACCGCCAGTCCCCGCTTGCCGTCGCGATAGCCAAGAAAGGCGGCGATCTTCTCCTGTTGACCAAAATGGATCTGGTCGTTTTTGCGCCCGGAGAGATAATGCAGTTCATTGCGGATTCGCCACAGGAAATCGAGTGCGTCTTCGAATTCGCGCCCCTGGCTCTCCGAAATGACCCCTTTGATGATCAACTCCCTCAGGTTGCGTGCCTTGAACTTGACCATGGCGATCCACAGCGCCGTGTGAAGATCGCGCAACCCCCCTTCTCCCTCTTTAATATTGGGTTCGAGCAGGTAAACGGTGGAGCCGTATTTGCGAAGCCGCCTGGAGTTCTCCTCGAGCTTCTCACGGATGAACCTCTGGCTGTCCTTCCCCAGCACGACCTCGTGAACCGAACGGACGTAGTGCTGATAGAGCGATTCGTCACCCACAAGAAAACGGGAGTCGAGAAGGGCGGTGCGGGCGGTGATGTCGGAATCGGCCATGTCGAGGCAGTCCTTCACCGTGCGGATACTGTAGCCGATCTCCAGACCGATATCCCAGAGCAGGTAGAGAATACGCTCGGAGAGCTGCTCGGCAAACCCTCTCTTGTCGCCGTCATAAAAGAACATCAGATCGATATCGGAGTAGGGATTGAGCTCGGCGCGGCCGTAGCCTCCCAGAGCGATCAACGAGCAGCAGCCTCCCCCTGCCCGCAGGTCGATGGAGGTGCTGCGGTGCAGGTTGCGGATGAGGGTGTCGACCAGCGAGGTGAGGCTGCCGACGATGAGCCGCCCGTTCTCCCCCGCCTTGTGCCGGGCGCGAATGAGTTCGTTGTGATGCTGGAGAAACGCCCGTGAACCCTCGAGCAACAGAGATCGCCTGATCTCGTAGGGGATCGAGGGATCGATGAGGCTCTTGTCGAAAAAAGCGTCTGTTTTCAATGTAGGCGAATCGATCATCGGGTGGCTATCATCCTTTGGGACTCGGCAAAGCTTCGAACCCCCCTGACAATGGCGCCGGCGGCCTTTTCATGATACCTGGGGTCGAGGAGACGGGCTTCCTCGCGGGGGTGGCTGATGAAGGCGGTCTCGACCAGAACCGACGGCATCGTGGCGCCGAGCAGAACGTAGAAAGGACCCTGCCGGACGCCGAGGTCGCGAACGTGATTGAAGTGTCGGCTGAGATCGTCTATGAGAGCCCGATGGACTTCGGCCGCCAGCCGGCTCGACTCGTTGATCTTGCTGTTGGCCATCAGGTCGAAAAGGATCAGTTCAAGATCGCCGACCTGTTTCAGAGAGGTGCCGTTCTCACGGGCGGCGACGGCCGCCGCGCGTTCGTTCTGAGAAAAATTGAGGTAATACGTCTCGATCCCGTACGCAGTCCGGTTCAACGCCGCATTGGCATGAATCGAAATGAAGAGATCGGCGCCGACCCGGTTGGCGATGGCGGTGCGTTCCTCGAGGGGGAGGAAGATATCCTTGTCGCGGGTGAGGATCACTTCGCACCCGAGTTCCTCCTTCAGCTTGCGGGCGAGGACGCGGGCAAAAGCCAGGTTGACGTCCTTCTCCTTCACCCCGGTCGGTCCGATGGCGCCGGGATCTTTTCCTCCATGGCCGGGATCGACGACAATGCGCCGCAGGAGGGCTCCGCCGGCCGGTTTGACGGCTGTCTTCGGAGGAGGATCCTTTGCGAGGCTCCCGATCACCTTGCCTATTTCATCTGAGGCGCCGGGCGGCGGGGCCGGGCGGATCTGCGGATGGTTGCTGCTAAGCTGCTGACTTTCCCCTTGCACGTCGATGACAATCCGCTTCGGATCTTCAAGAGGAATCACTTTGTAATCGAGAAGGCTAACCAGGTCGAGCACGACACGTATGGTGTCGGCGCTGAAGCGCCCCGTCCGCACCTGGCGCAACAGCCCGTCATCCACTGTCACGATATCGTGCAGGTCCGCCGCTGGAGAAGCCCCCTTGAGATCGACATAGACCCGGGGCGGAAGACCTTTTGATGGATCGGCGGGGAGGACGTTGGCGCTGAAGGTGGTCGATCCGCTCAGGTCGAGGACGACCCGCGTATACCCCGGGTTGGACCAGAAACGGATTCCCGTGAGTTCGCTCCCTGACGCAGACGCGGCAGGCGCGGATCGCACCGGAGCTGCAGGAGTCGCCTTGGGGGCGTGGGCGGCGAGGCGAACGACCCCTTTGCGGGCCTCTGGGGTCATGTCGCCCTTGGGATAATGATCGACCGCCTTGCGGTAGCGGCGATAGGCCTCTCTTGGCTCCGCCAGGATCTTTTCATAAATCTCGCCTGCAAGCACCAGAGCGTCGTCGGCATGGCGATCGCCGGGGAACCGATCAACAAGCCTGTCGTAGAAATCGGCGGCAAGACGCGCGTCGTTCTGCCTGCGGGAGACGGACCAGAGTCCTTGCTGAGCCTGGGCCGCCATGAAGAGGGCGGCGGCGCCCTGGGGACGTGCGGCGTGGCGATCGGAAACCGAGAGGAACTGGTCGATGACGCGCACCCAGTTGTCCCGGAATTTCTGCCTCTCCGCCGAAGCGAGAAGGCGATTGTATCCGTCCCTCGCTTTCTGGTAATCGCGCGCGGCGCCGTCGCTCGCCCATGCTGAGGCGGCGAAAAGAATCAGAATCAGAACAGGCAATCCCCGGCTGAAAATCAGTCTCATAATCACACCATCTTTGTCAATTGATGCAGTACGTTCAACGCCTCCACGGGTGTGATGACGTTCACATCGATATTGGCGAGTTTCTCGCGCAACGGATCAGTTTCGCGCTCGAAAAGTCCAAGCTGGGCCGAAGGGCTGCGCCGGGCCGTCTTTCGGGTGCGCGCCAGTCGCGGCTCCCCCTCCCTTTCGAATTCGCCCGCCTCCAGATTGCGCAGCACTTCCTTTGCACGCTCGATCACCGCATCGGGGAGGCCGGCCAGTCGGGCCACCTGGATGCCGTAGGAATGACTCGCTCCTCCCTTGACGATTCGCCGCAGAAAAATGATCTGTTCGTTCCATTCCCGAACGGCGATATTGAAGTTCTTCACGCGCTCGCGGGTGAGGGCCAGGTCGGTGAGTTCGTGGTAATGGGTGGCAAAGAGGGTCTTGGCCGCCAGTTCCGCGTTATCGTGCAGGTGCTCGGCGACGGCCCAGGCGATGCTGATGCCGTCGAAGGTGCTCGTTCCTCGGCCGATCTCATCGAGAACGATCAGGGATCGCCGGGTGGCGTGACGCAGGATGTGAGCCGTTTCGGTCATCTCCACCATGAAGGTGGATTGGCCGCGGGCAAGATTGTCACTCGCTCCGACGCGGGTGAAGATACGATCGACTACACCAATATGGGCGGATTGGGCGGGGACGAGACTCCCCATCTGGGCCATCAGGACGATCAGCGCCACCTGGCGCATGAAGGTCGACTTGCCGGCCATGTTCGGTCCAGTGATGACGATGATCTGGTTTTCCCGATCGTCCATGAGCACGTCGTTGGGGACGAACGGTTCGAGCTGCATCTCCTCGATGACGGGGTGTCGTCCTTCGCAGATCTCGAGATCGGCGCTCTCATCCATGTGCGGGACGACGTAATTGCGGTCGTGGGCGAGCTGCGCCAGCGAAATCAACACATCGAGTTCGCCAAGGGCTTCTGCTGTCCCCTGGAGCCGTTCCCCTTGCAGGGCGATCTCCCCCCTGAGCGCCTGGAAAAGCTCGTATTCGAGTTCGACGAGTTTTTCTTCGGCGCCGAGAACCTTCTCTTCGTACTCCTGCAGCGCAGGGGTCACGTAACGCTCGGCGTTTGCAAGGGTCTGCCTGCGGTGGTAATCGTCCGGGACGCGGGAGAGATGGCTTTTGGTGACCTCGATGTAATAGCCGAAGACCCGGTTGAAGCGCACCTTCAAACTCGAGATGCCGGTGCGTTCGCGCTCGGATTGCTCCAGGGCCGCAATCCATCCCTTCCCCTCCCGGCTGATGGTGCGCAGTTCATCGAGACGCGCATCATAGCCGCTGCGGATGATCCCGCCTTCGCGAAGGCCGGCGGGAGGATCGTCGACGATCGCCCCGTCGATGAGAGAGGCGATATCCTCCAGCGGATCGATTCGCGCAGCGATGTCCTTCAGCAGGAGCGCCTCGAAACGGTGGAGAGTCTGCAGAATTTCGGGGAGACGACTAAGCGAAGAATGCAGGGCGACGAGGTCCTTGGCATTGGCGCTACCCATGGCGACCTTGCCGCCGAGGCGCTCCAGGTCGTAGACCCCCTCCAGGGCGGCGCGCAGATCGCCTCGCGGAAGAGACTGACCAACCAGCTCGGAAACGGCGCCGTGGCGGGCGCGGATCTTCTCCACTTCGAGAAGAGGACGATGGACCCACTGGCGCATCTTGCGCCCACCCATGGCCGTGACGGTGCGATCGAGAACGCCCAGCAGCGACCCCTTGCGACTGCCGTCGTAGAGGGTCGCACTCAGTTCGAGATTGCGCCGGGTCGCCTCGTCAAGGGCCATGAACTCCCCGCTGTGATAGGTGCGAAGGGAGCGGATATGGTCGAGGGTTCCCTTTTGGGTCTGCCTCAGGTAGTGGAGGATCGCCCCGGCAGCCGCCACTGCGCCGGGGAGCGCGGAGCAGCCGAAGGGCTCCAGAGAGGAACAGCCGAAGAATTCAAGAATGGCCTTTTCCGCCCGGTCGATCTCGCAGAACTCCTCGGGGACCGTATTGACCATCGCGCCGCTGAGCGCCGACGCGAGCGAGCGATGAAGCGTCTGCGCCTCATTCCCTTCGGGGATGAGAATCTCACGGGGCGACAGGGAGGCGACTTCGCTCTGAAGCGCCTCACGGTCGGCGCACTCGGTCGTTCTGAATTCGCCGGTGGTGATGTCAAGAACGGCCGCCCCCCAGCGCTCTCTGCGCCCGGGAGCGAGCGCCATGAGGAAATTGTTCTCCTTGGGGGCGAGAGTATCGGTGTCGACGATCAGTCCTGGGGTGACGACCCGAACGACCTCGCGGCGTACGATCCCCTTGGCTGTTTTGGGGTCTTCGACTTGCTCGCAGATGGCGACCTTGTACCCCTGCTCGACAAGACGCGCAATATAGGGTTGGGAACTGTGGAAGGGGATTCCGCACAAAGGAATCTCCTCGGCCGACCCTTTGTTGCGCGAAGTCAGGGTGATGTCGAGGACGCGCGATGCGGTGACGGCGTCGTCCAGAAACATTTCATAAAAATCGCCGAGTCGAAAAAAAAGGATGGCGTCCGGATATCCGGACTTGATCTCCAGATACTGACGCATCATCGGAGTTGCACTGGACATGCGATGGGATACCCTTGTGCGCGATAGAAAGGAAAATGGCGGCTGAAAGTATGGCCGAAAACGGTTGTTATGTTAACAAAGCCATTCTTTAATGTAAATAGCAGCCCGTCGACCATTATCTTTTTTTTCTTGAATCGGCATTGCTGTTGACCATACCGAACCTGCGATGGTAAAAACGTCCGGCAAAGGAGGATGAATGAGCGAAAACAACGACTTGTCCCAACAGGAAGTGTTCCGGCGGACCAACTTCGACATCGTCGATCTCCATGACGAGATCCGGGCTGACCAACTCTGTCGAAAACTTCTCGAATTCTTCTACCTGCACATGGTTGAAGAATGGGCCTATCCGGCTGAGAAGGCGAGCGCGCTGGCCTATGGTGCGGACTATTTCCTGCGCGAGTTCGTCATACCCGACCGGCGGGAGAACATCTTCGAGCTGCGTTCCGGGCGCGTTCGCCAGTTCGCCGCGAACTGGTACATCGTGCGCACCCTCGAACCGAACACGGTCGAACTCGAATCGATTCTCCAGGGAGTCGCCGCCTTCTATAATTTTTGCAGGGAGATAGGGAAGGTTTCCAGAGACATGAGCGAGACCGTCACAAAGGAATGCGAGGATCTGAAGTATTACAGGCAGCGTATCGAATCGTTCTGGGCCATCGAAAACGACGGGTACTTCGCCTGGGAGAAGGAATGCTCGTTGGAGGAGTGATTTTTGATGTCTTGAGTTTTGCGTTCGAATTCTTATTTTTCTTCTGCTTTTTCATTCAAAATTCAGAATTCAAAATTGCTCTACTTGAAAGGTTTCTCTTGCCCTCGAATCCCAAGCTCAATGCAGCCCGATTGTCTATCGCCACGGCGACGGGCCTGGCGCTGCTCAAATTCACCGCCGGCATCATAACGGGATCGCTGGCCATTCTCGCTTCGGCGATCGACTCTCTGCTGGACATCCTGATGTCGGGGGTGAACTATTTCGCCATCCGCCAGGCAGAGCAACCCGCCGACAAGAACCATCCCTTCGGTCACGGCAAGTTCGAGACGCTGGCGGCCCTTTTCCAGGCCTTCATCATCTCGGCTTCCGGACTCTGGATCATCTACGAGTCCGTTCAGCGCCTGCGCTTAGGGGCCGAACTTTCCCAGCTCGGCGGCGGGATTGTTGTCCTTCTGATCAGCACCCTCGTCTCGTGGGCCATCAGCAATCATCTTCGACGGACGGCCCGCCAGACCGACTCGGCGGCTCTCGAAGCGGACGCCCTTCATTTTTCGATGGACGTCTACACCAACCTCGGCCTGGCGGTCGGCCTGGTTGTCGTCCACCTGACACAGGAGCCGCGCCTCGACGCCATCCTTTCACTGGCCATCGCCGTCTACATCCTGATGGAAGCGTTCAAGCTCGTCCGGCGGGGGCTGCGTGACGTGCTCGACGAAGAGCTTCCGGAGCCGGTCAAGAAGGAGATCACCCGCCTCATCGAAGAGAACAAGTGTGAACTCTCCGGCTATCACAACCTTCGCACCCGCCGGGCGGGATCGCAGAAGATCATGGATTTTCACCTCACGGTCTGCAAACACCTGACGGTGGAGGAAGCCCACGATATCGCAGACCGCCTGGAGAAGGCGATTGAAAACACGATTCGCGGCTCCGACGTCACCATCCACATCGAACCGTGCATGAAGGAGAAATGTCCCGGGGTCGCCCACTGCGCCAGCGGACTCGCGAAAAATCGCTCCCCTTCATCGTGAAAAGGGGCGCCGATTCCGGCGCCCCTTTTCACGATAAAAACCGATCGGACTTACACATCTCCGACATTCTTGAGACATTCGAGCTGGTCGATGACGCGACGGCTCTCTTCGCGGCGCTCCTCCATCTCCCTGAAAATCCGACGCACCATCTCGCTCACAGCAGCGACGGCTTCCTCGATCTCCTGCATATTCTTCTGCTGCCTGTCCGTCGCCGAAACCATCTCGTCGGCCATGTTCTTGACCTCTTCGATGGACTGGACGATGCTGCGGGTTCCCTGCGCCTGTTCGCGAGAAGCGAGGGTGACCTGGGAAGACATCTCCCCGAGCTCTTCGATGGAAACGCTGACCGACTGCACGCTCGAAGCGACCTCCTGGGTGGCCTTGCGGATGCTGTGCGTCATGTCCATCGCCAGGGAGGCGCTGTCAAGGATCTGCTTGAGCGATCGTTCGACGGCTTCCCCAAGGACAATCCCCTCCCCCACCAGATCGCGCGTACTGGTGATGTGATCGACGGTCTCCCCGGTGAAGGCCTGGATCTCGTCGATGAGTTGACTGATCGCACCGGTCGAAAAGGCCGCCTCCTGGGAGAGGCTGCGCACCTCGTCGGCCACGACGGCGAAGGAGCGGCCGTGCTCACCGGCCTGGGCGGCAATGATAGCCGCATTCAGTGCGAGCAGATTCGTCTTCTGGGTGATTTCGTTGATGACCGTGGTGATGCTGTTGATCTCCTCCCCTTTTTCAGAAAGTCGCCCGATGGCGGCAACGGCCTTGTCCACCGAGGCGGAGATCCCCTTGAGCCCTCCCATGGCATTGGAGACGGACCCGACACCCTGCTCGGCCTGCTCTCGCACCTGCTCGGACATTCCGTGGGAGCGTGCGGCGCTCTCCTGAACGCTGACAATGGTGCGGGAGATCTCGTTCATGGCCGAAATGGAGTTGTCCATGAAATCGGTCAATTGATGCAGGTTCTGCGAGACCTGCTCGATGGAGACCGAGATTTCACCAGCAGCCGAGCGGGTCGTCTCCACCATTTCGCGAACGACGTCGGAGGCGCCGGCGATATGCTTGATCGCTTCGCCTGTTGAAGCGGCGGACTTCTTGAGAGAGGTGTCGTGCCGAGCGTGTTCGTCGCGGTACTTGAGCAGTTCCTGAAAAGTGTGCCCCAGTTGGTCTGTGAGCGTTTCGACGGCGTCGAGAAGATCGATTTTGGTCCACGTCCCCGAAACCTGATCGGCGAAGAGCTTCACCGTATCGACATCAGTGTCGTCCAAGACCTTCTGCTTGAATTTGTTGTCGACGCCGAAAAGGCCGACCACTTCATTGCGCACTACGATGGGGCAGAGGATGAAAGCACGCGAGCGCAGTTGATGAATGGTGTCGCAGGGGGGGCGCATCCGGTAAGTTTGCGGCATCTTGCTGATGTCATCGACGAGAATGACGCGTTTTTCCTTGCAGACGACGTAGAGGGCGCCGGCGCGCTCATCGAGAGGGATGGTGACGCCTGAAGCGCTGTCGTCGCCGCATCCCCTGCTCGCCATAAGGGTGAGCGTCGAGCCGTTGTTGCCCACCATGAGGATGTTGACCCGGTCGTACCCGAGAATCTTGTGCAGGCCGTCGGCCGACAGGCGCAGGACCTCTTCGATGCTGACCGATTTCTGGATGTGGGTATTGATGGAGTGGAAATTTTTTATCCCGCTGTTCAGATCGCGGAAGCGTCTCTCGAAATCCTCTTTCTGCAACGCAACCGTCTGGTTGAGAGCGTCCAGAGCCTGCGCTCGTTCATGGATTTCCTGCGAATTCCTTCCGATGAAAAAACCGAAAACGGCCAGCACCACTGAGGTGCCGCCCCCCATGTAAGCATAAAGCGCGATACTCTCAGGCGAGCCGGCAACAAAAATGACAATCTGTTCCCAGAGCCCGCCCCCCTCCTTCCGGAAGAAGACAAGGCGCAAGAGCGTCCACCCGATGGGGGCGAAGGCCCCGAGAAGAAAACCGACCAGGGCGAAACGAAAACTGCGATCAAATCGGGAAGTCTTCATTGACGTTCTCCAGATCTTCAAGAAAGCAAAAGCGGGATCGGCGTCGGCGCCAACAACCACATTGAAGGAAACCGAGTTCAGACGGACTGTATTAAAAAGACAGACTAGAACCGGGAACGGCGGGCGTCAAGGAAATTATCGGATTCTATCGACCCATCATGATGCCGAGAGCCTCGGCCGTCAGAACGAGTTCACCTTGAGGGTCGACGAGGTTCAAGGCCCCTACCGCTTCTTCGATGGGGACAGAGACGACAGAACGTCCGCGCAGCGCGACCATTTTACCGAAATCGGCCTTTTCGATCATCTCCACTGCCTTCACTCCGAAACGCGATCCAAGAAGACGGTCGGTATGGGTCGGCGTGCCGCCGCGCTGGACGTGCCCGAGAACAACGACGCGCGTCTCGAGGGCCATGCGCTCCTCGATCTGTGCGGCGACCCGGGCTGCAACACCGCCGAGGCGTGCAACCCCGAGGTTCTCGGCGGCGCCGACCTGCACAACCTGCTCACCTCCGGCGGGGAAGGCCCCTTCGGCCACGACGACGATGGAGAAGCGGCTGCCGCGCCTTCGTCGCGTCTCGATAGCCTGGCAAACGCGATCAAGGCGATAGGGGATTTCGGGTATCAGGATGACATCGGCCGATCCGGCGATTCCGGACTCCAGAGCGATCCACCCGGCGTCGCGCCCCATGACTTCAACGACCATGACACGGTTATGGCTCTCGGCCGTCGTGTGCAGCCGATCGAGTGCCTCTGTCACGATGGAGACCGCCGTATGGTACCCGAACGTCACGTCGGTACCCTGAAGGTCGTTGTCGATCGTCTTGGGAACGCCGACCACGGGGACACCAAGTTCATTGAGGCGACGGGCGATCTTCAGCGTACCGTCGCCTCCGATCGCCACCAGGGCGTCGGCCGAGAGTGCGTGAAAATTCTCCACAACCCGCCCCGAAACATCGACAAGTTTCACCTCACCCCCTTCCTTCATCGGATAAGAGAAGGGATTGCCGCGATTGCTCGTGCCGAGGATCGTCCCGCCACGGGGCAGAATCCCCCGGACAGCGTCGAGGGAAAGCTCGCGTATCCCGGCTTCTCCTACCAAACCGTCGAAGCCGTCTTCGATTCCCAGCACTTTCCATCCGCGCTCCAGAACCGCCGCCCGGACAACTCCCCGTATGACGGCATTGAGTCCGGGGCAATCTCCACCGCCGGTAAGAATCGCAATCGTCTTGGCCATGCAGAACTCTCCTTATCAGATCAAATCGCAAATACCAGTTTCGCTACCAGACTTCAGAACACCAACGAATCCTCACTCCTCAGACGAGCATAGGCGATCTGCGCTGCACCGAGTATCCCGGCATCGTCTCCGAGTTCACCCGCAACGATGACGAGCCGTCGGACGGACGCCTCGAACGCCCGCTTCGCGAGTTCTCTGCGGAGCGCAGGGAGGATGAACTCCAGGCTTTCGGAAACCCCGCCGGCAACAACCACCCCTTCAAGATTGAGGAGATTGACAACGGAGGCCAGAGCTTGACCAAGGCGCACACCGGCGACCTCGAAGGCCTCGAGCGCCACCCTGTCGCCCTGGCGTGCGGCCTCAAAAACGGCGTGGCTCGTCAGATCTCCCCGCCCTGAAAGCAAGCTCGTTTCGCCGGCATTGAGCAGCGCTTCGACACTCGATACGATTCCCGTGGCCGACGCGTACTGCTCAAGGCAGCCGCGCGAACCGCAGCCGCAGGGACGCCCGTGCGGCTCGACCATGATGTGGCCGGCTTCGCCGGCGGCGCCGTCGGCTCCCTCCCAGAGCTTGCCCTTCAATATGAGCCCCCCGCCGACGCCCGTCCCCAGGGTGAGCGTGAGAAACGATGCGAAAGGTCTGCCGGCGCCGTAGAGGTGTTCCCCCCAGGCGATGGCGTTGGCGTCATTGACGAGGAAAACGGCGAGACCGAGTTCATCTTCGAGTCGTGTACCGAGGTTGATCCCATTCAAAGGGGAAAGATTTGGCGAGACCACGATGGCGCCATCCGGGGCGATAACGCCGGGGACGCCGATCCCCAGCGCATTAACGTCCCTGCCTTCCCGTTGCGCTTCGTCGAGAAGTCGTCGGCAGAACTCACCGAGCCGGCGCAGGAAGGACGAAAGTCCCTCGTCGATACGTGTGGAGATCCGCTCGACCGTTCCGACCTTTCCCTCGGGGTAAACCAAGGCTCCGCGGCAGTTCGTTCCACCGAGATCGATCCCGACCATCGACCGTTTCATCGACCTTGCTCCTCTGTGGCAATAGCCAGGCGAATGAACCCCTTCTCGCGCGCCAGATCCATCAGTTGCACGACCCGCCCGTGCGCTGCTTCGCGATCGGCCAGAAGGAGAAAGGTCGTCTCTCTTGCCTTCGGACCGAAAGCTTCGAGTCGTTGCCGAAATTCGGCCAGGCTCACCGCCTCGTCCTGGAAGAAGATCTCGCCTTTGACGGACAGATATACTTTAACTTCGTCGGGAGTCTTTTCCACCCTCTGGGCCGAGGCCTGCGGCAAATTGATTTCGATCCCCGCAGTATCGACAAAGGTTGTGGAGATCATGAAAAAGATCAGAAGATTAAATACGACATCGACCATCGGGGTGAGCTCGACGCGGGGTTCTTCGCGCTTCCTGCGCAGAAACGCCATCGGCTACTCCTCCAGCAGGTCGACCAGGTGGAGGGAATTCTCTTCCATCTCCAGAACGATGCGATCCATTTTTCCGCTGAGATAACGGTGAAGGAGGATGGTCGGGATCGCCACCGAAAGGCCTGCGGCGGTGGTGATGAGGGCCTGCGAAATACCTCCGCCCAGCGTCGCGGGAGTGCCGACGCCCACCACCGAAATGACCCTGAAAGCTTCGATCATTCCGTAGACGGTGCCCAGAAGTCCGAGCAGCGGGGTGATGTTGGCGATCGTTCCGAGCAGCCCGAGATATCTCTCCAGGGGAGCCGCTTCACGTCGGCCGACCTCTTCGACAACGTCCTTGATGTGATCACGCGGCTTTCCCTGCGCCCTGAGAGCGGCGATATAGATACGCGACAGAGGGGTCCCTGCCCGCTGACATACAATCAGTGCCTCTTCCACCCGCCCCTTGCCAACCAGGGTGTCGATCTCGCGAGCCAGTTCGTCCGTTCCGCGGTGAACCCGCAAATAGGTCCAGAGCCTCTCGAGAAAAATGGCCAGAGCAAGGACCGAACAGAGCAGGATGGGATACATGAGTGGCCCGCCGGCATAAAACCAGTTGAGCATGAATCGTGAATTCCTTTCGATAGGGCGGGCCGGGAGCGCCGACCCGCGTAAGCGAACACTTCCTTTGATTGATGCCGTTCAGGAAGCGGCCGAATCGCTTTCGGAAACTTTTTCGCGCTGAGCGCCAAGACTCTTTGTCAGAGTGTCGATTTCTTTCTGAAGAAGCAGGTTCCGCCGATGAAGCTGCGAAAATCGAATGGCAGCGATCAGGCCGGTAAGCATCCCGCCGAGGACAAACATGAAGAGAATGATCAGAAACAGAGGCATCGCCGGGGATCGGTAGCCCAGAAAGGCAATTGCAACCGGCTGGTAATTGTTGACGCTGAATATGAAAAGAACCACCAGAATGGCCAGAGCCGCAGTGATCTTGGCAGTCTTCACGGGCGCCTCCCTTCGAGGGCTTTGCGCAAATGCCGCCACGTTTCTTCCAAATGTTGTGGAACCACGCGGACGTCGGAGAAGACGGGCATGAAGTTGGTATCACCCGACCAGCGAGGGACAATGTGCATGTGAAGATGATCAGCGATTCCCGCTCCGGCAGCAACGCCGAGATTAATGCCGATGTTGAATCCGTGCGGAGCCATGGTTTCCTGAAGAATCTGCCGTGCAAGAACAAGAAAACGGTGCATTTCAAGGGCTTCCGCCTCGTTCAACTCTGAAATATCGGCCGTGTGGCGAAAAGGAGCCACCATGAGATGACCGTTGTTGTAGGGATACTTGTTCATAATGATGAACGAGTGCTCGCCTCTCAGCAGGACGAGACGGCGCTCGTCATGCGCATCATCAGCGAGGCAGAAGACGCAGCCGTCGTCTTTTTCTTCACCGCGAATATAACTCATCCTCCAGGGGGCCCAAAGGCGCTCCATTCAATTCCTCCCTG
>JARFUG010000006.1:19944-48569 GCA_029289095.1 Desulfuromonadales bacterium
GCGTTGGTGAACCAAGCGTCGAAATCTCATTTTTAACCGCCTCGGAGCAGGAGGTCAATCTTTATCCCCCTTTTCTGCAAGCGAAGAGGCGGCTTTTGCCGGAAAAGGCCGAGATTCGCCACCCGGTCTCTGGAAGACCCTTTGTTGACAAAGGGCAAATAACGGTTTTTATTCAGTTTACGCAAAAACTTCTCCTTTGGCATTCCGATTGCTCGTAAAAGTCGTTCTGTCCGCAGGCGCCCGCAGAAAACGCGCAGGAAGAAACTCCCTGCCAATGTCTATTCGGAAGGAAAAAACGACGTTGGAACATGGTGTTTGAAAGATCCGGATGCCTCTTTCCTAATTTGCTTGACAGGCTCATAGGCTCCAAGTATTGTGACATTTATTTTTGCTAAAAAATTTGAACATTCTCAAATTAAGTCACTTCGGAAAAACGGGCAATCCAACCAAGATAGTTACATAAAACTCATACGGAGTGGTTGGATTTTTATTCTGAGTAAATTCCAGAAAGGGAGGCATTTCATATGTCGAAACGTCAGGACGCCCTCGATTACCACAGCATGGGCCGGAAGGGTAAAATCGAAGTTATCACGACCAAGCCCTGCGCCACCAGCCGCGATCTTTCTCTGGCCTACAGCCCCGGCGTTGCCGAGCCTTGCCTGGAGATCGAAAAGAATCCTCAAATGGCTTACGAGTATACCGCCAAAGGGAACCTTGTCGCCGTCATCTCCAATGGCACGGCGGTTCTTGGCCTCGGCGACATCGGCGCCATGGCCGGCAAGCCGGTCATGGAAGGCAAAGGCGTTCTCTTCAAGCGCTTTGCCGACGTCGATGTTTTTGATATCGAACTCGACACCAAGGACCCAGACGAGCTCATCCGTACCGTCAAGCTTCTCGAACCGACCTTCGGCGGGATCAACCTCGAAGACATCAAGGGTCCCGAGTGCTTCTACATCGAAGAGAAGCTCAAGGAGATCATGAACATCCCGGTCTTCCACGACGACCAGCACGGCACCGCCATCATCGCCTGCGCGGGACTGCTCAATGCGCTGGAGATTACCGGAAAGAAGATGGAGGATCTCAAAATCGTCGTCAACGGCGCCGGAGCGGCCGGCATCGCCTGCGCCAACATGGCCCTGACCCTCGGCGCCGATCCGAAGAAGATGTACCTGTGCGACACCAAGGGGGTGATCTACAAGGGACGCACTTCGGGAATGAACGAATACAAGGAGCGTCTGGCCAACGAAACCGATGCCCGCTCTCTTGAGGAGGTCATGGTCGACGCGGACGTCTTCTTCGGCGTATCGGCCAAGGGAGCGGTCACTCCGGCAATGGTCGCCTCGATGGCCAAGGACCCCGTCATCTTCGCCATGGCCAACCCCGACCCGGAGATCACCCCGGCCGAGGCCAAGGCGGTGCGCGACGACGTTATCATCGGCACAGGGCGAAGCGATTACAACAACCAGGTGAACAACGTTCTGTGCTTCCCTTTCCTCTTCCGTGGCGCGCTCGACACCCACGCCTCGGCCATCAATGACGAGATGAAGATGGCCGCCTGCATCGCCTTGGCGGAACTGGCCAAAGAAGACGTCCCCGACTCGGTCCGCAAAGCTTACGGCGGCGTCGACATCAGCTTCGGTCGTGAATATCTGATTCCGAAGCCCTTCGATCCGCGCGTCCTGCTCCACGTCGCTCCTGCCGTCGCAAAGGCCGCCATGGACTCGGGGGTCGCCCGCCGTCCCATCGAGAACCTGGAAAAATACCGCGATTCGCTCGAGGCGCTTCAGGGGCGCTCGAAAGAAGTCATGAGACTTCTGATCAATAAGGCGAAGGCAGCCCCCAAAAAGATCGTCTTCCCCGAAGGAGAAGACGACAAGGTCCTGCGGGCCGCCCAGATCCTGGTCGACGAGGGAATCGCCGTCCCTGTCCTGCTCGGCAACAAGGAAGAGATCCGCGCACGCATCGCTTATTTGAATCTCGACCTTGACGGGATTGAGATCATCGACCCGATGGAGAGCGACAAGGCTCCCGGATACGAGCAGGTCTTCTTCCAGATGCGTCAGCGCAAGGGGGTCACCCTGGCGGAAGCCAAGCGCCTCATCCGAAAGAACCGCAATTACTACGGTTCCATGATGGTTCAGCAGGGGGACGCTGACGCACTCCTGTCCGGCATCAGCCATCACTATCCGGACACCATCCGTCCGGCGCTTGAGATCATCGGCAAACAGGAAGGGCTCTCGAAAGTCCACGGGCTCTACATGATGGTCTTCAAGAAAGAGGTCGTCTTCTGCGCCGACACGACGGTCACCATCGAGCCGACCCCCGAGGAACTGGCTGAAACTGCGATCCTGACCGCGGCCAAGGCGCGCCATTTCGATATCGAGCCGCGTATCGCCATGCTCTCCTTCTCCAACTTCGGCAGCGCCGAACACCCCCTCACCGTGAAGGTCAAGCGGGCGACCGCCCTGGTGAAAGAGTGGGCCCCCGACCTTGTGGTCGATGGGGAGATGCAGGCCAACGTCGCTTACGATCCGGAGCTCACGGCGAAGCAGTACCCCTTTTCGGCCCTCAAGGGTGATGCCAACGTCCTGATCTTCCCCGACCTGCAGTCGGGCAATATCTGCTACAAGCTCCTCAACAAGCTCGGCGGCGCGGAAGCGGTCGGCCCGATCCTCATGGGGATGAAGAAGCCGGTTCACGTCCTGCAGCGCGGCGATGATGTCGCCGACATCGTCAACATGGCCGCCGTGGCCGTCGTCGACGCGCAGGAAGCTCAGGCGGCCAAAAAATAACCCTGCCGCACGGTTATGCAAAAAAGAAGGGGAGCGCTCCTGAGCGCTCCCCTTCTTTTTTGCCCTTTTCCTGCTTTCCATCCCCCTGCGATCCTGCTAAACTTCGCGACAAAATTCGACTTTATGCAAGGCCATGGCGCCAGGAAAACTTTCCGACATACGCCTTTCGCCTATTTCTTATTGCCAGAGGTTTTATGAAATATTTCAGCACGCGCGGAAATGTTCACGGACTCTCCTTCAAGGACGCCGTGATGATGGGACTGGCTGACGATGGCGGCCTCCTCCTGCCTGAGGCGATTCCCGTCCTCACTCCGGGCGACGTCGAAGTCCTCGGACACCTCGACTATCCGGAGCTGGCCTTTCAAATTCTCTCTCTTTTCACCGAAGATATTCCGTCCGTAGATCTCAAGGACCTGGTCGAGCGCTCCTACGCCTCCTTCACTCACCCCGAAGTGACCCCCCTGGTGCACCGCAACGGCGTTTACATCCTGGAGCTCTTTCACGGCCCCACCCTCGCCTTCAAGGACGTCGCCCTGCAGCTTCTCGGCAATCTTTTCGAATACCTGCTCAAAGAACGCGGGGAGAAGATGAACATCCTCGGAGCAACCTCCGGCGACACCGGGAGTGCCGCCATCTACGGGGTGAGCGGCAAGGAGAACATCAACATCTTCATCCTGCATCCGCACCGCCGCGTCTCTGCGATTCAGGAGTTGCAGATGACGACGGTCACCGACCCGAACGTCTTCAACCTGGCCATCCGCGGCACCTTCGACGACGGGCAAAGGATCGTCAAGGAAGTCTTCGGCGATCTTCCCTTCAAGTCGGCGCACTCGCTTGGGGCGGTCAACTCCATCAACTGGGCGCGGGTGCTTGCGCAGATCGTCTACTATTTTTACGCCTACGGCCGTGTGCGTCGCGAGACCGGCTGCAGGGACTTCTACGTTTCGGTCCCTACCGGCAACTTCGGCGACATCTTCGCCGGGTACGTCGCCAAGCGCATGGGACTGCCGATCCGCAAATTGATCCTCGCCACCAACGAAAACAACATACTTGCCCGTTTCGTACGCGACGGGGACTACTCCATCGGCGCCGTCGCCGAGACCCTCTCCCCATCGATGGATATCCAGGTGGCCAGCAATTTCGAGCGCTATCTCTTCTATCTTTTCGATCAGGACGCGGAAAAGGTCGCCCGTGCCATGAAGGACTTCGCCGGTACCGGGCGACTCGCCTTCACCAACCAGGAGCGGGCGCGTGTGGCCGCCGATTTTCTGGCCTTGTCGGTGGACAAAGACCAGACCCTCGCCACCATCGGCGACTTCCATGCGGCCACCGGTTACATTCTCGATCCTCACTCGGCCGTCGGCGTCAAGGCCGCAAAGGACCTCTCCGGAGGTGATGCGCCTGTCGTCTGCCTGGCCACCGCACACCCCGCGAAATTCCCCGAGCCGGTACGCCGTGCGACGGGGCGCGACCCTGAAATCCCCCCTCCCCTTGCCGGGATCGAGACGCGGGAGCGGCGCTGCGAAATCATCGACGCCGACACGGCGAAGATCAAGGAGTACGTCGCCAAACACGCCGTGTAGGGGCGCGATTCATCGCGCCCTCGCCGGACAACGGTAATCCGACCAGGGGCCATTGAATTGCGCCCCTACGAAAACGCAAAAAGCCCCCGATTTCTCGGGGGCTTTTTGCGTTGGACTGATTTGGATCAGCAGTCGTAGTACAGAGCGAACTCCAGGGGAACGGGGCGCATCCGCACGGGATTCACCTCGGACTCGGTCTTGTACTCGATCCACTTCTCGATGACGTCCTCGGTGAAGACGTCCCCTTTGAGCAAGAAGGCGTGATCTTCCTTCAGGCAGCGCAACGCCTCCTCAAGGCTTCCGGCGACGTTCGGGATGTCCTTGAGCTCCTCGGGGGAGAGGCCGTAGATGTCCTTGTCGAGGGGATCGCCCGGATCGATCTTGTTCTCGATGCCGTCCAGGCCGGCCATCAGCATGGCGGAGAAAGCCAGATAGCCGTTGCAGGAAGGGTCGGGGGTGCGATACTCGATCCGCTTCGACTTGGGATTGCTCGTCACCGGAATGCGCAGAGAGGCCGAGCGGTTGCGGTTCGAGTAGGCCAGGTTGACCGGAGCTTCATATCCGGGGACAAGGCGCTTGTAGGAGTTGGTGCCGGGGTTGGTGAAGGCGCACAGCGCCTTGGCGTGCTTCATGATCCCACCGATGTAGTACATGGCGATCTTGGAGAGGCCGCCGTAGCCGTCGCCGGCGAAAAGATTCACGCCATCTTTCCAGAGAGACTGGTGGCAGTGCATCCCCGAGCCGTTGTCGCCGAAAATCGGCTTGGGCATGAAAGTGACGGTTTTCCCGTTGCGGAAGGCCACGTTCTTGACAATGTACTTGAACCACTGCAGGGTGTCGGCCATCTTCAGCAGCGAGTCGAAGCGCATGTCGATTTCGCACTGCCCACCAGAGGCGACTTCGTGGTGGGAGGCTTCGATGCGCATCCCGACGCTCTGCAGGACCTGAACCATTTCGTTGCGCAGGTCGATGAGGGAATCGGTCGGAGCGACGGGGAAATACCCTCCCTTGAAATTGGGCTTGTAGCCGAGATTGGGGAACTCCTCACGGCCGCTGTTCCAGCGACCTTCGATCGAATCGACGCAATAAAAAGACTCGTTGGGGCTGGAAGAGAAGCGCACATCGTCGAAGACGAAGAACTCGGGCTCGGGGCCGAAGTAGGCGGTATCGGCGAATCCGGTCGACTTCAGGTAGGCCTCGGCTTTACGGGCGATGAAGCGAGGATCGCGGGTATACCCTTCCTTGGTGATGGGATCGTAGATGTTGCAGATGACGCTCAGGGTCGGCACCTTGGGGAACGGATCGATCTTGACGGTAAGAGGGTCGGGAAGAAGGGTCATGTCGCTGTTGTGGATCGGCTGCCATCCGCGGATCGAGGATCCGTCGAAACCGAGTCCCTCGTCGAAAATCTCCTCTCCGAACTCGCTCACCGGGGTGGTGAAATGCTGCCAGATCCCGACAAAGTCAAGAAACTTGTAGTCGATCATCTGAATATTGTTTTCTTTGACGAATGCAACCACTTCACTAGGCGTCATCTTTTGATCTCCTTTGATTGATAATGCCGGCCGCCTGGAAATTATTCCCCTCGACCTCTGCTTCGACCTGCGATTCTAGAGTGCGTCGTCTCCCCGCTCACCCGTACGGATACGGACGACTTCATCGACGGGAGTAACGAATATTTTTCCATCGCCGATACGGCCTGTGCGGGCGGCCTCGGCAATCGTGTCAACAACCTTGACGACGAGATCGTCGCTGACGATGATCTCCATCTTGATCTTGGGGATGAAATCAACGACATACTCCGCGCCCCGATAGAGTTCGGTATGGCCCTTCTGCCGCCCGAATCCTTTCACTTCGCTGACCGTTATCCCCTGGATTCCGATCTCGTTCAGGGCTTCCTTGACTTCATCCAGCTTGAACGGCTTGATAATGGCCTCAACTTTCCGCATTCGTACCTCCCGGAGCGACTCTGATAACGGTTTTTTTGAGCCTTATGAAAATCAATCTTGTCTTTAGGCAAAGACCGCAAACGATCATTGCCTGCCTGCAAGAGCAAATAGCCTGCCCAAATTCAAAAAATTCGACATATGCACCTAAGTATTTGAATTTCCATACCTTATTAGCACAGGCAAAACGGCTCCACTGAGATGATTAAATTATACCTCTAAAAATTGCACTAACGTTAGGCAGAGAGCTTCCGTAATGCAAAAAAAAGAGGCAATACTGCCGCCCCCTCACGAGGTCCCTTTAGCGTGAACCCGGAAGAGGACAATATTGGGTATTTCTGCTACAGTCGAGGCGTTTTTCCACACAGGAGAAGAAAAGACCTGCAAACAAGGGCGGGAGGAGACGGACCTCTTTCAGGAAAGGTAATGTCGATTTTTGCTGCGTGGAATATTTCCACACACAAGAAGGATTTAGTTGTCCAGGCGCGAGCAGAACTATGCACTTAGGCCATATCGCTCGAGCTTCATGTAGAGCGTTTTGCGGTCGATTTCGAGAATGCGCGCCGCCCGGCTCTTGTTCCCCTCGACCGATTCGAGCACCTTTTCGATATGGGAGCGCTCCATGACCCAGAGGGGAACCTGGCCTTGATCCTTTCCGGAGCCGGATGCCGGAAGGGAGATGATCCTGGGAGGGGCGAACGGCAGGAGTTCAGGAGAAATGACCGGTTCGGTTGCAAGAATGCAGGCGCGGCGGATGGTATTTCTGAGTTCGCGCACATTGCCGGGCCAGTGATGAGCGCAAAGGGCGGCCATCGCCTCATCGGCAATTTCCCAGTTCTCGACCCCGGATTCACAAGACTCCTTGAGAAAATACCACGCCAGCGGGACGATGTCTTCGGTGCGCTCGCGCAAGGGCGGCAAATTGATCGGCAGGAGGTTGATCCGGTGATAAAGGTCTTCCCTGAACTCTCCGCGTTCGACGCAGTCCTCCAGTCTCTTGTTGGAGGCGAAGACAAAACGGACATCAACGCTGATGTCGCGACTTCCCCCGAGCCGTTTGAATGTCCCGGTTTCGAGGATGCGCAGGAGCTTGACCTGCACGTCGAGGGGCATTTCGGACACTTCATCCATGAACAGAGTTCCGGTATCGGCAAGTTCGAAAAGCCCGGCTCTGGCCTTGATCGCCCCGGTGAAAGCACCCTGCATGTGCCCGAATAGTTCGCTTTCGGCCGTATTCACGTTGAGACGACCACAATTGACTGTAACGAAGGGTTTGTTGGAACGGCGGCTCGAATCGTGAACTGCGCGGGCGATCAGCTCTTTTCCCGTGCCGCTTTCGCCGCAGACCAGGACGTGTTCGTCGACGGGGCCCCAACGCCTCACAGTTTCCATGACTTTCTGTATCCCCGGACTTTTTCCGATAATACGGTGGTTGTCCATTCTGCTGATTTCGAGCTTCAGGTTGATGTTTTCCAGGCGCAGACGATTTTTTTCGTAGGCTTTTTCTACGACGAGCTCGAGTTCGTCAAGCTTGACCGGCTTGGTAAGATAGTCGTACGCCCCCAGCTTGATGCAACTGACAGCAGTTTCGATATCGCCGTGCCCGGTGAACATGATGATTTCCGGGATATTCGATTCGTGCTTCATCCTCTGCAGAATCTCGACGCCGTCTCCTCCGGGCATCTTGACATCGAGAAGGATGACGTTGAATATCTGTTCGCGATAGCGGGCGAGCCCTTCCTCACCGTTGGATGCTGACTGGACCTTGAAACCGCTACGACTCAGTTCCGCCTGCAACAGCTCACGCAGCGGTTTTTCATCGTCGACGATCAGGACCTTGATTCCCTTGCGCACTTCTAGCTGCGACATACCGGTAGCCTCACTGTAAAAAGAGTTCCCTCGCCCCGTCTGCTCTCGACGTGAATCTCTCCCTGGTGTTTCTTCACGATGTTGTAGGTGACGGCCAGGCCGAGCCCCACCCCCTGCCCCACCATTTTGGTAGTAAAGAATGGGTTCCAGATTTGATCGAGAATGGTTGATTCGATCCCGCCTCCGTTGTCGCGGACCTTGACGATGACATGTCCATCACTGATGGTTGTGGAAATATCGATCCGCCCGGCGCCTTCGATGGCCTGCAGGGCGTTCATGATGAGATTCATGAAGACCTGGCGCAGGGTGGCCGCATCGCCGCCGATCTGGCCGAGATCGGGCTGGAGCGCCAAATATATCTCTATATTCTGATGGCGGGATTTATGGTTGACCAGATCGAGAACCTCCTGCAGAAGGGCATTGATGTCGACGGATCCCGTCATTCCCTCGGATTTGCGACTGAAGCTCAGAAGACTGTCGATCACCCCCTTGCACCGGTAGGACTCACGGATGATGACATTGAGATAGTTCTCGAACACTTCCAGCCTCGGATCGGCTACGAAGTCGGGTTCCGCCCTGAAGCGACGCAGAAGTGCCTCGGCATATCCGGCCACGGAGTTGAGGGGATTGTTGATCTCATGGGCTACGCCGGCAGCAAGAACGCCGATGCTCGACATCTTCTCAGCCTGCAGAAGCTGCAGCTCTTGCAGACGCTTTTCAGTCACATCGCGCAGAAAGACCAGTGCCCGAATCTGTCCTGAGGGATCTTCGATGGGGGTGGCGGTCACATCGAAATGACGAGGCGTTTGGCGATCCCTGGTGAAGGTGAAGCACCCCTGGAAGCTTTCACCTTTAAGCGCCTGTTCGACGGGGCAGCCGGCGGGCGGCAAAGCCAGATCGGGATGAAACAACTCGCTGCAGCTCTTCCCGATCAGGGTTTCCGACGGGAACTGCCGCGGACAGACGTGATTGCGGTACTGGACGAATCGGTTGCTGTCGTAAATGACGACGCCGTCGCTGATGGCGTCGAAAATCGCCTGAAGCTCAGTCTTCTTGATCCGTAGGCGGAGATTGGCGGATTCGAGCTCCTGGATCTTCTGTTTGACTTCGGCGTAGAACCCAATTTTCGAACTGTTGAGCCCGAGAAGGCGCTCGAGGCTGTCCCCATCGATGCGGGTGCGCTTGATGTCGGGCATTCTAGTAGGCCCTTTCAAGAATGCTCAGCAAATCCTTCTCATCGGCCTGGCGTGGCGACGTGATGATGCAGATGTCCTTCAGGGCATTTTGCGCCAGACTTGGAAGATCTTCCCTGGCCACTCCCAGACTTCGCAGGCTTCGTGGCGCTCCGGCGGCATCGAGCAGTTTCTCGATCGTTTCCTGCACCATCTCCGCAGCCCCCTTTTCGTCGTCAGGAAACGCGTATCCGAGTCCATAGGCGAGTTCCGGCAGCTTTTCGGTGACGACCGGAAGATCGTAGCGTATGACCTCAGGCAGCAGAACGGCATTGACGCTGCCGTGATTGGCGTCATAGAGGCCTCCGATGGGGTGAGCCAGAGCGTGGACGATGCCAAGAAGCGAGTTGGAAAATGCCATGCCGGCGTGAAGGCTCGCCCGGGCGAGATTCTCGAGGTCCTCGGGACGATGCTCGTGGACCGCCTTGACGAAACTTCTGGAGATCAGACGCAGAGCCCGAACGGCATTGACATCGGTCAGAGTGGTCGAAGCCACGGAAAAGAAGGCCTCGAGCGCGTGGCTCAATGCGTCCGTCGCTGTGGTGCAGATATATTCTTCGGGTAGAGTCTCGAGAGTGTCGGGATCGGTCAGACTGATATCCGGGGCAACGCAGCGGCTCATGATCGTTAGTTTGCACCGCCGCTCGCTGTCATTGATAATGGCGAACTGGGAAACATCGGAGCCCGTTCCACAGGTGGTCGGGCAAAGCACCAGGGGTGGAAGCGGGCGATGGATCTTGTCAGAGCCTTCGTAATCGCGGATTCGTCCGCCGTTTGCGACCAGGGTGGCAATCCCCTTGGCGGCATCCATTGCACTGCCTCCTCCAAGCCCGACGATGACGTCCGCTCCGTGGCGGATGTATTCCCGGGCTCCATCCTCGACTTCGAAATCTCGCGGGTTGGGACTGACCTGATCATAATAAACGAAGGACAAGTGCGCTTCGAGAAGACTGCGCATCGCCTGATCGACCCATCCGGCGCTGAAAAGGCCTTCATCGCTGACGAGAAAGACCTTTTTCCCTCCGAGTCGACGGGCGCACGATCCGACCTGGCTGAGCACCCCTCTGCCAAATATGATTTCTGGAACTTCGAATTTGCAGTGGTGAAGAGCACTCGCTGTCGTTTCCATTTTTTGATTCCGTAATTAAGGAAAATGACCTTCCCGTGCGATTTATTCATTTTTTCAACAGGTTGAAACATTAGCAATTCTCATGCCGCCTTGTCAAACACAGTTTTAAATTTCCCTCCGACTTCGGCGCAATTGCGGCAGCATCCTCCACCCGTTCCCCTGAGTTTGAGCATTTCCTCTACTGTGTTGCAAGACTCCCCATGAAGCGGATTTTTCGGATCAGGGGGCATGTTTAACATTGTTTGTCTCCACAGCAGAAGGACGGGGCAAAGACTCAAGCACCTTTTTTATAAAGCTTTTCTCCTTCGTAAGGCGCCACTCGCCGAAAGCCTGAACTCTCCGCCTGGAGCTTCTTAAAATAAAACGCTATCCCATTATTCCACAATCCAGGATCGAGATACATCCAGAAATTCTTACAATCATAGTCAAGTTGCTGATTCTATTACTATTTTAAAACTGGCACCCGCCTTGCTATGTCTCCCTCATCCGGAACCCCAGAAATCTTTGAGTCGACTCATCTCACCCCAGGCTGCATGTCCCATGAAGGGAGAAAGGAGAAGTGAAGCGGCGCCGGTAGCAGCGCCTTCGACAAGATCTACTGCTATTTACATCGCGCGCCCATGAGAATGCGGTGCGAACACATGCTGTTCAGGGTGGATCTCCAGCAAACTCCATTCTCGGAGCCAAGGCAATCATCGACTCGACGACAGCAGAGTAGCCATCGTCCCGGGACAGAACACCGGGAATTTACCCTGGAGAATTCGTTATGACGTTAGCAATTCTTGTGGCCATCAGTCTGATGTGGATCTCAGTGGCGATTCTCTTCCTCGGCAAAGGAGAAGCAAAAGGCACTGGGGCCATCACCGGCTTTGTCGGCTTGGTGGTGGTGTTCGGCGCCTTTGTGCAGACGGCGCTCTTCAACGATCCGTTCACCGGAGGGCTGCTCTTCGCACATGGACTTCTTTACTGCACCGTGGCCTATGCCCTGCTCGCCGGACTGGAAGATCTGAGATCCGTGGGGAATGTAAGCCTTGCGGTGGCGATCATCTCGTTCATTTACATGATTCTCTTTTTCACCGGCGGAACGGCCGCAGACGGATCGGTGTTGATCGCCCGAAGCTACTATTTTGCCTTCGCATGTCTTGGATACACCATCCTCACCCTTGAGGTCTGGCTCAATGCCTATGGAAAACTCAAGGCTTCTGCCGTGGCATGGTCTCTCATCATCTGGGTGCCGATCGGGCTGTGGATACCGGCTTTCATGCTCATGTCCAAAGGTGCGCTGCCGTTCTGAATTGCATTATCGTCGTCGAGCGCCTAACCGGCACTGAATCTTCATTCAAGAAAGGGTTTTTATGAAATTAAATCTATCTTCAAGGGTCTTTCTGGCGTGCTTCTCCGTAATGATCTTCTGCATCCCCGCGTCCGCCGCCATAACCCTCTATGACAAAGAAGGGATGACGTTCAGCACGGACGGTTCGTTCAATACGTTTTATGTCTACAGCAAAAGCGATAATGAGATCGCCGATACGAATCGTGATCAGTCCCGGGTCAAAATGGGCTTTCTGCCGAACTGGATCGGTTTCAACTTCAGCAAGGAAGTGGGAAACACGACCTACGGTGGACGATCCTCGTTCTGGGTAACGATCAATGACAGCGATCGCTTCGGGGCAACCCACGGCATCACCGACTCTGGGATCGATGTCCGTCAATTCTATGGGACGGTCGGCGGCGATTGGGGCCAGGTCCTTTTTGGCAAGGACTTCACCCTGTTCAGCCGATCGAACATCTTTTTGGACGAGATTCTTCTCGGTTACGGGAATGTGAGCGACACTCTGGGACTCATCGACGGCGCCAACGTCTCTTTCGGGAACATCGGGACCGGTTACATCTATCCGATGCCCTCCGCCCAGATCACCTACCGCACCCCCGAGCTGGCGGGGTTCAGGCTGGCAATCGGCCTCATCGATCCCTCCAGAACGGTTGACGCCGGTGAAGAAAAACTTCCGCGCCTTGAAGGCGAACTGACCTACAGTCACAAATTCGAAAACGCCTCTATCACCGCATGGACCGGTTTTTTGTACCAGAAATCTGAAAATGCCGTCTCCGTGACCTCCCGCGGCATTTCCTACGGTATCCGCGGGCAGTTTGCCGGGGCCAGCCTCACCGCTTCGGGTTTCGATGCCAAAGGCGTCGGTCTGCTCCTCGGACCGGGCGTCGAAACGGCGTTGGGTCTTCCCACGATCCACGATGCAGGAGAAGAATTCGACAGTGAGGGCTTTCTCCTTCAGGCTTCCTATACCTACGGGCCAAGCCGTGTCGCAGTATCCTACGGGCAAAACGAACTCGATGCTGCCGTGAAGTGGGAGAACGAGACGACGACGGTGGCCTATTTCCATTCGATCAGCGACCACTTTAAAGTGGTTGCGGAATACAACATCAACAAGATCGAGATCGGCGGCGCTGAAGAAAAGACCAAAACCACGGCTCTTGGCCTGATTCTAAATTTCTGACGGAGGACTCCCTCCGATACAAGGGATCTGAACAGGAGTCTCGCTGTCGTTCGCGAAAGGGCGCCTCCCCTTCTCAACGGCGCGGCGAGACTCCGATCCCCTCCCGGACTGACAACCTGGGAGTTTTCGCCTCACCCTCTCTCTCCTGAAATAGGGGAAACCTCACAGGTTTCCCCACTTTTTCTCAGCGCCGGGATGTCTGATCTCTTCGGAGGAGGAAATCGGGGCAAAATGCAACAGCCATCGGCAACTTTCCTCGGACTGTGAAAGCCATGGGGTGTAGAAAAACGACACAATGGGGTAATTACGAACGGCTCAGCGGGCAGGTATCCACAGTTGACGCCTCATCGGTAAAGAAAACGGTACTGGCATGAAATCGTGATCCGGCCAAAAATAATGAAATTTCGGCTACTTTCATTTAGCTTCCAGAAACGCTTTCGATGTGCTCCGCAACCAACCGATTCCTGAAATTGGCGCAGGTATTGCTAACCCCCTGGAAGGCGCCGGACACGGACGGACAGTCTTCTGGGCATCGTGTAAATCGCGAATACAAAAGGTCAGGTTTTGAACGCATTGTTAACTACCGATCAGCACCATCCCACCCTGCGGAAACATCCGACCAAGCTCTTTGTTGAGACGACATCACGCTGCAATCTCAACTGCTTCATGTGCGTGAAACAGACTCGGGAGAGCGGAATCGCAGAGGGCGACCTCTCACCGAAGATCTTCGAAAAGCTAAGGCCTTCCTTTGCGAACCTCGAAACGCTGATTCTGAACGGTGTCGGAGAACCGCTTCTCAATCCTCATCTCGAAGATTTCATCCGCATGGCGAGACGGGATGTCCCCGGGGAGTGTTCGATCGGCTTTCAATCCAATGCCTTGCTCCTGACTCCCGGTCGGGCATCGAATCTCGTCAGGGCCGGGTTGGACCTGGTCTGCCTCTCGCTGGACGCCGTTTCGCCCGAAACGTTTCGCAAGGTGCGTGAAGGCGGCGAGATAGGAGCTGTCGAGAGTGCTATGGCCTCGCTCGCAAAGGCAGGGAACGATGCCGCAGCACGGCTGAAGGTCGGTGTCGAATTTGTTTTGATGAGGGACAACATTCACGAACTGTGCGATGCGATACGGTGGGCTGCACAACGCGGGGCGACCTTCGCCATCGTGACCCACCTGCTCCCCTACGACGCCTCTCATGCAGACCAGGCGGCCTACGACATCTGTACCGACGCCTCGATCGAACTCTTCGACAAATGGCGCAGCAAGGGTGCATCTGCCGGGATCGATCTCATGCGCTACTTCGACGTGATCTGGAAATACACCAAATCCGATGACGACCGAAGGATCATTCAGCTTGCCCATGAGATGAAGACTGAAGCACAGGTGCTTAAGATATCTCTCAATCTCAGAAAACTGATCGGGCTCGATCGAAACTGGATCTCCACCGTGGAGAGCATTTTCAGCCAGGCAAGAGAAATCGCCGAAGAAACGGGAATTGACCTTCGCCTCCCCGAGATCGCGCCCAAAGAAGATCGACTCTGTCACTTCATCGAAGACGGCGGCGCTTTTATTGCCTGGAATGGTGATGTTCACCCCTGTTATTTTCTTTGGCATCGCTACAACTGCTTTGCCAGCGGATGGGATCAGAAAATCCAGCCCCGGACATTCGGAAACCTGTCCGAATCGGGAATCCTTGAGATCTGGAACAGGGAAGACTTCACCCGGTTCCGCAGGAATGTCCTCAGCTATGATTATCCCTATTGCGCCAGTTGCAGTCTCGCCCCGTGTGATTACGTCCAGACCGAAGAGTTCGAACAGGATTGCCACATCCAGGAAGAGCCTTGCGGGAGCTGCCTCTGGTGCATGGGCCTCTTTCAGTGCCTGCGGTAAAAAAAATCGTGGAAATGCACTCAAGGATTATTTTTGACTGGCCCTTCGATCAAAAATAAGTTACAAAATAGTGGTCAGACCATGCATTGGTTTGGCCTTAAGAAAGTCTTCTTTTAATATTGACAGAGGGGTTATAGTCAGGGTAAAAAGACTTCCGCCTCATCCCTCTAATTTTTAATATTTTCAGGATCTCTTCATTGTTGAACGTATCATTTTTTCAGCATCACTAAACTTTTCCCATTCTGTTCCCCTGAAGAATTTCCAACTCGGACTGGGGGGCGACGAAGGTGGACTGCGGCCATGACCGAATCGCTACTGCTCGACTACATCTACGTCTTCATCTTTCTCGTCGGTGGAATCTGCACGGCTCTGGGACCGTTCATCCTGTCGAACCTGGTGAACCCTCGCTCGGTCCTGAAAAGAACCCTCGAACCTTATGAATGCGGCATGGACGTTTTTGATTCGGCGTGGGAGGTGAGATTTCATATCGCCTACTACCTCTACGCGCTGATCTTCGTCGCCTTCGCCGTCGACATCCTCTTTCTTTATCCCGTCGCAACGGCCTTCCACGTCGTTTCAGCAGCACACGGACTCACTGTCCTTTTCATATTCGTTTTCGTCCTGTCTCTGACCGTCGTCTATCCCTGGGCCAAAGGAGTCTTTACATGGCCGAAGAGAAAAAAAATCTACTGACGATCCACACCTACACCGAAGAGGCGCGCCGCCGCGAGATCGACGGTCCGCCCTCCGATGAGGCTCTCGGCAATGTCGTCCAGTTCGCCCTGGCCGAAAAAGTCATCAATTTCGCCCGGGCAAACTCCCTCTGGCCATTGACGTTCGGCCTGGCCTGCTGCGCCATTGAAATGATGAGCACGGGGATGGCCCGCTTCGACTTGGCCCGTTTCGGAGCGGAGGTCTTTCGACCTTCCCCGCGCCAGTGCGATCTGATGATCGTAGCGGGAACGGTGAACAAAAAGATGGCTCCCGCCGTACTTACCCTCTATGAACAGATGGCCGCGCCGCGGTATGTGATCGCGCTTGGCAACTGCGCCATCTCGGGAGGGCCGTTCGCCGTGGAGGAGAACTACAACGTCGTGGAGGGGGTTGACCGTCTCATCCCCGTCGATGTCTACGTGCCGGGGTGTCCTCCACGCCCTGAGGCGCTCTTCGAGGCGCTTTTCAAACTGCAGGAAAAGATCACTGGGACCCGCTTCCCCTTCCCCATGAACAAGATGCCTGAAGGAGCCTGACCCCATGGAGTCTCGTGATTCCGTCATCGCTGCCCTCGAGAGTCTGCCGGCAACGGTTCGAGAGGTCGATTTCAAGCAACGCGGCTACCACCTGGAGGTTCTCCTCGAACCGAAACGCCTGCGCCCTTTTGCGGAACTCCTTCGCACAGGCGGTTTCTATCTCAGCTTCATCTCCGGCCTGCATGTGCGTCCTGCCATCGAGGTTTCATACCAGTTCGCAAACCACGATTTTCCCTGTCGCCTCGTTGCGCGGGTCGAAGTCGAAAAGGACAACTCCCTGCCGACGATTTCGGACATTTTCCAGGGAGCCGACTGGCACGAGCGGGAGACGAAAGACTTCTTCGGCGTCATTTTCCGAGACCATCCCAATCTTGAACCTCTCCTTCTCGCCGAAGACATGGCCGACCTCAAACCCCTTCTCAAGAGCGAGAAGACGCTCAAGGATCGTTCGGCCGTAATGCGGCCCGAGGAGAACGAGGAAGAAAAACCTTCAGCCGATGCCGCCGGCGGGGAGGGCGCATGAATACCAGTACGACACAGGGCAACACCCATCGATATGTTCTCAACATGGGGCCGCAGCACCCGAGCACACACGGTGTGCTGAGGGTCATCCTCGAGATGGAGGGGGAATACGTCGTCAACCCCCAACCAGTGCTCGGCTATGGACACCGGATGCACGAGAAGATGGCCGAATCACGCTCCTGGGCCGGTTTTCTCCCCAATACGGCGCGAATGGACTATCTCGCCGCCCTGGTCTACAACCACGGATATGTCGGAGTGGTGGAGCGCCTCGCCGGTATCGAACCGACCCCGCGCGCCGAGTACATCCGCGTCATCACCTCGGAACTCAACCGCCTTCAGAGTCACCTGTTGTGGCTTGGCGTGCTGGTTCTCGATCTGGGGGCCTTCACTCCCATCATGTACACCTTCGAGGACCGGGAGAAGATTCTCGATATTCTCGAGGATGTAACCGGCTCGCGTCTGACCTACTGCTACATGCGGGTCGGAGGGGTGGTAAACGACATCGACGATAAGTTTGTCGAGCGCACCCGCGCCTATATCGAATGGCAGCGCTCGCGCATGCCGATGTATGAAAAGCTTGTCACCGGCAACATCATCTTCCGCAAGCGCATCGAGGAACTAGGCGAGTTCACTCCAGACCTTTCGCGGCGCTACGGCGTCACGGGTCCGGTCCTTCGCGCTTCGGGCGTCCCCTACGACATCCGCCGGGCGGAACCGTATTCGGCCTATCCCGAGTTCGACTTCGAAATCCCCGTCGAACACGGCGGCGACTGCATGGCGACCTATCTGGTTCGGGTCCGGGAGATCGAACAGAGTCTGCGCATTCTCGAACAGGCTCTCGACAAGCTCCCCGAAGGCCCTTTCCGGGCCAAGACGCCCAAGAAGATCAAGCTCCCTCCAGGCGATGCGAGCTTTGCGGTCGAGTCACCCCGAGGGGAGCTTGTCTATCACATGACGGCGGACGGCAGCGATATCCCCTACCGACTGAAGATCCGTGTTCCTTCCTTTTCCAATCTGAGCATCATGCCGGAGCTGTGTCGGGGAATGCTTCTCTCCGATGTGTGCGCCTGCATGGGGAGTCTCGATCTCGTGATCCCCGAGATCGACAGGTGAGCGCCCGATGACTGAATCTTTCTTTCTTCCCGATCTGCTGCGCATTCTTTTCACCTTCGTCTGCGCCATTGTCATCGTCTTCGGCAATGCCGTCGTCATGGGATACCTTGAGCGGAAGCTCGCCGGACGCTTTCAGCGCCGTCCCGGCCCGATGGAAATCGGCTGGCAAGGGGTGCTGCAGCTCGCCGTCGACGGCGTCAAGCTCGTCGGCAAGCAGCTCGTCATTCCTGCGCAGTCCGACAAGGTTCTTTACCGCATCGCCCCCATCGTCTCTTTCGCGCCGGCTGCCCTGCCCCTGCTCGTCATTCCCTTCAGCCCCAAGCTGCAGGGGCGCGATTTCGATGTCGGCCTGCTCTTCATTTTGGCCATCGTGGCGATCAACGTCCTCGCCATCCTCATCGCCGGATGGGGGTCCAACAACAAGTATTCGCTCTTGGGCGCCATGCGTTCAGTGGCCCAGAACGTCGCCTATGAAATCCCCATGCTGCTGACTCTGCTGTCGGTCATCATGGTGACCAACACTTTCAGCCTCCAGGGGATCGTCGAGGCGCAGGAGCGCATCTGGTTCGTCTTTCTGATGCCGGTGGCCTTCATCGTCTTCTTCATCGCCACCCTTGCCGAAACGAACCGCGCCCCTTTCGACCTGCCTGAAGCCGAGAGCGAGCTGACCGCAGGTTTCATGACCGAGTACAGCGGGATGGGGTTCAGCCTCTTCTTCATGGCTGAATACACTTACATGTTCATCGCCTGCTCGCTCACTGTCATTCTGTTCCTTGGCGGTTGGCACGGGCCTCCTCTTCCCTATGCCGATTACACTTCGGCAATCTGGTTTTTCCTCAAGGTCTATTTCCTTCTCATCGTGATGATTTGGATCCGATGGACCTTTCCGAGGGTGCGTTTCGATCAGTTGATGAACTTCTGCTGGAAATATCTCGTCCCATTTTCCCTGGTCCACCTCCTGGTGACGGCCGTGGTGGTAAAGCTATGAAAGACTATTTCGCCGTACTCTTCACGGGCGGAAAGAGCCTGATCATCGGAATGATCATCACTCTTCGAGAGTTCTTTCGCCCCGTCGTCACCGTGCAATATCCCCGCGAAAAGCTCGTCGTCACGCCCAACTACCGCGGGCACACGTACCTGGTGCGCGATGAGGAAAAACCGGAAAAACACCGCTGCATCACCTGCGGCATGTGCCAGCGCGAATGCCCCTCGGGGTGTATCGCACTCGGGGGCGAGAAGCGCGAGGGGGTCAAGGGACTGGTGCTGACAGATTACAGGCTCGACTTCACCAAGTGCAGTCTCTGCGGCACCTGCGTGGAAATCTGTCCCACGGCGGCTCTCGACTTCTCCCAGGAATATCGCGCCGTAGGGCTGCGTCGGGAAGATTTCCATTACGATCTTCTTCGCATGGTGGAGGAAGGTAAATGATTCTTTATCGCTATCTGGCCGAGGCCATTTTTCTCGGCTTCATCGTGCTGATTCTCTTTGGCTCCCTGCTGACGGTGCAGGCCCGCCTCCTGATGCATGCGGTCCTCGGACTGGCGGTCGCTCTGGTCGGAGTCGCCGGGCTCTATTTTCACCTCGGCTCTCCCTTCATGGCGCTGATGCAGATCTTAATCTATGTCGGAGCCGTCTGCGTCATGCTTGTCTTCGGCATCATGGTCGGGCAGACGCCGAACCAGGCCGCTCAGTTGCGGCTCAGCAGCCACAACCTTGCTCTGGGCATCGTTACCTGCGGCGCCGGGTTCGTCCTGTTGACCGCCACGGTGGTTCGCACGCAATGGGTGGCCGCAGCGCAGCGCGTCGGCGATTTTTCCATGCAGCACCTCGGGGAAAGCTTCATCTATCGCTACTGCCTGGCTTTTGAGCTCATCTCGGTTGTGCTCCTCACCGCCATTATCGGGGCGATCATCATCGCGCGCAGCCCGCAGGAGAGAAATCAGTCATGATGCCGAGCGACAATCTCACAACTTATCTGATCATCGGAGCTTTTCTCCTTGTCATCGGCCTGTTCGGGATGATCCGGCATCGTTCCCTCATCGGCATGCTGATCTCTGTCGAGCTGATCCTGGCCGGAGCCGGGGTCAACTTCATGGCCTTCAACCGCTTCACCGCGCCGGATCCCGCCATCGGCCAGGCCTTCACCCTTTTCATCATGGGAATCGCCGCCGCCGAGGCCGCCATCGTCATCAGTCTCGTCATTGCTGTCCTTCGCCGCTACAGCACGATCGATCCCGAGGCTGTCAGCGATATGCAGGGATGACATATCTTTTCGTTCTATAGGGCTTATGCGACCTATAGGACCTATAGGACACCTTACTGGACGATAACCATGGAACCTTTCGTTAGCGCAAAAATTCTCCTGGCGACCGTCATCCCAATGGTGACAGCTCTGCTGGTGATGATCTCCGGCAACAAGCCGAACCTGCGTGAGTCCTTCTCCACCATCGGCGCGGTCCTCACCTTCGCTTCGGTCATGGCTTTAGCCCCTGGAGTTCTGCGGGGCGAGACGTACTCTCTGACCCTGGTAACGCTCTATCCCGGGATCAGCGTCTCGTTCGTCCTCGATCCCCTTGGGCTTCTTTTCGCCGGGACAGCCTCTTTCCTCTGGATTTTGGCCTCCATTTACTGCATCGGCTACATGCGGGGGCTCAACGAACATGCCCAGACCCGTTTCTACATCTGCTACGCCGTGTCGGTCGGCGCTGCGATGGGCGCGGCCTTCTCGGGAAGCCTCTTCACCCTCTACCTGTTCTACGAGATCGTTTCGATCTTCACCTATCCCCTCGTTATGCATCACCAGGACGAAGAAGGATACGACGGGGCGCGCAAATACATCATTTACCTTATGTTCACCTCCAAGGCGTTCCTCCTCCCGGCCATGGCCCTGGTCTACGTCCTTGCAGGCACCCTTGATTTCGGCGCAGGGATTTCGGCCGGCATCTTCCCCGCCGATGCGGACCGCCTTCTGGCCGGCATCGCCTATCTGTTATGTCTCTTCGGCTTCGCCAAGGCCGGGATCATGCCCCTGCACAACTGGCTTCCCGACGCCATGGTCGCCCCGACGCCGGTCAGCGCCCTGCTGCACGCCGTCGTCGTCGTCAAGGTCGGCGTCTTCTCCATCTGCCGCGTCATGCTCTCGGTTTTCGGCGTCGACCTCCTGTCCGTCACGGGGCTCGGCCTCTTCACCGCCTACCTGGTCTCCTTCACCATCGTGGCAGCGTCCGTCATCGCCCTTACCAAGACCAATCTCAAGGCGCGTCTCGCCTATTCGACGGTGAGCCAGCTCTCCTATATCGTTCTCGGCGTGGCGATGCTGACCCCTCACGCCGTCACTGGTGGACTTCTTCATATCGCCAACCACGCCTTCGCCAAGATCACCCTCTTTTTCGCTGCCGGCGCGATCTTCGTCGCCTCCGGGAAAAAGGATATCTCCGAACTCGGCGGGCTCGGCTGGCGCATGCCGGTCACGATGATCGCTTTCGGCCTGGCCTCGCTGAGCATGATCGGCGCTCCGCCTGTGAGCGGTTTCGTCACCAAATGGTATCTCGCCCTCGGGGCGATGGACATCAACAACATGATTCTGCTCGGAGTGCTCCTGATCAGTTCACTTCTGAACGCCGGATATTTCGTTCCGATCTTCCACAAGGCCTTCTTCGGGCGTCCTCTTCCTGCGGACGCCGCGGCCACCGGGAGCCTCGAACGGCGCCCCCTGGTGCTGCTGATGGTGGTGCCCCTCTTCATCACCGCCGTGATTTCTGTGTTGATCGGCGTCTATCCTGAAATGTTCCTCAATACGATTGCCTTGATGGTGGGATTATGATGGCGCAAGTGATCGAATGGTTGCGTGAGCGTACGAAGATCCTCAAAGGATTTTTCTTCGCCTTTCTCGTCTTTGCCGTGGTGTTCGACTTTCTCATCGAGCGTCCGGAGCCGCACTTCTGGGGCGATGAAATCATCGGCTTCTGGTCCATTTACGGATTCTTCGGCTGCCTCACCTTGATCGTCGTCTTCAAAGGACTCAGCCACGTCTGGCTGCAGAAGGAGGAAGATTACTATGACCGGTAGCATCTTCGTCCATCCAGCCACCTATTTTCTCCTCGGCGCCGCCCTGCTGCCGCTTATGGGGAAACTTCGCCTGCAGAAAGTCTGGCTGATCCTGATTCCTCTGGCGGCCTTCACCCAGATCTACTATCTCCCGGAGAGCTTCGGGCACGTCCAATATCTCGGTTTCGACCTGGTCTTCGGCCGCGTCGATCGACTGACCTTCGTCTTTTTGCACGTCTTCACCCTTATGGCGCTGACGGGGTGCATCTATGGCCTGCGGGTCAAGGAGACGGGCCAGCACATCGCCGCCTTCCTCTATGTGGCGGGCTCTCTCGGAGTGACACTGGCGGGCGATTACCTGACGCTCTTCATCTTTTGGGAGTTGATGGCCTTCGCCTCGACCTTCCTCATCTGGTACCGCAAGAAGAAACGCTCCATCGAGGCGGGCTATCGCTATCTTCTGGTTCACACCGCAGGCGGCCTCATCCTACTGGCCGGGATTTTCCTTCTCTACCAGACGGGACACGATCTCTCTTTCGGCGTCTTTTCTCAGGAAGGGGCAGGCTGGGCCGAGTACCTCATCATGATCGGCTTCATGCTCAATGCCGCCGTACCGCCGATCCACGCCTGGCTTCCAGACGCGTATCCAGAGGCGACGGTGACGGGAGCCGTCTTCATGTGCGCCTTCACCACCAAAACGGCGGTCTACGTTCTGGCGCGCGCTTTCCCCGGTTTCGAGATCCTCGCCATCATGGGGGCGATCATGGCCCTGTACGGCGTCGCTTACGCCGTGATCGAGAACGATGCCCGACGCATTCTCGCCTATCACGTCGTCAGCCAGGTCGGATACATGGTCTGCGCCGTCGGAATCGGAACGACGATGGCGATCAACGGAGCGGCCGCTCATGCGTACGCCCACATCTTCTATAAGGCGCTCCTCTTCATGGGGGCAGGCGCTGTCCTCGAGATGACCGGCAAGTCGAAGTTGAGCGAACTCGGCGGACTCTACCGCACCATGCCGTGGACCATGATCTTCACGGTGATTGGGGGCATCGCCATCTCCGGATTCCCTCTGACGAGCGGCTTCATCAGCAAGTCGATGATCGTTCAGGCCGCCGGGGATGCCCACATGACGATCATTCTTGTCATGCTCCTGCTTGCGGCGATCGGAACATTCCTTTCAGTCGGAATCAAGCTCCCCTACTTCATCTGGTTCGGCAAGGACTCGGGGATCAGGGCGCCCGAAGCCCCGTGGAACATGCAGCTCGGGATGGGAATCGCAGCTTTCATCTGCATCTTTCTCGGTTTTTACCCCGACGCACTCTATAACATGCTCCCTTATGCGGTGACCTACGAACCGTACACCGCCTACCATCTCTCGGAGACCTTCCAGCTCTTCGCATTTACGGGTCTCGGCTTCTACCTGATGGTCAAACACATGAAGCCCCACTCGGTCTCGAATCTCGATCTCGACTGGTTCTATCGCCGGGGCGCCGGAAGCTTCATGCGCTTTGCAGAAGGACCGGTCAACCGCACCAACGAGTGGGTGAGCAACGTGTACAAGACAGTCGGGCTGCGTTTCACCATGGCGTCGGCACGGGCCTTTTCGTGGTTCGACCGTGAGGGGATCGACTGGACCCTCGATGGATCGGCACGGCATGTGGTGCGAAGCGGCGATCGGCTACGACATCTGCAGACCGGCAAAGTCCAGCACTACATCGGAGGCGCCGTGGCGGCCCTTCTGATCGTGGTTTTGGTGGCGGCGTTGTTGTAAGTGGAATCCGGAACACGGAATCCTCGAAGGCGGTCTAGCTGACCGCCCCTGAGGGAAATACCTGAACAACCGAGGGCGAATACGAGATTCGCCCCTACTGAGGGATACATCGTGGAACAGTATCTGATCTTCAACGACCTGAGCTATCCGATCCTTTCGATGATCATGCTCATTCCCACGGCCGGAGCGATCCTTGCGCTTTTTCTGAAAAGCGAGACGGCGCTCAAGTGGTGGGGGCTCGCGGTGACGCTGGCGACGATGGCGGCCTCCCTCCCCCTCTACACGCATTTCGACTCGACGACGGCACGCTATCAGTTCGTGGAGCTGCGGAGCTGGTTTCCCGATCTCGGGCTCGATTATGTCGTGGGCGTCGACGGCATCAGCGTCCTGCTCGTGTTGCTGACGACCTTTGTGATGCCGCTGTGCGTTCTGTGCTCCTGGAGCTACATCAAGGAGCGCATGCGCGAGTTCATCTTCGTCCTTCTCTTCATCGAAGCGGCGATGATCGGAGTCTTCATCAGCCTCAACACCCTGCTCTTTTTCCTTTTCTGGGAAGCGATGCTGATCCCCATGTACCTGTTGATCGCCGTCTGGGGAGGCCCCCGCAAAGACTACGCCTCGATCAAGTACTTCATCTACACCTTTGCAGGAAGTATCTTCTTTCTTGCTGCCATTATCGCTCTGTATGTCCAGGCCGGGACTTTCTTTCTCCCAGCACTTATGGACCACCCCTACGCCTTCGGGTTCCAGGTTTGGATCTTCCTCGGTTGCACAATCGCCTTCGCCGTCAAGGTTCCCATGTTCCCGCTTCACACCTGGCTCCCCGCCGCTCACGTCGAGGCGCCTACGGCAGGCAGCGTCATTCTCGCCAGCGTCATGCTGAAGATGGGGGGATACGGATTTCTGCGCTTCTGTCTTCCCATCGCTCCCGCAGCGGCCATCGAAGCGGTTCCCTGGCTTCTCGCCCTCTCCCTCGTCTCCATCATCGTCGGGGGCTACCTCGCCTTGGGCCAGAGCGACATCAAGAAGCTGATCGCCTATTCGAGCGTCGGCCATATGGGATTCGTGACGCTTGGGATTTTTCTTCTGAACAGTCACGGGATCAAGGGCGCCATTCTGCAGATGATCAATCACGGCATCACCACGGGCGCGCTCTTTATCTTGATCGGCATCATCTACGAGCGCACCCACAGCCGTGAAATTGGCGTCAATTCAGCGCTGGGGACCTTCATGCCGCTCTATGTCCTGTTCCTCGGCATCTTCTCTCTGTCCTCTTTCGGATTTCCCGGGACAAACAGTTTCGTGAGCGAATTTCTGGTGTTGATCGCCGCTTTCGAAAAATATCCGCTCGTGGGAGCTCTGGCCATTCCCGGCGCGATCCTCGCAGCGGCCTATATGCTGCGACTGCTCCAGAAGATGGTCTGGGACAAATCCGACGGCCATGCGCACCATGGCCACGATGACGAACACGGACACCATGGCGAGACGGGTCACCGCCACCTGTTCGATCTTAATTTCCGCGAGGGCGGAACCCTCGTCTTTCTCGCCGTATTCGTCTTCTGGATCGGCTTCTATCCTGCGCCGCTCCTCGACATGATGGATGTGAGCGTCACTCATCTGATCGGCCAGATCGAAGCGGGGACGATTCTCGAGGGGACGTCCCATCCTATCCAGGCGCTGAGCGCCACCCCTGAAGCCGCCGTCATCATCGACGCGCAGCCTGCGCCCCAATTCTAACTCCGGGATTTTTTATGGAAATCGTGCTGCTCTTCCTTCCCGAACTCATTCTCATTGCGCTGACGCTCTTCTGCTTTTTCGCCTCTCTGGGACGCCCGAGCGCCGGCCTGATCCAGGGAGCCGTCATCGTCTTCACGGCCGCCGCCGCTATTTCGGCCGCCGCCACCTTTGGCCAGGAGGGCTTCCTCTTCTTCGAGGCCTACAAGATCGATACCCTCTCGCAGCTCTTCAAGGTCATCATCTGCCTCGGGCTCCTGCTGGTCGCCTGGTCCGGTCCGGGGCTCAAGGGGATCGAATCGAATCTGCGGCCGGAATACTACATGTTCCTGGCTATCAGCACCTTCGGTCTGGTCCTGATGAGCAGCTCTGTCGAGCTCCTGACGATCTTCCTTGCCCTGGAGATCGCCTCCTACGCCATGGTCGTCGCGATCCCCTTCCGAAATGAGGCCGCCACCCGCACTCAGTTCGAAGCGGCGATCAAGTACATCCTCTTCGGCGCAGCCGCCTCAGGCCTGACGCTCTTCGGGATGAGCTATATCTTCGGATTGACGGGGACAACGTACCTTGTCGAGATCGCCCCCCTGCTCCCCGAACTGGTCGCGACGCAGCCCCTGGCGATTCCGGCGATGGTCCTTCTGTTGTGCGGCTTTTTCTACAAGCTCGCCCTCTTCCCTCTGCACTTCTGGACACCGGACGTCTACGAAGGAGCCGCCAACGAGACGACCGGCTTTCTGGCGACGCTCCCCAAAGTCGGCGCCGTCATCCTCCTGCTTCGCCTGGTGACCCTGGCAGGCGTCGATGTGACAGCCCTGACATGGGCCCTGGGGATTCTTGCCGTGGTGAGCATGACCGTCGGAAATCTCGCCGCCCTCGTTCAGGGGGATCTCAAACGACTTCTCGCCTACTCGAGCGTCGCCCACGCCGGCTATCTCATGCTCGGCATCATGGCGGGAAATCCTCTGGGAATGGCCGGGGCGATCTACTACGCCCTCGGCTATCTGCTGATGAACCTCGCCTGCTTCTACGTGATCTATCACCTCAGCCCAAGCGGAGGCAACCTCTCTCTCGACGACCTGCAGGGGCTCTATCGCCGCTCGCCCCTGCTTGCGATGACTCTTGCCGTCGGCGCCTTCAGTCTGGCGGGGATTCCTCCCACCATTGGCTTCACCGGCAAGTTCCTGATCTTCACCTCCGCCTATCAGGCCGGTTTCGCAGGGCTCGTCATTCTGGCCCTGATCAACGCCGCCATCTCGATCTTCTTCTATCTCAAGGTCGTCCGGGCCGCCTATCTGACCAGCGATGACGGCGGCGCGGCCATTCGTCTCGGCATCGGCACCCGGAGCCTCGGCGTCGTCTTTATCGCCTCCATTGTTCTCGTCGGCGTTCTACCTCAAGGGTTTATGGCCCTTGCCAGACAGGCAGTCGCCGTTCTGCCCTGAAAATATCGATGGGGGCGCACCGTTGTGCGCCCCCATCGCCCCTTTCGCATCCTCAAGCTGCCTCCCAACGCATTCCCTTCTCTTTGACACAATTCGCCCTCGGCCGCACTCTGCTCGAATGCCTTGCGAGAGCTTTGAAAGAGCACCTGTCTTCTTCAATTGAAAGCAATTCAGAAGCCCGCTCAGCCAGCGCCGATTCGACATCGGCGCGGTCGACGTGTCCGAAAAATTCATTCAAGGCACTACGGTCGAGCCAGTCGTCCGCAAAGGTAATATCGGTCCCCTCCCCTACCTCTATCACCACCTCTCCTTCATAGTAGCCGTCGCCGACTGTTCCGTGCAGAGCAAAAAGCGATCCTGCTCGTTCCTCGATTCGATGGATGTTCAAATAAAGTCCACTGCCGTTTTCATTTGCCGCATTCAACCAGACCATGAAGCACCTCCTGTCGTTGGGTGTCGTTTCGTCTGAAAGAATGATAGTCGGCTACTGTGACAGAATACGTCAAAGCACAAAAGTCAAAGCAGGTCTCACGCTTGTGCGCCGAAGCGCTACAGCGCGCAGGCACGCGACGATGCAACGTTTAAAATTCAAAAACCGGGAGCGCGCCAAGAGCTTTGTCGACATGGCATGCTCGAGCAATCCTGGAAGGGATATGGTTTTTGAACTTCGTCGCGTCGTCGCGTGATAAAAATCGTTGAGCAAGCTGTGGGAAGGGGAAGGGATGTGAGCTGCCTATTGCATTTTTAAGGTTTCTTCGATTCCGCGCACAAAGGCGCTTCGGAGGGAAGGAGGTTCGAGAACCTGTACATGGGGGATATACGAATAGACCCAGGCGAGGATCTCCTTTTCCCCGCTCGCCTCAAAGGCGAGAACGACCGAGCCGTCGGCCTGATTAACAAGGTCCTGGGTGGGATGCCAGATGCGCTCTCGAATGAAATGGGCAACCTCTGACGAAAAACGAACGCGTATCCTCATCGGCTCACCGTCGATCAGGCCGAAGGAGCTTCCCGTAAGAGCCTCTGGGCTGAAGTCGTCGGGAACCTCAAAGCGTTCGCGACTCACCTCGACGTCCATGAGACGGTCGACAAGAAAAAGGCGCAGCGCACCGCGGTTGTGCGCAAATCCCCCGAGATACAGGGAGTCCTTAAAGAAGAGAAGGGTGTAGGGATCGAACAGGTACTCCTGCACTTCGCGACGGGGCGGAGCGTAGCGGATCGTGCAGCGGTACTGAAAGAGGAGCGCCTCTCGGATCTTCTCCAGGATATCACGCTTGCGCGAATAGTCGCGCACCCCCTGGAACAGTGGCGCAGCCGCCTCGGCGACACGCTCCAGGTGAGCGACGCTGCGTGGCGGCAGACTGGAGCGGATGCGCGCGAAGATGGCGTCGAGATCGTCCTGGAACGGCGTACCCTGAAGAAAGGCCAGGGGACGGCGGCACAGGTAGAGGGTCATCAGTTCGGGCAGGGAAAAGGTGATTGGCGGGATTTTCCTGAAACCTGTCACGAAGCGGTACAGGACTCGCCCGTCCGGCTCGGCTTCACGCACCAGAGGGTAGCCCGCCTCGAGGATCGCATCGAGATCGCGATAGATCGTGCGCCGGGTGACCGCGCACTCCTCGGCCAGTTCCTCCACCGTCGCTCCGTAGCGCGCTTCGAGAATCCGGATGATATCGTGCAGGCGGGCGGCCTGGCTGTATTTTTTTGCCGGTTTCAAAAAAATCCGTTTTTTAAGTTTTAGGTTTTATATCGGCTTTGCCTGGTTTGCCGGCTTACGCTTTTTCTCCTCACTCCTCAC
>JARFUG010000006.1:48669-59046 GCA_029289095.1 Desulfuromonadales bacterium
CTCCTCACTCCTCACGATTTCAGGAGCTTATTCCTTGTCCTTGGCGTAATACGTATATTTGTGCGCCTTTCCCCGAACTTTGTCGCTGGGGTACTTGAGGATGTTCTTTTCCATTTTGGCCAGCACGGTCTCCGAGAGGTCGAGTCCGAGGGTGTTGGCGAGGGAGAGGGAATACAGGACGATGTCGGCGAGTTCCTCGCCGATCTCGGAGAGGGCGTCAGGGGAGAGATTCTTTGATTCCTCGACGGTGAGCCACTGGAAATGCTCCATGAGCTCGGCCGCTTCGATAGAGATCGACATGGAGAGATTCTTCGGCGAGTGGAACTGTTCCCAGTCGCGCTCGCGCACGAACGCCGCGGTGCGCTCCTTCAGATCGTGCAGGGTTGTTTGTTTGTCGCTCATCCGTTACTCCCCTCTCATAGACTCTCATAGAGAAGAGGGCGGCAGCATTGGGCCGCCCTTCCCTTTCACTACTCCCACTCGATCGTCGCCGGAGGCTTACTGGAGATGTCGTACACGACGCGGTTGACCCCCTTGACCTCGTTGATGATGCGGCTGCTGATGTTGGCCATGTCGGCATACGGGAGCGGGTACCATCCGGCCGTCATGAAGTCCTTCGTCTCCACCGCGCGCAGGGCGATGACGTACTCGTAGGTGCGTCCGTCCCCCATGACACCGACGCTTCTGACGGGGAGAAACACCGCGAAAGCCTGGCTGATCTTGTCGTAGTGACCGGTGCGGTAGAGTTCCTCGATGTAAATGGCGTCGGCGCGGCGCAGAATGTCGGCGTACTCCTTCTTCACCTCGCCGAGGATGCGCACCCCGAGGCCCGGTCCAGGGAAAGGATGGCGCCAGACCATGGCGTGGGGGATCCCGAGTTCCTCCCCGATAGCTCGCACCTCATCCTTGAAGAGTTCGCGCAGCGGCTCCAGCAGCTTGAGCTTCATCGTTTCGGGGAGGCCGCCGACATTGTGATGGCTCTTGATGTTGTGGGCTTTGCCCGTTTTGGCTCCGGCCGATTCGATGACATCCGGGTAGATCGTTCCCTGGGCGAGCCAGGCAGCGTCCTTGATGCGGCTCGACTCCTCTTCGAAAATCTCAACAAAAAGATTGCCGATGATCTTGCGCTTTCGCTCCGGGTCGGCGACACCTTCAAGCGCCGAGAGGAAGCGCTCCTCGGCATCGATCCGGATCACCTCGACCCCCATGTTCTCGGCGAAAGTCGCCATGACCTGGTCCCCCTCCCCGAGGCGAAGCAGACCGTTGTCCACGAAAACACAGGTGAGCTGGTCACCGATGGCACGGTGGATCAGAGCTGCCGCCACCGAGGAGTCGACGCCCCCTGAAAGGCCCAGGATGACCCGGTCGCTGCCGACCTGCCGGCGAATGCGGGCAATGGCGTCCTTGATGATCTGACCCGGCGTCCAGCGGCCGGTACAGCCGCAGATGCGCCTGACGAAGGAATCGATGAGGATTTCTCCGCGGGGAGTGTGATTTACCTCTGGATGGAACTGAACGCCGTAGAGCTTGCGCGAGCGGTCCTGAATCGCAGCCACCGGCGCATTGTCGGTCCCGGCTACGATTTCGAAACCTGCGGGGACGACCTCGACGTGATCGCCATGACTCATCCAGACGGGGCTGCGCCCCTCGAGAAAGAAGTTGTCGAAGAGGGAATCGGTTTCTCCCACCAGATGGAGATCGGCGTGACCGAACTCCCGCTTCCCCGCCGGTACGACCTTCCCACCGAAGTGCCGGCTCATCACCTGCATGCCATAGCAGATGCCGAGAACGGGGACGCCAAGTTCGAAAAGTTCTTCGGCGACCTCCGGGGCCCCTTCCTCGTAAACCGACTTGGGTCCGCCGGACAGAATGATCCCTGTGGGACGAAACGCCTTGATCTCCTCCAGATCCATGTCGAAGGGGTGAAGCTCGCAGTAGACGTGCGCCTCACGCACACGTCGGGCGATGAGTTGCGTATATTGGGAGCCGAAGTCGAGGATCAGTATTTTTTCGGAATGGATATCGGTCATAAAACCTCAAGAAGGCGCTAGGCGCTGGGCGCGAGGAAGGTCGGACCAGCAACCTCCCGAACCTAGCGCCCAGAGCGCTGCACCTGATTTGATCTTGACTTGCCTAGAGCCTGCAAGAGCCCAGCGCATGTATCCGCAGAGCCCAGAGCCTGTCATTAAGTTCTTCTCTCAAGCCGATAGTTCGGCGCTTCCTGGGTGATGGTGACGTCGTGGACGTGCGATTCGCGCAGGCCGGCATTGGTGATGCGGACGAAGCGGCCGTTTTCCTGCAGTTCGCGAATGGTGCGGCATCCGGTATACCCCATCCCCGAACGCAGGCCTCCCATGAGCTGATGGATGTTTTCAGAGAGGCTGCCGCGGTAGGGGACGCGTCCTTCGATCCCCTCGGGGACGAGTTTGATGTCGCTCTCTACATCCCCCTGAAAGTAACGGTCCTTGCTTCCCTTTTTCATGGCGCCGATCGAACCCATGCCGCGATACGCCTTATACGTGCGCCCCTGGTAGAGGATCGTTTCTCCGGGTGATTCCTCGGTTCCGGCAAAAAGCGAACCGATCATCACGATATCCGCCCCTGCGGCGACCGCCTTGGGGAGATCGCCGGAGAATTTAATACCTCCGTCGGCGATGACCGGAATGTTGTGCTTCCGGGCGACCTTTGCGGCATCCATAATGGCGGTGATCTGCGGGACACCGACGCCGGCGACAACACGGGTCGTGCAGATGGAGCCGGGACCGATGCCGACCTTTATGGCATCGACTCCCGCCTTGATGAGGGCCTCAGCCGCTTCGGCCGTAGCTATGTTGCCGGCGACGAGTTGAAGGTTCGGGTAGGCTCTCTTGGTATCGGCGACGGCATCGAGAACCCCCTGGGAGTGCCCGTGAGCCGTGTCGATGACCACGACATCGACGCCTGCGCGGATGAGCGCCTCCAGTCTCTCTTCGCGATCGGCTCCGATCCCGACGGCAGCCCCGACCCGCAGACGGCCGAAGTCGTCTTTGCAGGCCATGGGATATTTGCGCACCTTCTCGATGTCCTTTATGGTGATCAGCCCCTTGAGGGCATACTGGTCGTCGACGACCAGTAGCTTTTCAATACGATGCTGGTGCAGATGTTCCTTGGCCGCTTCGAGAGTCGTTCCCGGGGGGACGGTGACGAGGTTATCTTTCGTCATCACCTGGGAAATCGGTTGATCCAGACGGGTCTCGAATCGAAGGTCACGGTTGGTCAGAATTCCGACAAGGCGACCATCTTTGGTGATAGGAACGCCGCTGATGCGATAGCGCTTCATCAGCTCGAGCGCTTCGTAGATCTTCTGATCGGGATGCATGGTGATCGGATCGACGATCATCCCGCTTTCCGACTTCTTCACCTGGTCGACCTCAATCGCCTGCTCGGCGGGGGTGAGATTCTTATGAACGATCCCAAGGCCGCCTTCGCGGGCCATGCAGATCGCGGTGCGCGATTCGGTGACCGTATCCATGGCTGCGGAAAGCAGGGGGATGTTGAGTTTGATGGCGGCGGTGAGGTGCGTGGTGAGATCGACTTCCTTGGGCAGAATGGTCGAATGGGCGGGGATGAGCAAAACATCGTCGAAGGTCAAGCCTTCGCGGATCTCGGGATCCTGCATCGCGATCTCCTCGTTGTGGGGTAGGCCGAAAAGAATTAATCCGTAACAGTATAAAAGGGGTGCAAGGGAGTCAACTTAAAAGAGTCAAATGCATGGGGCGCTGGAGCGAGGAACGCGGAACGCGAAATGCAACAAGCGTGATTTTCCCCATTCCGCGTCCCGCGTCCCCGCCCCTAATTCGGAATGAACGTCTCCCTTGCGCCGATCCGGTAGAGAACGGAGGCGACCAGGCGGACGGTGTTTTCGAGGTCGGTGAGCGAGAGGACCTCGACCGGCGTGTGCATGTAACGCAACGGGACGCTGATGAGGGCGGTGGCTACCCCGCCGCGCGAGAGCTGCATGACATTGGCGTCGGTTCCGGTAGCACGAGGAGCGCCGCTGATCTGGAAGGGGATCTGGTCCTCCCGAGCGGACTGAACGAGCAGATCGAAGAGGACAGGATTGATGTTGGCCCCCCGGGCGACGATCGGGCCGCCCCCGAGAACGGCCTCGCCGATTTCCTTCTTGTCGACCTCGGGAACGTCGCTTGCGTGACCGACTTCGATGACGATGCCGACATCGGGGTTGACGCCATACGCGCTCGTCGTCCCTCCCCTCAGACCGATCTCCTCCTGGACGGTAGAGACGCCGAAGAGTTCAACCGGGGCGGGTCCTCTGCGACGCACCTCCTTGAGAACCTGTGCCACGATAAAGGCCCCCATTTTATCATCGAAGCCGCGGGAAGTGACCCGGTCGCCCTGAAGGCGATGCAGGTCGACGTCGATAGTGGCCGGGTCTCCGATCGACACCAGCTTCTGCGCCTCCTCGCGGCTGGAGCACCCGATATCTATGAAGAGGTTCTTGAACTTGGCGACCGTCTCGCGATCTTTGGTCTCCATGAGGTGAATCGGCTTTTTGCCGACCACCCCTCGGACAGGCCCCCCGGCAGTATGGATCAAGAGGCGCTGACCGGGGACCAGATGGGCGTCGACCCCTCCGATGGGGGCGAACCAGAGAAAACCGCTGTCATCGATATACTTGACCATGAAGCCGATCTCGTCGCAGTGCCCGGCGAGCATGACGCGAGGAAGATTCTCACCATCGCCTTTGAGGCGGGCGATGGCGTTGCCCATGATGTCGGTGGTGATCTCGTCGGCGACCCCCTCCAGCTCGCGACGCCAGACTCGCTGCGCCGGCTGCTCGTACCCCGAGGGGCTGGGGGCTTCGACGAATTTCTTGAAGAAGTTGAAGTCCTGATCGTTCATATTCAAATCCTTTTAAATGCTTGTCTACGCCCGGTCGCTTCGCTCGCTCAAGACGCTAAGACGCTAAGACAATCTCAAAAGAAAACCTAAAATCCGAAGAGTAAAAGGATTTGCCTGAAGCCTTTCCTTTGCGCCTTTGCGTCTTTGCGTTAGATAGATTTATCCTTTTCTATAATACCCTCTTAACCAACTCCTCCGCATTGCGCAGGCACTGCTCGAACTGCTCATCGCTGAGTCCTGCCCCCATGGCGATAAGGCGCGCCATGGGAAGCGGGGTGAGATCGCCGGGGGAATGGCTGTCGGTGTTCACCGTCAACTTCGCCCCATGAGCCAGAGCCATCCTGGCGACGTGGCCGTTGGTGAGAGAGTGCCCCTTGCGGGTAGTGATTTCTAAAAGAATACCCCGCTCGGCAGCCCGCGCGACCTCCTCGGGGGTGATCAGCCCGGGATGGGCGAGGATATCAATATCGGCTTCCAGCGCCGCCTTGTTCGTACCAGGGGCGACCGGTTCGGCGATCGTCTCTCCGTGGACAATGACGATCCGCGCGCCCAACCTGCGCGCCTCTACTGCGGCATCGGCGATCATGGCGGGGGGGATGTGGGTCAGTTCGATCCCCGGAAGGACCGTCAGTCCCCACCCTCTCCCAAGGTCGTCGGCAACCTTGACGATGCGGGGGATGATCAGGTCGAGGTTGGAGAGATCGCCGTGATCGGTGATGCCGATGGCCCGATACCCTGCCACGGCGGCCCTGCGGGTCAGCTCCGCCGGAATGAGCTCTCCGTCGCTGTAGATGGTGTGGGTGTGAAGATCAATCATTGAAGTTCCTTGGGAATCCAGGAGCCAGTAGCCAGTAGCCAGAAGAAAGTCAAGTTCTCCCTCCTGGTTTCCTTTTGCTTTGTTTCTCGCTCTTCTCCTGGCTCCTGGATTCTGGCTTCTGGATACTGCTTATCGGCTCCTGGCTCCTGGCTCCTGGATGCTGCCTAATTGGCTGTTGCGGAACGACTTTGTGATGCGCACCGGGACGACTTTCCCGATCATTGAGCTGTCGCCCTCGAAATTGACGATGCGGTTCCAGGTGGTGCGGCCGAAGATCTGTCCCTTCCCCTGCTTGCTCTCGCCTTCGACGAGGACGGGGAGGACCTTGCCGATGTCCGCCGCCCACGTGTCCCTACTGATCTCTTCCTGCAGGGAGAGGAGGCGGTCGAAGCGCTGCTGCTTCACGGCAGCCGGCGTCTCGTCCGGCAGGTCGGCGGCGGCGGTGCCGGGGCGCGCCGAGTACAGGAAGGAAAAGACGTCGGCGTAGCGGACCTGGGCCATCAGCTCCATCGTCTGCTCGAAATCTTCTTCGGTTTCGCCGGGAAATCCCACGATGATGTCGGAAGTCAGGCGGATGTCGGGGCAGATCCCCTTCAGGCGCGTGACCTTGCGCAGGTACTGTTCGCGGCCGTACCCCCTGTTCATCTCGCGCAGCAGGCGGTCCGACCCGCACTGCACCGGAAGGTGCAGATGCCGGCAGAGCTTCTCGAGGTATCCGAAGGCGTCGATGAGCTCGTCGGAGAGATCCTTGGGGTGGGAGGTGGTGAATCGTATGCGCTCGATCCCCTCCACGGCGTTCACGCGCGCGAGGAGTTCGGCAAAGGAGATTTCTCCACCTTCCTTGTGGCCGTAGGAATTGACGTTCTGCCCGATGAGGGTGATCTCTCGCACCCCGGTCCCGGCGAGGTGGCGCACCTCGTCGAGAATCTCTGCACTGGGCCGGCTCACCTCTCGCCCGCGCACGTGGGGGACGATGCAGTAGGAGCAGAAGTTGTCGCACCCCTGCATGACAGTGACGAAGCGGGTGACCGCCTCCCCTTCTGTCCGTTTCGGGAAAAGCTGAAGGCGCGTCTCTCGGTCGAGAAACTCGGTTTCCCGGCAACGAGTCCGGTTTTGTTCGACCTTCTGCACCATCTCGGGGAGCTTGTGGACGTTATGAGTGCCGAAGACGATATCGAGATAGCGAAGCTTTTTGAGAAGGTTCTCCCCTTCCTGCTGGGCGACGCAGCCTCCGACGCCGAGGATCAGGGAAGGATTTTCGTCCTTCAGGGGCTTGAATCGCCCGAGATGCCCGTAAACCTTACGCTCGGCTTTGTCGCGCACCGAACAGGTATTCAGAAGAATGAGTCCGGCTTCTTCCGGCGTCTCGACTTGGCGATATCCGATCTGCTGCAGCAGGTCGACGATACGCTCGGAATCGACCACATTCATCTGGCAGCCGAAAGTCTCCAGATAGAATCTCTTGTTCATGTACACGAAAAGATCACTTTCTCGGTAGTTTTGGGGAATTGCTAAGATTAATCAATCACCGGTGGAATTGTCAAACGGAAACCCTAAATGGCCTGTTCCCCTTGAATCGAAACCGGGAATGCCTCCATAATGACCTTCCATTTCAATGCGGCGCCCGACTTCCGAGGAAATGCGCCAGCTCTTCTACCTAGGGCGAAAATTTATATATTTCAAGAACGTCCCCTCAAAGGAGATGCCAATGAGTCGCACTGTCGCCATGCTGCTGCTGGGCCTGCTGATTCTCGGCCTGTTGTTCAGCATGTTTGCTCTGTTCCAAGGCCGGTTTGTAGAAGCCCTGCTGATCTACCCTCTGCTGATCTTTGCATATGTCGTTTCGCGCCTCGGCAGAAAGGAAGCGGAATAGCCCTGAGTTTTTTCGCATCGTCTCAGCGGATTCTGCGCCAGAGTGTCAGTTGGGAAAGGCCGCACTGAAATTTGCGCGCATTCTCCCGAATAACGAACGCCACTTCCAATGGTTCGCCGACGGCAGCGAAATGGGCGGCGAGTTTCCTGCGCAATCCTTCAAGGGAACTTAGCGGGATCCCGGCCCTGAAGCGGCCGCCGAGCCACTTGTGTTGGGGGGTGAAGCTCTCCAACCAGTTGTAGGGAGAGGCGATCGCCAGCAGACCACCGGGAACCACAAAGCGGTGGATGCCTGCGAGAAATTTTCCTGGATCAGGGAGCCTGTCGATGAGATTGGCTGCCAGCACCAGGTCGTTACCGCTGTACTGCTCATCGAGCTGCATGGCATTCCCCTGATGAAAGGCGACTCTGTATGCGCTCCCAGCAAGACCGAGATCTGCCAGATGCACCTGGTGGTCCGATATCAGTTCCCCCTCCTCGACGAGCTGGTAGCTGATCGTGCCGTAATTTCGCAGTCGATCGGCGAGTTCGATGAAACGGGCGGAATAGTCGATACCGGTGACCTGATCGAAATGGGTCGTCAGCTCAAAACTTGCCCGACCGACAGCGCAGCCCAGATCCAGGGCACGGCGACAGGGATTTCCCTCCATCGCGACGGCACAGAGCTGAGCCAGTCGTGCCGGGAAATTGGCCACGCCCAACCTCTGCGGCCCGTAATGGGCATCACAGTACTGGGAGACGGCTGCATCGGAGTGGTAGCGGGAATAGCATGTAACCAGGGATTTTTCTTCACGGGATTGCTGCAGAATCGATCGACTCTTCATCGGGTGCTCCCGGGCGTTTACGACCTTCGGCAAGGCCGGTGACTTTGCTCGGAAATATGAAAAAAAGCCCTTCACCGACACCGTTTTCCTCTTGCGTGGTCCGCACCGCGAGAGCCTCCTCAAGAAGGAGGGCGAGCGGTCGGGGATGCTCGATGCACAGCAGAGACACGGATTGCTCCGGAGCGCCCCCCCTCACCCAGAAGGAACCGAGGTCGCGGCCAAGAGGCTTGTAGATATAATATCTTGCCTCACCCAGCCCCATTGCCTCAACCTTTTTGCGCCATAGGCCTTGGTGGACGAGGATGCGCCGGTCTGTAACGGCGAAAAAGAGGTGTTCCCATTCCCGTCTGGCGAAAAGGACATGACCAAAAGAGAGGTAGAGTCCGAGAGCGATCAGAGGAACGGGCAGCAGATAGAGCAAAGGCCAGCCTTGGGAGTTTCCGAGGGGGATGCCGACAACGAAAAGAAAGACGGAAAGGAGCAGAAGAAGGATTCCGTAGACGGAGAGCCGCCACCTGCGGAAGGTATAACAACGCGGCGCCGGACGCCCTTCCCAGCGGATGCGCTCCTGTGGCTCGAGATAGGGCGTCCAGTCCATCAGACCTCCGTCAGAACGTCGATTCTGCGGGCGGCCTCGCGTCCGAGCCTTCCCTGGGGATCGGCCTGGGCCACCGCACGATAGAGCCCGATGGCTTTTTCTCTCTCGCCTGTCTTTTCATAACTCTCGGCGAGGAGAAAAGCGCTCTGCAACGTCGGAAGAAGCTCCATCGCCTTTTCGAGGTGTCCCACGGCACGGGCCGGTTCGTTCAACTGCAGATACGCATACCCCAGCCCGGAGCGCGACAGATGGTATTCCCCCTGGAGCCGGACGGCCTGCTCCAGATAGGGGCGTGCGGCCCTGTAATTGCCGGCCCGAAGATAGGCCATCCCCAGACCTGTGTGGATCAGCGGCTCGGAAGGGGCGGCTGCCGCCGCCTGCAGATAGGTGGCGATCGCCTCGTTGGTCCTGTTTTCGCTCTCCAGACGTCGCGCGCGGTCATAGAGATCGTACGCACTGCGGATGCTGCGCAGATCGGCGGTTGCGGCATAAAAGGAGGCCTGGCCCAACGCCAGGGCGGGACTGTCCATGGCGCCAGGATAGCGCGTCAGAATGTACTGTTCGTTGGCGACCATTCGATCGCGTGAAAAGGGGTGGGTGCGAAAGAGCCCCTGAATCCAGCGGGCGTCACTTCCCCCCTCCATGCGGAAAAAGATCTCCTGAAGCTGCACCGCCCCCCGGGGATCGTATCCGGCCAGAACCATGTAGTCGATGCCGAGGCGGTCGGACTCGCGCTCCTGCTCCCGGCTGTGCGATCTGTCGAGCAGGGCCGCCGTCAGCTCTCCGGCCTGCTGAGCCAGGGGGCCGTAGGAGGCCTCTCCCGTCACCCCTCCCAGAACGCCCAGAGCCACGCCGTAGAGGGCGCCGCGCTGGAGCCCCTGAACCGAATGACGGGCGGTCACATGCCCGACCTCGTGCCCAAGAACCGCCGCGAGTTGCGCCTCGTTCTCCATGTGCAGAAGGAGCCCCCGGGTGATGCCGATGAAGCCGCCCGGCAGGGCGAAGGCGTTGGGTGTCGAGTCGTTCACCACCACAAAGCGGTAGGGGAGATCGGGGCGGTGACTCACCCGTCCCAGACTCTGCCCCACCCGTTCGACGTAAGCGCTCAGGACCGGGTCGACGATCTCACCCCCCATCTGCTGGACCGCCCGAGGGAAAGTCTTCTGACCGATTTCGATCTCCTGCGCGGTGGAGATCGGAATCAGCGCAAGATCCCTGCGACCGGTGGCGGGATTGACGACGCAGCCTGCAAGAAAGAGGAAAAGCACGCACGCCAAAAGGCGTGAAGAAAAACGAGCCATCCGCAATCTGTCATTTTCCTTTGTCCCCAATATTCCCATTCTCATCCTTCATCCTTCATCCTT
>JARFUG010000006.1:59146-76977 GCA_029289095.1 Desulfuromonadales bacterium
GGCTCCCGGCTCCCGGCTCCCGGCTCCCGGCTCCGAACTGATTAACATTTTTTTGCTGGCATTACCAGGACCAATCCGATATACATTATCGGTTCTGCCATCAGACAGTGATCCGGTCACCAGAAGGAGCCTTGCTGCAACTCATGCCACAGAATATCCGTAACATCGCCATTATAGCCCATGTCGACCATGGTAAGACAACTCTGGTCGATGCCATGCTCAAGCAATCCGGGGTCTTTCGTGAAAACCAGGTCATCACCGAAAGGGTGATGGATAGCAACGATCTTGAAAAGGAACGCGGAATCACGATTCTGGCCAAAAACCTCTCCATCCACCATGGGGGGCTGAAGATCAACATCGTCGACACCCCCGGCCATGCCGATTTCGGCGGAGAAGTCGAGCGCGTCCTGAAGATGGTCGACTCTGTCCTGCTCCTTGTCGATGCCTTCGACGGTCCAATGCCTCAGACCCGCTTCGTTCTCAAAAAGTCTCTCGATCTCGGGCTCAAGCCGATCGTCGTCATCAACAAGATCGACCGACCCGGCGCACGCCCCGAGGAGGTCGTCAATCTCGTCTTCGATCTGTTCTGCGAACTCAACGCCAACGAAGAGCAGCTCGATTTCCCCATCGTTTACGCCAGCGCCAAGAGCGGGTACGCCAAGCGCGAGCTCGACCAGGACTCGGCCGATCTGGAGCCTCTCTTCGAGATGATCGCCAACCGGGTGGCTCCCCCCGAGGTCGACCCCCGCGCCCCCTTCCAGATGCTGGTGGGGAGTATCGCCTACAACGACTACATCGGTCGCATCGCCACAGGCAAGATCTTCAACGGTCGGGTGCGGGCGGGCGAGACCGTCGCACTGATTCACCGCGACGGAAAGATCTCCCGTGGGCGGATCTCCAAGCTTCTCGGCTATGAAGGGCTCACACAGGTGGAGCTCCCCGAAGCGGTGGCCGGCGACATCGTTACCATCGCCGGCTTCGATGAAGTAGGCATCGGTGAAACGTTCGCAGCCGCCGACGCTCCCGTCGCCCTTCCCTACATGGCCATCGACGAGCCGACCCTCTCGATGAACTTCATCGTCAACACCTCCCCCTTCGCGGGCCGCGAAGGAAAGTTCGTCACCTCCCGCAACCTGCGCGAGCGGTTGACTCGGGAGTTGCGCACCAACGTCTCGCTGCGGGTCGAAGACACTGACAACACCGATACCTTCAAGGTCTCCGGGCGCGGTGAGCTGCATCTTTCGATCCTGATCGAGAATATGCGTCGCGAGGGGTATGAACTCGCGGTCTCCAAGCCCGAAGTCATCTTCCGCGAGATCGGCGGCGTGCAATGCGAGCCGATGGAATACCTCGTCATCGATGTCCCCGAGGAGCACCAGGGGACGGTCATCGAGAAGCTCGGTAGCCGTCGGGCAGAGATGGTTTCCATGCACCCCATGGACGGCATCAACCGCCTGGAGTTCGTCATTCCCGCCCGCGGCCTCATCGGTTTTCGAACGGAATTTCTGACCGACACCCGGGGAACGGGCGTAATGACCCACACCTTCCACGAGTACGGTCCATACAAAGGGCCCATCGGCGGTCGCAAGAACGGCGTGCTAATCGCCATGGAGACGGGGGTTACCGTCGCCTACTCTCTATGGAATCTGCAGGAGCGCGGCATCCTCTTCGTCCATCCGGGCACGGAAGTCTACGAGGGGATGATCATTGGACAGCACGCAAAGGACAACGACCTTGTCGTCAACCCAGGCAAAGAGAAAAAACTGACCAACGTCCGCGCTTCCGGAAGCGACGAAGCGGTTCGGCTCACGCCGCCGCGGATTTTGACCCTCGAGGCCGCCCTGGAATTCATAGACGAGGACGAACTCGTCGAGGTCACCCCCAAGTCGATCCGCCTGCGCAAGAGGTATCTCGACGCCAACGAACGCAAACGTCTCGAGAAGAAGTCCAAAAATTAGAAGTTTTAAGTGTTGAAAATTTCGTGGGGGGAGACTATATTGTGCCCGTTTAAGGCACCTGCCAAACCATGCCATTTTCCAGGAGGCGCTGTGCAGAAAGAGTTGAGCCCGAAAGAGAAAAGCGTCCTTCTCGAAATCGCCCGGAAGGCCATCGAAACATACGTCAGGACAGGTGATACGTACATTGAACCCCGCGAAGAGATGTCGCTCAACATTCGCAGCGGATGCTTTGTCAGTATCAAGCAGAACGGTCGCCTGAGAGGGTGTATCGGGAACTTTCAGTCGGAATTCCCGCTTTTTCGCGAGGTGACCGAAATGGCCGTCGCCTCGGCGACGAAGGATCCGCGATTCTACCCTCTCAAGACAGAAGATCTTGACAGCATCAGCCTCGAGATATCCGTTCTTTCCCCTTTGCACAAGATCGAAGACATCAACGAAATTAAAGTCGGCACGCACGGGATCTACCTGGAGAAGGGGTACTACCGGGGCGTCCTCCTCCCTCAGGTCGCTGTGGAGCATAAATGGGATCGGGAGACTTTTCTCAAGCAGACCTGCCTCAAGGCGGGTCTGCCCACCGATTCGTGGAAAGCCGAAGATGCCGCCATTTTCGTCTTCAGCGCGCAGGTTTTCGGCGACCAGACAGCTTGACCTTCCCCATTCATCCCCAAGATCAGAAAACCGGGCACTGCCCGGTTTTTTTTTGCCCTTTCCGGGCCGATCCTGCTTGGATTGAGAAGGTTGACAATGACCATTTCGGTGATAGTTTAATATCAAACTATTTTACTGAGGACGCACAGAATCATGCTCAGAGAAGAAGAACGCCTCGCTCTCGGCGCCTTCGTCAAACTCTCGCGAGCCGTTGAAACGGTTATTGCGAAGACCCAGAGGCATCTGGCCGATTCAGGCCTGACGCTCAGCCAGTTCGGCGTCCTCGAGGCCCTGTACCACCTTGGACCTCTGAATCAGCGCGAAATCGGACGCAAGATCTTGAAAAGCAGCGGCAACATTTCCCTCGTCCTCACCAATCTCGAACGCCGCAGTCTCATCCACCGTACGCGACTGGCGCACGATCGGAGGCATGTGACTGTGGAGCTTTCGGATCGGGGGCGAGAATTGATCGAAACCATCTTTCCCAGGCACTCTGGGACAATCGTCGCCGCTTTGTCGGTTCTCGACAGGCAGGAGCAGGAAGAACTCGGACGACTCTGCCGTAAGCTCGGCCTGGCCAATCGCAGCGGGCGCGGCCAAGAGCGCACTTGATCTCGAAGGAGTCACGTCATGTGGAATGCACTGATAAAAACGGATAACGACATCGCCTCTCTCGTCCTGCGGCTTACCCTGGGCATCGTCATGTTCCCCCATGGAGCCCAGAAGATGCTCGGTTGGTTCGGGGGGTTCGGCTTCAGCGGAACGATGAACTATTTCACCACGGTCATGGGGATTCCATGGATTCTCGCATTTCTCGTCATCATCGCCGAGTTCTTCGGTTCTCTGGCGCTGATTGCAGGTTTTCTAACGCGATTAAGTGCATTCGGCATTGGTTGCGTCATGGTGGGAGCCATCGCTCTGGTGCACTGGCAGTTCGGATTTTTCATGAATTGGGGGGGACAGCAAGCGGGAGAAGGGTTTGAATTCCACCTTCTCGCCATCGGCATCGCCCTGGCTCTCATGATCAAAGGGGGTGGGGCGGCTTCGGCAGACAGGTATCTTGCGAGGCGCTGAGGAAGCGAGCAATTGCCCAACGGGCAGCGGATAACCGACGAGGAGCTACGAGGAGCAATCTATGATCGCCATACGCCCCTCGAGCCAGAGAGGACATTTCAAAGCCGACTGGCTCGACACCAGACACACGTTCTCTTTCGACACCTACTATGACCCCAAACATATGAGGTTTCGGTCGCTGAGAGTCATCAATGAAGACCATGTCGCCGCAGGGCGGGGTTTTCCAATGCACCACCACGCCAACATGGAAGTCATCACCATCATCGTGAGCGGTCGCCTCAAACACGAGGACGATGCGGGGCACAGCGCCGTTGTAGCTCCCTGGGAAGTGCAGCGCTTCTCGGCGGGTTCGGGGATTCGCCACAGCGAATTCAACCCCTCTGAGACCGAGGAGGTGCATTTACTGCAGATCTGGATTCTTCCGGAAAAGGAAGGGTTGACGCCGAGCTACGAGCAGAAGCGATTTTCGCCGGAGCGCTTTGAAGGGAAACTCGCTCTGATCGCGTCCCGCGACGGTCGGGACGATTCGGTTACCGTCCATCAGGACGTCTCGATCTTTCGCGGAGAATTGAACCCGGTGAACGAGACGAAGTACGCGATAGCTGCCGGAAGGCACGTCTGGCTGCAGGTGATCTCAGGTGAATTGGAGGTCAACGGAGAAACTCTCAGGGCGGGAGACGGAGCAGCGATCAGCGATGAAAGGGAACTGCACCTGAATGCGAAGGAGAAGACGTCGATTCTGCTCTTCGACTTGGCATGAACGTGAATCGGTGAGGAGCAGGGAGTTAGGAGCAAAGGAGAAAAATGCAAAGTGGAGGACTCCTCACTCCTCACTCCTCACTCCTCACTCCTCACTCCTCACTCCTCACTCCTCACGGACGACCTAGGCGCTCGACGATCAGAGGTGCGAGACGATCTCCAAGCTGCTGGCGGGCAAGCCCCTCGGCCCTCCCCTCGACCTGAGACCCTTCGCGAACCGAGGTGCGAACCGAATCGAAAACCGTCCCAGTCCCGTCGACAAGCTCGACCTGCACCGAGGCCGTGCTCCAGTTAAGCCCCCCGCGGAAATAGTTCTCAACGGTAACTATCCCCCTCAAGAGAAGATTTTCTTCCCCGGAGGCGGACTGGTAAATCCCGATCGAAGCAAGGGCACGCACCAGCGACCCGCGAACGACCTCCCCGGCGTCCTCGTCGAGTTGCAGCCGGATGCGGATGGCGGCGGCCGCCTGGTCGGCGCGCCGGGCTATCTCGGCCGCCGTATAGGGAGGCTCCGCGATGCGGCCGGCCGGATCGACGACGCGAAGGTCCGCTGCCAGCAGGCGACGTTGTTCGTGAAGGGTCAGCATCTGCAGATATTCACCGAGTCGGCGCGCCTCGGAAGAAAGCCTCTCGGTGCGCGCCATCCTGTCCAGGAGGCGCTCGTCAATTTCTCTGAGTTCCCCCCGAAGCCCCCTTGCTGTCGCCTGCCGGTCGAGCACGGCCAGTGCGTAAACCTCTCCCGTTCGCTCGTCGATCCAGACCTGAGCGATCCGCACTCCGGCGAGCATTTTGTCGGTGGCGGCAGTCAGTTGGGCAGAGACTTCCTGATTGTAGGCAGTATCGACCAGTCGGCCTACACGAGAGAGCCGGTGCGACTCGCTGCTGTGATCGACGGAGCGGATCTGCACCTGAAAGGTCTTGGCGATCTCGGCACGGGCACGGTCCTCCGCCCGTCCTCTGTCGCGGTCGATGCCAACCCCCGTCAACCAGGCATCGGCCGGATAGTCCCGACTCGCCCCCACCGTCCAGTCAGGTTGACGCGGACCGGCACAGGCCGCCAGAAACAGAATAAGTGAGAGTACGACCAGACGCTTCAGAACAGCAGACATTTCAACCTCCGCAGGATCACTCCTCACTCCTAACCCCTCACTCCTTACCGGTTGATACTCATCGGCACCTCGCCATGACGAAGCCGATCCCCCCTCTTTCGACCTCTACCTCATGAGTCTCTCTTCGATCCCCTTGGGCGATAACGACGCTGTGTCGCCCCGGCGAAACTGGGATAAGAGCCAGCAGAACCTGATCAGGGAGCAGGGACCATGAACGCAGATCCGCCTCTTCAGTAATAAGGGCGGTCATCTGCGCAAGGAATCCAGCCAGAGGGCCGAATTCCTTTTCAGCGCGCCTTGCCGCCATCTGTTTTGCGATGGCGCGGGCGACCATCTTGGCCATGATTCGGCCGTGTTTGTCTTCGAGGCTGCGACGGGCGATGATCGCCACGTCCTCCACGCGCTCCGGTCGGATCGGCTCCCCGGTTGCGAGAGAAACGAGGGGCGTTCCCCGGGAGCGGGGACGATCCTCAAAGACAGGCAAGGCGAGCTTGACAGGAAATCCGTGCTCAGTCGGGACGATTACGGCCGTCTCGCGCTTGACCGGCACAAAGCCGTGGTCGATGATGACGGCGATGAGAGTGTCCGCTTCCTCGAATTTCGCGTTCTCGGCGCGGGCTTTTTCGAGATAGCGCTCGTATTCTTCGGTAAACCCGGTGCGGCGCGCCGAGACCAGGAGCCTCCCCCAGAGTTGTTCAGGGACGCCGACCTGATACTTTTCCTCGTAGGCGCGGTACGCCTGCAGGCTTAAACGATAGGCGATAAAGGCGTTGTTCGAATCCCCTTCGGCCTCGTAGATGAGACCCGTCAGGAGCCTCAGGAAAGCGCTCTCTTTGAAGACGTTGCGTCCGCCGTACGTATCGGTGAACCAGTTCAGCTTTTCGTCGACCTTGCGCGCTTCGACCCGCGCCGACTCGAGATCGCCCAAAGCAAGGAAGTTCAGGGCCTTGTAGTAGTTGAGATAAACCGATTCGTAATCTTCACCGGCATAGGGGATCACGCCCTCGTTGGTGATGAAGCTCAGCGTCTCGGCCGACAGGCTTCGGGTGATGAGTTCGGCGCTGAGATGATCGGCCTCTTCCAGGTAGAGGTTGCTGAGCTGATACTCTCCCTGCAGGTGGAGCAGCAACCCTTTTTCCATAAGATAGAGAAGTCGATTCCCGTCGCTTCGGGCGAGGCCCGACATCCTCAGATCGGCAAGAGCCTTCTCGTAATTGCCGGCGCGCGCCGAGGCGAAGCAGGCATCGAGCCCCTGCCGGTGTCCTGCACACCCTGCCAGGAGAGTGAGCAGAAAAAGCAGGGCGAACGCCGTGTATCGCTGGTCGAGTCTTTGCCCCATGCGGATCGCTCTTCACCCCGGTGATCAGAGTCTGAAGCGCGATCTGTCGACAAATTTCTTGATCTTCTTGTCGCCGATCCAGACTTTGCGGTTGTTGCTCATGTCGATCAGTTCGAGATTCACCTGATAATAAACGATCCTCTCCCTCCCCTCGTGATCGACGATAGAGTTGATCGACCCAATCAGCATGTAATCGGCGCCAGCTTCCATTCCGGGGGCTTTACGCGATTCGGGTGAGGCGTGCAGATCCTGATCCGTGCGCTCCTCACGGATGCCGAGGCGCTCTTCGGACGAGGCGACGAAATTGGCGCGCCCGGAATTGATCAACGCCCGCTCCAGATCTTTCGTGAAGGTCTCGGTGGCGATGTGCTCGGAAGAGCGGTTGCGAATCTGGCCGACGATGATGTCGGGCTGCTTGCCGGTGCGCGTCGCATGCTGGAAGAGCCAGGGATGGTTGAGACAATCCTGGATCATCGTATCGGCGACCAGACGGCTGTCGGTGTCGTTCCAGCGGCCGGAGAGGTCTCGAACCTCGCCGACATCCATGCGGGTGACCTTGGTGCCGCAGGCGCTGAGCATTACAAGAAGCGTCAGGGGAAGAATGAAACGGGAAAGGCGAAAAATGGTCATTTCCAAAATCTCCTGGGGTTGAAAAACTGGACAAACAAGGAGTTTACCTCCTCACTCCTAACTCCCGATCTCATCGGTTCAACTGATCGAAGGCTTCTTCGGCCTTGTCTCGCACATGGCTGCGCAGTGCCTGGTCCATCTCCCGCATCTCCTCCACCGATGCCTTGATCCCTTCGAGGTCGAGTCGCGCCAGTGCGTAAAGGGTGTCTGTGCGGGGATCGCGCCAGTGATCGATCACCCGGGCGCCGTGCACCGAGATCCGCGTCAGATTCTTCAGCGTATCGTCCACATGCTGCTCCTCGACGGGACTTTTTCCCGCGACGGCGAGCGTCGACGTCTGATAGTCACGGTAGAGCCCAGTGACGAAAGTATCGAGCTGGCGTGCGATGTCGGCTCGCGCGCGCTGGTCGGCGCTCTGCATGGCCAGGGAGCGGCTTTCGATGCCGGAGACTGCTCCGACGCCGTAGAAGACGCGGGCGCCGCTGTCCTTGAAGGCCCCGCTGCCGCGGTTCACCCAGTCAGGGGCGCCGGCAACCATCTTGTGCTTGCCCGAACACCCTGCCGCCAGAGCCGCCAACATCACGATCAACAAAGCCGCAATGGACCACCGAACAGAGTTCATCATAAAGGGCCCTTTCTCCTGATTCGTCCGCATGAATGCGGGGTGGGTACAAAGTTCCCGAAGTATACTCATAACCGCGTGCGGGGTAAAGGATTTCCGGCTGCTCACAAGCGGGTCTACGCTCTCCGACGCCCTTGCCGATCGTTGACCCCTCGGCCATTTCCAGTAGTATTCAATGCGAATCGGATCCGACCTCATACGTGACAATCCCATGGAACTTCCGGATCTTCTCATCATTTTTGGCGGCATCGTCCTGATCCTGCTGGTTCTGTTGGACGTTTTTCTTGCCGTCCTTCACATCGACATCAGCGGCATCATCGCGCCAAGGGTATTCCAGGCCATTTGGAAAAGCTCCATCTTCTTGGCCTCTGCACACCCCAGGTCCCGAAGAGGGATTCTTGCTCTTGCCGGACCGGTCATGATGGTATCGATTTTCCTGATCTGGATCGGTCTGTTCATCGTCGGCTTTGCCCTGATCTACTGGCGCAACCTTTCCTCCTTTCGCAGCGAATCCGAAATCGGTGCTCTCGGCTTTGTCGATGCGCTGTACTATAGCGGAATCACCGGGACGGTTCTCGGTTACGGCGATATCTCACCGATCACCGCAGCTCTGAAGGTATGCGCATTCATCCAATCCGGCCTCGGTTTCGCCCTTTTGACCGGCATCGTCACCTATCTGCTCAGCGTCTCCACCGGCGTCACACAGCGCAACAGTCTGGCTCTGCACCTGGCCGGTGCAACAGGCGGGAGAAACGACGGGTCATCTTTTGTGGTGCGCTCGTTGGTTCATGCAGGAGGGGCGGAACTGCCGGACCGGTTTTACTACCTCAACCATTCCCTTCAGGGGCTCCATGAAAGGATGCATCAGTTCCCTATTCTCGATCTCTTCTACCGGTCGAAGGATCCGCTGCGAGATCCTGAACCGATGCTCCTAGTCTTGGCCGAAATCTCCATTTCAGGTCAGATCCTCTCCCGTTGCCCCCGATTTCGAGCCTTGCGCCCCGTGGCCGAAGAACTCGGCTGGACGATGACCAACACGATGAGACTCTTCGCCCGCCAATACATGGGCCCCGACCTTCTCAGGATGCTTGAAAACCCGAATCCCGCGCCCTCCGATCGCCGATATCTCGAACAGATCCACAGTGCACTCACTCCCCTTGTCGACGAAACGATCCCTTCACCCGACGACGACTCGAGGGAGGCGCTCCTGATGACTTGTCGCCGGCGCGTCTTTTTCGAAGAACTCGACCGGTTTACCCGATGGCGTACAGACCACGACATCGCGATATAGGATGTGCCGGTGTTCCCCATGAAAAAAATATTGCTTGACTTACTAGACGACCGGTCTACTATGTATGCCATGGACAAGAGAGATGCACGCAGCGAAATCATCACGGCCGGGATTCACCTCTTCGCCGTCCAGGGGTTCAACGGCACCGGACTCGATGCCGTCCTGAAGAAGGCCGGCGTCCCGAAGGGATCGTTCTACTACTACTTCGAGAACAAGGAAGATTTCGGCCTGGCCGTCATCGACCGATTCGCCGAGCGCTATGACAGGCGCCTCGCTTCGGCGCTGACCGAGCCCGACCTCTCTCCTCTTGACCGCATCCGACGTCACCTGGAAGGGGCCTTGGAGCGATTCGAGCACGCGAACTGCAGCAAAGGGTGTCTCATCGGAAATCTCAGTCAGGAAATGGCCGATCTGAACGAGCGCTTTCGCCATCGGCTTGAAGAAGTCTTTACAGGGTGGCAGAACCGTTTCGCCGTTTGTCTGGGGGAGGCTCAGGCGCGGGGTGAAATTGCCGGCGATCTTGATCCCGAAGCGACGGCGGAATTTCTACTTTCCGGATGGGAAGGCGCGCTGCTGCGGGCCAAGGTGATGAAGTCCCCTCGTCCGCTGCGGGAATTTCTGCGCATTCTTTTCGACCGCGTACTGAAGCCAGGTCCGCACGGGAACGCGGATCAAATCTGATGCGCGCGGATTAAGATCTGATTTCACGATAACTTTTCATCAGAGCCCCTTCCGCAAAATCCGTGTTCCATTTTGGCCTTAGCTGAAATTAACCGAATCCAAGGAGGCGAATATGTCAGAAGGCAAACAGTTCAGGGCGCTGGTGGTCGAGAAGACTGCGGAGAAGACCTTCGAGCGAAGCATCCGGGAACGCACTGTCGACGAGTTGCCCCCCGGCGACCTCGTCGTCAAGGTCCACTACTCCTCCCTGAACTACAAAGACGCCCTCTCCGCCACGGGGCACCCCGGCGTGACGCGAAACTTCCCCCACACTCCAGGCATCGATGCGGCGGGCGAAGTCGTCTCGTGCGAAAGCGGAACCTTCTCTCCGGGAGATCGTGTCCTCGTCACCGGCTATGATCTGGGGATGGAGACCGACGGCGGGTTCGGCCAGTACATCCGCATCCCGTCGGAGTGGGCCGTCCGCCTCCCTGATGGGCTGTCTCTGCGCGAGAGCATGATCTACGGAACGGCCGGATTCACGGCGGCCTTGTGCCTCTGGAAGCTGCAGCACGCGGGGGTCATGCCCGAGAGCGGCGAAGTTCTCGTCACCGGCGCCACCGGAGGAGTCGGCAGCATCGCCGTCGCCTTGCTGGCGAAGGCGGGATACCGGGTCACGGCTGCGACGGGAAAAGCGTCCGAAGCGCAGTATCTCAGGGATCTCGGAGCTTTCGATGTTGTCGGGCGGGAAGAGATCCTCGCGGGAGCCGAGCGGCCCATGCTCAAGGAGCGCTGGGCCGGAGCTGTCGACGTCGTCGGCGGCGACACGCTGGCCGCTGTGATCAAGGCGGCCCGGTACGGCGGTGCGGTCACCTGCTGCGGCCTTGTTGGCTCGGCGGAGCTTCCTTTGAACGTCTACCCCTTTATCCTGCGCGGCGTCAGCCTCCACGGCGTCGATTCGGCACAGTGCCCCCGAGAACTGCGCGAATCGGTCTGGGGGAAGCTCGCCTCGGACTGGAAACCGCAGCGCCTCGACGAGACCGTCGTCGAAATCCCCCTCGAGGGGCTCGAAGAAAAAATTCAGGCCATCCTGAAGGGCGCCGTCAGGGGGCGCACGGTCGTGAACCTGCTGACATGACAAGGAGCAAACCGACATGAGCGCGACGAACCTTCTTCTGGAAAAAAGCGACGGCATCGCCGTCGTCACGGTCAATCGCCCCGAAGCATTGAATGCCCTTAACAAGGAGACGCTCGAAGAACTGACGGAAGCTTTTCTCACTCTGAACAACGACGATGCTGTGAGAGTCATCATCCTCACCGGCTCGGGTCCGAAATCGTTCATCGCAGGGGCTGATATCTCGGTCATGCAGCCTATGGGGCCTCCCGGCGCGCGAGAAAACGCCTTTCGTGGTCAGCGCCTGTGCGACGCCATCGAACAGGGGAGCAAGCCGGTCATCGCAGCGGTCAATGGCTTCGCCCTGGGGGGCGGGTGTGAAGTGGCCATGGCCTGCGACGTCCGGATCGCCTCCGAGTCTGCCAAGTTCGGCCAGCCAGAGATCAACCTCGGAATCGTTCCAGGGTTCGGTGGAACACAGCGACTCCCCAGACTCATCGGACGCGGCAGAGCGATGGAACTTCTTCTGACCGGTGACATGATCGATGCCCGGGAGGCTTTGCGCATCGGCTTGGTGAATCGGGTCGTCCCTGCGGAGAATCTCCTCGACGAAGCCCGATCATTGGCGAAGAAGATCGCCGCCAAAGGGCGCATTGCCGTCGCCCTGTGCAAGGAAGCCGTCCGCAACGGCATCGAAATGGAACTCGGCAAGGCCTGCGCCTACGAAGCCGAACTCTTCGCCTTCACCTTCGCCACCCACGATCAGAAGGAAGGAATGAAGGCCTTTCTCGAAAAACGACCGGCGGTCTTCACCGACAACTGAAATCGCCGGCGGGAGGTCGACTTGAAACAAGAGATCACGGACGAGATCAGACGATTCGCCCTGGAGAGTCCCTTCAACCGGATGGAGGACGGCGCTCCCTACTTCGACGAGCCTCTGGTCGGCTTCGCCGATGGGGACGATCCGCTCTTCACAGAATACAAGCGCATCATCGGCGACTTTCACCTGACCCCTCTGGAGATACTGCAGAGGGCCTTTTCCCGCGAAATCTCATCGGCATCGGTTATCGTGTGGATTCTCCCCATTACACGACCGACCCGGGAAAGCAACCGGAGCCAGGATCTTTTGCCCTCACGCGCATGGTCGCAGACGCGCAACCACGGCGAAACGTTCAACGTAGCCCTGCGTCGCCACATGGTCACGTGGCTGGAAGGAAAAGGCCGGAGGGCAATCGCTCCTCAACTCGCCCCCTTCTGGAAAGAGTTTGCCGACACCCCTGTCGGCATCGCGTCGGCTTGGTCCGAGCGCCACGGCGCGTATGCCGCAGGGCTCGGAACCTTCAGCCTCAACGACGCCCTCATCACCTCAAAGGGGATCGCTCACCGCATCGGCAGCGTCATCACCGACCTTGCACTCGCTCCGGCCCCCCGCCCCTACCCGGACCACCTGCATAACTGCCTCTTTCATAGGGAAGGAACATGCGGAGTGTGCATCGATCGTTGCCCCGTAGGAGCCATTAGCCAAAGCGGTCACGACAAACCAAGGTGCCGCAGGTACGTCTACGAAGAAGTCCCCGACCAAGTGGCGAAACTCTATGACGTTGCCCAGACGGGATGCGGTCTCTGCCAGACACGGGTGCCGTGCGAGGAGCGGATCCCCTAGGGCTTCAGGTTCCAGTCTCAGCCTCCGGGTTTCGGGTTTCGGTTTTTCCGTCTTCTGTCCTCTGTCCTCTGTCTTCTGGCTCCTGAATTCTGCTATTCTTTCCCCATGCGCTACTTCGACTTTCTCGCCCCGGTCTACGATTGGTTCATGCCCTCTGCCGATCCCGACATGTGGATCGATCTGCTCCGACTTCCTGCAGACGGTTCCCTCATCGATATCGGCGGCGGCACCGGGCGTGTCGGCGCCGAACTTCGTCCCCTGGTGCGTTCCGTGGTGATCAGCGACATCTCGACCGGAATGCTCAAGGGAGCCCTGAGAAAAGGAGCCCTGCAAGCCGTGGCGGCAGATGCGGCGAGAATGCCTTTTCAGGACGGCGCCTTTTCCCGAGCCATCATGGCCGACGCTCTGCACCACTTCTCCGATCAGGAGGGCGCCGTCCGGGAGATGTTTCGACTCCTCGCCCCCGGAGGGCGCCTCGTCATCGAAGAATTCGACAGGCGGCGTCTCCCCGTCAAGGCCCTTGCGCTTGGCGAAAAAGCGCTATTCATGGGGAGCCGATTTCTCACTCCCTCGCAGATCTGCCGCATGGTCGAGGCGTGCGGTGCGAGCGCTTCGGTACGCAAAGGACCATATTTCTCCGTATGGATCGTTGCAGACAAGCCGAATTGAAGAAAGCAGGGCTTCTCACCCCTGTCGCGTCGTTGTATAATCACGCGGATGCCCCTCAAAGAAACATAGATGCACCAAAAGACCCTGGGTTCAGATGGATAGAGACGACTCCGTTAAAACAAAGGACACGTGCGCAACCGCCACCGACAAGCCCCCCTGCTGAGGCCCCAGAACCCTCGCGGTCGGCGGGGAGATCTCAGAGAACGTGCCTGGCTTCACGGGATGGCTCGACACGCCTGCCGGGCGCGTCGCCCGGATCGGCTCGACGCTTCGCCTGCGGGACCACTTCGGCGCCTGGAAAGCGCGATGGGGGATCGGCCGCATGTCGTACCTCGTCCCTCCCGGTCTTTACGCCATCGGCGAGCCTCGTCCCGAGGATCCCGTCGTTGTGACGGCCAACTACAAGATGAGCTTCGACATCGTGCGACAGGCTTTGGCCGGACGGCGGCTCTGGCTTCTTGTTCTTGAAACCCATGGGATCAACGTCTGGTGCGCCGCCGGCAAGGGGACCTTCGGCACGGATGAGTTGGTGGGCCGCATTCAGGCGACTCGCCTCCCCGAGGTCGTCAACCATCGGCGGCTCATTCTCCCCGTTCTAGGCGCGCCGGGCGTCGCCGCTCATCTGGTCAAAGCGCAAACCGGCTTCACCGTCCGGTACGCTACGGCACGCGCAGCCGATCTCCCCACCTACCTCGATGCAGGCATGGTCGCCTCGGCGCAGATGAGAGAGCCGACCTTCACCTTCCGCGAGCGTCTCGTCCTTATCCCGGTCGAACTCGTCGGCGCCATTCCTCTGGTTCTGGCGATCAGTGTCGTTCTCTTTCTGGCCGCCGCCTTCGGAACGGGCGTCTTCACCCCTTCTGCCGGATGGACTGCCGTCACGGCTTTTTTCGGGGCAGTCGCCGCAGGGGTTGTCGCGACGCCTCTGCTCCTTCCTTGGCTTCCATCCCGAAGCTTCGCCGTCAAGGGGGCATTTGCGGGTCTGATCTGGAGCTTTCTCCTGTATCTGCTGCTCGATGGCGCCTCATGGGATTCAACGACGACTCTGGCCGCTTTTTTCTGTATCCCGGCGGTCAGCGCATTCTACGCCCTCAATTTCACGGGGTGCACACCTTTCACCTCCATTTCCGGAGTGAAGAAGGAAATGCGTATTTCCATCCCGGCGATGGCAGCCGCCGTTGCTGTCGGCGCCCTCTCATGGCTGACCGATACTGTCATAAAATTGCTGTCATAGCTGAATCTAAATACTTAACAAATGAAACATAACCCTCTGATCCCATGAAACATTTCACCTATCTGAAAAATGTCTCGACTCTCAACCTCGACCAGGGTGCATGCATCGGCTGCGGTCGCTGCATCGAAGTATGCCCCCATAGCGTCTTTCGCCCGTCTGGTAAAAAAGTGGCCGTTCAATCGCGTGATCTCTGCATGGAGTGCGGCGCCTGCGCCAGAAACTGTCCGAGTGCTGCAGTACGCGTTTCAGCGGGCGTCGGCTGCGCTTCCGGCCTCATCACCGAATGGCTCAGTGAAATCAGATTTTTTCGCGGCACGCGTTCCGGCGGCTGCTGATCTTCACCTGCCCTGCCCCATCCTGTCGCCCCTCCGCTTTGCGCCTATCCCCCTGACTCTCAACTCCGTTTGAAAAATTCAATTTTGTTGCTATCTTATGATTGGTAAAAACTTATTAAAGAAGGAGGTGAACGCGAAGCTTCAACCGTCCGCACTGAACCATCAAACGTGATTTTCAAGGAGGACAAATGAAAAAGTTACTTGGAATTTCACTGATTTTGGCGGTATCTCTCTGGTGTGTTTCTTCTGCCTTGGCGTGGGGGCCGAGAATGTCGGTAGACGAAGATACATGGCTGGAGCTGGGTTTTCTCGGGCAGGTGCAGTTCGAATCGATTGAAAATCAAGCAGGACTCAACAACAACAGGTGGAGCAGTGAATTATTCACGCGCCGGGCCAGGATCATGGGGCAGGGCTCGGTTCACGAGATGGTGAAGTTCATCTTCACAACCGATGTGCCGAATACCGGCAGGACGGGAGCGCCGAACACCATCATCTGGAATGACGGCCTCATCGATCTGCAGTTAGCCCCCGAACTTAATGTCTCTCTGGGACGCATTCTCCCTCCCTTCTCTCTGGAGACCCAGGCCTCGGCAGTGACGCTGCTCGGGATCGACTACAACATCAATGCCATCAAGCTCCCTACGGCCAACGACCGCGCGGCCTGGCGCGACGACGGTCTGGAGGCACGCGGCATCCTCGCCGGCGGGATGATCGATTACCGCGTCGGCGCCTTCCGCGGCGAGCGCCGGGACATGGTCGGGGGCCTGGATCGCAATCCAAATCAGGACGGACGTTTCACCGGCATGATCATGCTCAACCTGGCCGACGCCCAGCCGGGCTGGTTCTACAATATGAACAGTCTCGGCGCGTTCAACATGCTTTCGGTCGGCGTCGGGTACGACCGCATCGGCAACTCTCATGCCAGTGACGGTGAGGCCTGGGCCGTTTTCGCCATGATCGATCAGGAGATGGGAGTGGGACGCATTACCGGGGCGGCGGCCTGGTACGACTGGGACGGCCCGGGCTGGGCCGGCGACTTCGAGGGGTCGACCGCCTCTTTTCAGGTCGGCTATCTCATGCCCGAACAGTTTCTGCCTGGGGCGCTGCAACCGGTCCTGCGGTTCCAGCGCCAGAATCCTGATGTGGGCCGAGTCCTGAATACCATCAATCTCGGCCTGAATTACTTCCTCAAAGGGCACAACATCAACTTCAAGCTCGATTACGCCATCAACGACAGGAGAGTTCCGGAAGACGCCCCCACCAGAGCCGGCTCCAAACAAGATGCGATCCGCTTCCAGACTCAGCTCTTTTTCTGATCGGCCATCTGATCGCCTCCCGGAGGGGGCTCCCCGAGCCCCCTCCCATTCCCTCGGCATCGCACCCCACCCCCCCTTTTCTTCTTGCCTCCATCTGATACAGTTTCATTGAAATTCTACAATCTCAATCAGGAGGATGAACGGCGTGCAGATCGTCGTGAATGAGTCAAAAGAAATCCCGATGGAAGAGCAGGCAGTTGAAATCGTTGAGCGCAAAGGGATCGGGCATCCGGATACGGTCTGCGATGCAGTCATGGAATCGATCTCCGTCGCCCTCTGCCGCGCCTATCTGGAGGAGTTCGGCGCCATCCTGCATCACAACATCGACAAGGGGATGCTCGTCGCGGGTCGTGCGGAGAAGTGGTTCGGGGGAGGTCGTCTGCTCCAGCCGATGGAGTTGATCATCGGCGATCGGGCCACGGCGGAGTTCGAGGGACACATGATCCCGGTCGAAGAGATCGCCGTCGAAACGGCCCGTGAATGGTTCAGACAGAATTTTCGCTGGATCGATCCTTCCGAAGATATCTTCTACCGGGTCGTTCTTGCCCCGACCAGCGATGAGCTCAGCGACATCTTCGCCAGGAAGGGAACACATCGCAGCGCAAACGACACATCGGCCGCCATCGGCTACTGGCCTCTCTCCGCCGTGGAACAGACGGTGCTCGATCTTGAGGTCTGGCTCAATTCCAGGGAGTTCAAGGATCGCTTCCCCGAAACAGGTGAAGACGTAAAGATCATGGGAGTCCGCCAGGGAAGAGGACTCGATCTGACCGTCGCCATGCCGCTCATGTGTGCGCGCATCGGCTCGGAAGAGGAATATTTTTCCCGCAAATCACTTCTTCAACAGGAAATGCTTCAATGGGCTGAGAGCCGCGTTCCCTACGACACGGCCATCCATCTGAACACTTTGGACGCCCCGGGCAGAGGGCTCGGCGGCGTCTACCTGAGCCTGCTCGGCACCTCCGCAGAAGACGCGGATTCCGGGCAGGTCGGACGAGGCAACCGCATCAACGGCCTTATCTCTGTGAAGCGTCCCCTCGGCGCCGAAGCGGCCGCGGGCAAGAATCCCGTAAGTCACATCGGTAAAATCTACAATATTCTCGCGCACAATATGGCACGTCTTCTCTACGAACAGATCGAAGGAGTGCGCGAAGCCCAGGTCTGCATCGTCGGACGCATAGGCGCTCCCATCGACCAGCCGACCCTGGTCGGCGTTTCTGTGCTGCCGCAACACGATGCCGATTTCACCAGCCAGCGTCATGCGGCCGAAGCCATCGTCAGACGCGAACTCGCCGGACTCGATCGGCTCTGTCGTCAGCTCATCCGTGGGGATTATCCATTCGGATAAGGCTGAATCGGGAGTTGGGAGTTGGGAGTTGGGAGTTGGGAGTTGGGAGTTGGGAGTTGGGA
>JARFUG010000007.1 GCA_029289095.1 Desulfuromonadales bacterium
GCTCGTCGGGCTCATAACCCGAAGGTCGCAGGTTCAAATCCTGCCCCCGCAACCAGTATCGACAACCCTCTGGACTTGGGTTGTTCACAGGCGCTTCTCCTTTGCCCTTGACAAGGGAAGGGCGCTGGGATATAAATCGGCTGCCTGCCCGGCCGGGACGGGCGCCGATGCGACGAAAAGATTTCGGCGGTGTAGCTCAGTTGGTTAGAGCATGCGGCTCATATCCGCAGTGTCCGGAGTTCGAATCTCTGCACCGCCACCAAACGAGCGAAAACCCCCTCCAGGCCGGAGGGGGTTTTCGCGTTTCACGGGGGTGCCGTGCGCCAGGCTGTCGATAAGATTTTGAGAACAGAGTGCGGCTTGCTGCCTGGTGAACGTCTTCTCGTCGGGGTCTCAGGCGGACCCGATTCAGTCGCCCTGCTCCATATCCTTCATGTGCTGTCCGGCGCACTGCCACTTTGTCTCCATGTGGCGCACCTTGATCATTCCCTGCGCTGCGCAAGCGCCGCCGACGCGCACTTCGTCTCCGAACTCTGCAGAGGGTGGAACCTCCCCCTGACCTCCAGACGCATCGATGTGAGATCCGAAGCCAGACGACTCGGCGTGGGCCTCGAGGAGGGCGCTCGTCTGGTGCGGCGGGCATTTCTGGAAGAAGTCGCGTCGGCCCACGGCTGCCGCTGGATCGCCCTGGGACATCATCGCGGAGACCAGGCCGAGACGGTCCTTCATCGCTTCATTCGCGGCGCCGCAGTGTCGGGGCTGGCCGCCATGGCTCCGTGCACACCCCCCTATTTGCGTCCTCTGCTCGGTTTCGGCCGTCGACAGATCCTGCGCTATCTCGGCGAGCACGGGCTGCGTTGGAGGGAGGATGCCAGCAACGACGATCCGGCGTTCACGCGAAACCGGCTTCGAAAGGAGATTCTTCCCCTTTTGGCGGAAATCAACCCGCGGATCGAAGAACATCTTTTCAGGCTGAGCAGGCGCGTCGCTCTTGAAGAAGACTACTGGAGAGGCGAGGAAGACCGGGCACTCGCGCAATTGCGACGCCGGTCCGATAGCGAAACCACTCTCGATCGTGCGAAACTGCTCCAGCTTCATCCCTCCCTGCGCCTTCGCGTCATCCGCCGCGCCGTTCTCGAGGTGCGCAAGCATCTCGAGGGGATCGGCGCGGTGCACCTGGAGAGCATCGAGCGTCTCCTTCTGGGCCCCAAACCACAGGCGGAGCTCCATCTGCCCGGAATCTTCATCCGGCGCCGTTATGAAAGGCTTTCCCTGTCCGTCCTGCCGTCTCCCTGTGCGCAACCCTTTATTTTTGAGATCTCTTTGCCGGGGCGTTTCCTTCTGCCGGACGGCCGGATGCTGCAGGCGGAGCTCCTTCCGGCATCTCTCGGCGAGGGACGCGATTGCGTCGAATTTGACGCCGCGGCGGTTTCCTTTCCTCTCACCGTCCGTTCATTCCGTCCGGGCGACCGCTTTCATCCTTCCGGCTCGCCCGGAGGAAAGAAGCTGAAGGACTTCTTCATCGATCGAAAGATTGATGCGACGCTGCGGAGTTCTCTTCCCCTCGTCGTCTCAGAGGAGATCCTCTGGGTCGCCGGAGTGCGGCGCTGCCACGGCAGACGTCCCCTTGTAGACCGGCCTGTTCTGCGCCTGTCGCTCATCTCCACGCCCGAATCCTGAATTGAACCCGGTCCCTTCTGATATGGCCCACATTGCCAGCCTGGGCGAATCGCACCTCCCGCATTGTGCGCAGGGATGGCAAATCGACGGCGGCACGGGAGAAAAGAGCCATTTGCGCTCAGAAACCAACTTGTTAAAAATGGTGGTTTATGTTAGATTTCCCGTTGCATTCCTGATGCCGGAGCTTTTTTCAAACAGAGGTTCCGGGCAGGAAAATCGAAACCTTAGGGGGTTCAGTGAATCAGTTTTATAAAAACCTCGCACTCTGGTTGGTCATCTCGCTGGTGATGATCCTGCTCTTCAATATGATGACCCAGCCCGAGCGCGACCCGGAAGGCATTTCCTATACCGCTTTCCTCTCATATCTCGAAGACCGCAGAATCGACGAAGTCACGATCCAGGGCAACCATATCTCGGGCCGGTTTCTCGACGGCACCCAGTTCCAGACCTACGCGCCGAACGATCCCGCCCTGATCGAGCAGTTGCGCGCGCAGGGGGTCATCATCCAGGCCAAGCCCGAGGAGGATCGAAGCTTCTGGTTCACCATGCTCGTCTCCTGGGGGCCGATCCTGCTTCTGATCGGCGTCTGGATTTTCTTCATGCGCCAGATGCAGTCCGGCGGCGGCAAGGCGATGAGCTTCGGCAAAAGCCGCGCCAAACTGCTGACGGAAAACCAGGCGCAGGTGACCTTCAAGGACGTTGCCGGGATCGACGAGGCCAAGGACGAACTCGAGGAGATTGTCTCCTTCTTGAAAGACCCCAAGAAGTTCTCTCGTCTCGGCGGTCACATCCCCAAAGGGGTGCTTCTGGTCGGCTCCCCCGGGACAGGGAAGACGCTTCTTGCCCGCGCCATCGCGGGAGAGGCGGGCGTGCCGTTCTTTTCGATTTCGGGTTCCGATTTCGTGGAGATGTTCGTCGGGGTCGGCGCCAGCCGCGTGCGCGATCTTTTTGTGCAGGGGAAGAAAAACGCCCCCTGTATCATCTTCATCGACGAGATCGACGCCGTCGGCCGCCAGCGCGGCGCCGGCCTCGGAGGCGGACACGACGAGCGCGAGCAGACGCTCAACCAGTTGCTGGTCGAGATGGACGGTTTCGAGGGGAACGAAGGGGTTATCCTCATCGCCGCCACCAACCGTCCCGATGTTCTCGACCCGGCGCTCCTGCGCCCCGGACGCTTCGACCGCCAGGTCGTCGTGCCGCGCCCCGACGTCAAGGGGAGGCTCAAGATTCTGCAGGTACATGCCCGCAAAATTCCCCTCTCGCCCGATGTCAACATGGAGGTCGTCGCCAAGGGGACTCCCGGCTTTTCGGGGGCCGATCTGGCCAATCTCATCAACGAGGCCGCCCTTCTTGCCGCCCGCGCCGACAAGGAGCAGGTCGGGATGGATGACCTCGAAGCGGCCAAGGACAAGGTCCTCATGGGAGCTGAGCGGCGCTCTCTGGTGATCACCGAAAAGGAGAAGAAGGTCACCGCCTACCACGAGGCGGGACACGCTCTGGTGGCCCTTCTGATCCCCGAGGCCGACCCCGTTCACAAGGTCTCCATCATCCCGCGGGGTCGGGCGATGGGGGTGACCATGTATCTGCCGGCCGAAGAGAAGTACAGCGAAACCAAAGAGGGACTCTGTATCGCCATCTCCACTCTGCTGGGGGGGCGGGTTGCCGAGGAACTCACCTTCTCGACCATCACCAGCGGCGCCTCCAACGACATCGAACGTGCGACCGCCATCGCACGGAAGATGGTCTGCGAGTGGGGGATGAGCGACAGTCTCGGTCCGCTGGCCTTCGGCGAGAAAGAGGGAGAGATCTTCCTCGGGCGCGACATGGGTCACACAAAGAACTACAGCGAGGCCACCGCCATCGAGATCGACAGGGAGATCCGGCGCATCGTCCAGGAGAACCACGAACGGGCACGCACCCTTCTTACCGATAAGATCGACAAGCTGCAGCTTCTGGCCGAAGCCCTCCTGGAGCGTGAAACCCTCGATGGAGCCGAGATCCGGGAAATCGTCTTCGGCGAAAAGGCCCAGCAGGCGCCGATCCCTACGCCGCCCGCTGCGGTGGATACGGTCGCTCCGGCCGAAGGCCCCTGCGTCGATGAGGCCGTGAGGCCCGGGGAGTAGATGTATCTCGCTCCGCGCCGGATCGACGTCCAGGACGAAAAGAGCGCGCTGCGCGAACTCCTTGCCGCCGGAGTCGAAGGACAAAAGGCCCGACGCCTGGCTCTGGAGGCAATCCAGGGATTCGTAAGATTGTCAGCGGTTCCGACACCCTGCCGCGAGGGTCTTCGTCATTTTTCGAAGACCCTCGATGGCTTGGAACTCTGCACCTCTTCGGAAACATCCACAGAGGCGGACGTTCTGCTTGTCGGGTCGATCGCAGCGATGCGCAAGTTGTGCGAGTCGTTAGGGTCCGACCCTCTTATGAGGACGCTGGCCGCTGATCTTTCGGTCGTTCTTTCAGGTGAAGCGCCCCTTTATCTCCAGGGGCGCCGCTGTCGGCTCACACTCGAACGTCCTCTGATCATGGGGGTGCTCAACGTCACCCCCGATTCTTTTTTTCCTGGCGCACGTTTCGCAGATCGGGACGGCGCACTTCGCCATGCCGCCGCTCTGGCGGGCGAAGGCGCCGATCTTGTCGATGTCGGAGGGGAGAGCACCCGCCCGGGCTCGTCTCCGATAGGTGAGCAGGAGGAACTCGACCGCGTCGTTCCCCTCATCGAAGCGCTCAGAGGCGAGCTGGATCTGCCCATCTCCATCGATACGACCAAGAGTCGCGTTGCCCGGGAGGCCGTCTCCGCGGGAGCTGACTTCATCAACGACATCAGCGCCCTTCGTTTCGACCCCTTCATGGCCGAAACGGCCGCGCAGAGCGGCGCGGGGCTTTTTCTCATGCACACCCGCGGGCGCCCTGACCGAATGCAGGAGAATACCTGCTACCGCGATCTTGTGGGGGAGATTCTCAACTATCTCCATGAGGGGATCCGTGTGGCCGAATCGGCAGGCGTTCCCCGGGAGAAACTCGCCATTGATCCAGGGATCGGCTTCGGCAAGAGTGTCGAGGGGAACCTGGAGATCCTGCGTCGCCTGCGGGAGTTTACCGCCCTCGGACGGCCCATTCTTGTCGGAACGTCCCGGAAAGGGTTCGTCGGGAAGGTGCTGGAGCGTCCCGATCCCTCTGATCGTCTTTTCGGCACCCTGGCGACGGTGGCGCTCAGCGTCGCCTCGGGCGCCCACATTCTGAGGGTTCACGACGTTGGGCCCGCCCGCGAGGCCGCCATGATCGCCTGGGCGGTCCGCAACGCTTAAGCGCATCGATTCGGTACGGGTATGAGCGGGACATTCGAAATTCTGAGAAACTTCCGGTGGCTGCTCGATCTGCTCGACATCGCGCTGGTGGCCTTCATCATCTACCGGATCATCCTGCTCATCAAGGGGACCCGGGCCGTCCAGATGGTGCTCGGTCTTGCGGTCATCCTCATTGTCTACATGGGGTCGCAGGTGGGGGGGCTCTACACCCTGCACTGGATCCTCGACAACTTTCTCTCCTCCATCATTCTCGTCATCATTGTTCTGTTCCAGAACGATATCCGTCGCGCCCTGATCCATGTCGGTCGCAATCCTTTCTTCGCCGATCTTTCCTACCGCGAAGAGACCGAAGTCATGGACGAGCTCGTCAAGGCGTGCGTCAATATGGGCAACAAGAAGATCGGCGCGCTTATCGTCATCGAGCGCGAAACGGGTCTGAAGGATTTCCTGGAGGTGGGAGTCGAGATCGACGCGAAAGTCTCGAGCGATCTGATCACCTCGATATTTCTCCCCTATTCGCCGATACACGACGGAGCCCTCGTCATCCAGCAGGGCAGGCTCAAGCGAGCCGCCTGTTTTCTCCCCCTGAGTCAGAATCCCGATATCAGCAAGTCGCTCGGAACCCGACACCGCGCAGCGATCGGCCTGACCGAACTCGTCGATGCGGTGGCCATCGTCGTCTCGGAAGAGACCGGCAAAGTCTCCGTCGTCGTCGGAGGGCGCATAACCCGCGACCTCGACTCCACCTCTTTGCGCCGCGTGCTGAAGCGCCTCCTCGAGCCGCGCCAGGCCAAGAAAAAGAAGTAGCATGCTTGAGAAGCTCACCGAAAACTGGGTCCTGAAGCTCGTCTCTCTGATCTTCGCCCTGATCCTGTGGTTCTTCGTCATGGGAGAGCGCAAACTGGAAGTCGGCTATTCAGTCCCCCTGGAGCTTGAGAATCTGCCGCCGGGGCTGATGATCGCCAGCGATCTTCCGACGACTATCGATGTGCGCATCAGCGGACCGCGCACCGTCTTGATGAATCTGCATCCGCGAGATATAAATATTTCGGTGGACATGGAAGGGCTTCCCCCGGGGCCGACCTCCTTCAGGCGCCTCGAGGAGCGGATCAACCTCCCCTCGGGACTCAGGGTGACGCGCATTTCCCCTGCCGCCATCGACATGAGGCTCGAGCGGGTTCGGCAGAAGAGGGTTCCGGTGGAACCGGTGCTGACCGGCGCCCCCCAGCAGGGGTACCGCATCACCGACGTCCTCGTCATCCCGGCACAGGTGACTGTCGAAGGGGCCGAGAACGAGCTTCGCGACATCAACCGGGTCGCCACGGCGGCCATCGACGTCGAAGGGGTGCGGGAATCCTTGTCTCTTTCGGTTCCTTTGAATTTCCAGGGTGATTTCACGTCGCTCATCAATCATTCGACGGTCGAGGTCCGCATTACGGTCGAGGCGGTCGGGGGAGGTTCCCACGGGGAGCTGCAACGGCAACCCGATGTCATGGCTGCGCCCCAGGCGGAGCCGAGTCCAACAGGAGCGGAAGAATGAAGAAGAAACTTTTCGGCACGGACGGCGTCCGTGGCGTCGCGAATAACTATCCGATGACGGTGGAAATCGCCATGCAACTCGGGCGCGCCGCCGCCTACGTCTTCAAGAACGGAAAAAAGAGACACCGCATCGTTATAGGCAAGGACACCCGGCTTTCCGGATACATGATCGAGAATGCCCTTGCGGCCGGGATCTGCTCCATGGGAGTTGACGTCCTGCTGGTAGGGCCGCTGCCTACCCCGGGGATCGCCTTCATCACGGCATCGATGCGCGCCGACGCCGGGGTGGTGATCAGCGCCTCCCACAACGCCTATCAGGACAACGGCATCAAGTTCTTTTCCCACAACGGCTACAAGCTTCCGGACGAACTTGAGCTCAAAATCGAGGATCTGATCTTCTCCAACAAGATCGAATCGCTTCGTCCCATCGCCTCGGAGGTGGGAAAGGCGTTTCGCATCGACGACGCGGTGGGGCGCTACATCGTCTTTCTCAAGAGCACCTTCCCCCGCAACCTCGATCTGAAGGGGCTGCGCATCGTCCTGGACTGCGCCCACGGCGCCGCCTACAAGGTCGCTCCGGCGGTCCTGCAGGAGCTCGGCGCCGAGGTGATCTCACTGGGAGCCTCTCCCAACGGGACGAACATCAATGCGGGATTTGGTTCCCTTCATCCGGAAGTCATCTCCGAGGCGGTGCAGGAACATCGCGCCCACCTGGGGATCGCGCTCGACGGCGATGCGGACCGGGTGATCTTCGTCGACGAGTTCGGCAAGGAGGTCGACGGCGACCACATCATGGCGATCTGCGCCACCGAGATGCTCAAGGAAAATCGCCTCGCCCACAACACCCTCGTGGCGACCGTCATGAGCAACATGGGGCTCGACATCGCCCTTCGAGAGGCGGGCGGCAAGGTGGTGAAGACCGCCGTCGGCGACCGCTACGTCGTTGAGGAGATGATCCGCGGCGGCTACAATCTCGGAGGCGAACAATCGGGCCACATGATCTTTCTCGATCACAACACCACCGGCGACGGGATGCTCTCGGCCCTGCAGGTTCTGGCCATCATACAGCGCACCGGGCGCACCCTCTCCGAGCTCGCCGAGGTGATGGTCGCCCTGCCGCAGGTCCTGATCAACGTCCGGGTCGCCGAAAGGCGCGAGCTCGATGAAATTCCCGAGATCAAAAAGACCATCGAGGCGGTGGAGCAGCGGCTCGGCGACAGCGGCCGCGTCCTCATCCGCTACTCTGGGACCGAGCCCCTGCTGCGCATCATGCTTGAAGGGGAGAACAAGATCGAAATCAACGACATGGCTCACGAGATCGGGGCGGTGATCGAAAAGCACCTCGGTGCGGCGAAGAAGGAGAATTAAGGTGGCGAAGCTCGGTGTGAACGTCGATCATGTGGCGACTGTGCGTCAGGCGCGGGGAGGGAGCGAGCCCGATCCGGTGACGGCGGCGGCGTTTGCCGAACTGGCCGGCGCCGACAGCATCACGGTCCATCTGCGCGAAGACAGGCGCCATATCCAGGACCGCGACGTTCACCTGCTGAGGCGCACTCTCCAGACGCGTCTCAACCTCGAGATGGCAGCCACCGAGGAGATGACGAGGATCGCTCTGGAGGTGCTCCCCGATTCGGTCTGCCTCGTCCCCGAGCGTCGCGAAGAGCTCACCACCGAAGGGGGGCTCGACGTGGCGCGCCATGAGGAGGCTCTGCGAAAAACCATAGCGCAGCTTCGAGAAGGGGGGATTCAGGTGAGTCTGTTCGTCGATCCCGAACTCTCCCAGGTGCAGGCATCCCGGCGCATCGGCGCCGACGCCATCGAGATTCATACCGGGACCTACTGCGAGGCGCGCAGCGCCGCGGCGCAGAGAACCGAACTCAAGAAAATCGAGGAGTGCATCCGGGAAGGAGCCCGCCTGGGACTCATCATCAATGCGGGGCACGGCCTGAACTATCTCAATGTGCAGGCGGTGGCGGCGCTGGGGGGGATCGAGGAATTCAACATCGGACACAGCATCGTTTCGCGGGCGCTCTTCGTCGGAATGGAGCGCGCCGTTCGGGATATGGTGATGCTGGTGCGCGGGGCCTGAAAATGCCCCTTGCCGGAATCGGAACCGATCTGGCCCGGGTCGAGAGATTCCGGCGATTTCTTCTCGAGGAAAAGTCAGCGCTGCTGGAGCGCCTCTTCACCGAGTCAGAGCGTCGTTATTGTCTTTCAAAGCGTGATCCGGCGCCGTTTCTCGCAGCCCGTTTCGCCGCCAAGGAGGCTTTTCTCAAGGCCTTGGGTCTCGGGCTTCGCGACGGGATTCGCTGGCACGACATGGACGTGGTTCGCGACGAACTTGGCAAGCCCTCCTTCGCACTTTCCGGCAGAGCACGCTCCATTTGTCTCGACAGGGGGATCGAGGGCGTGCATCTCTCCTACAGTCACGACGGCGAATATGCGACGGCAACCGTCGTTCTGGAGGTCCCATGAAGCTCCTCACCGCTGCCCGGATGCGCACTCTCGACCAGCGCGCCATCGAGGAGGTCGGGATCCCCGGCCTCGTTCTGATGGAAAATGCCGGGAGGGGGACGGCGGAACTGACGGCGCAGCGCTTCGGGCATCTGCATCCAGGCCCGGTTCTGGTGCTGTGTGGCAGGGGGAACAACGGCGGGGACGGCTTTGTGATCGCCCGCTATCTGCAGCACGCCGGCTGGAAGGTTCGCACCCTGGTTCTGTGCCCTCCCGGAGCGTTGAGCGGTGATGCCGCAGTGAATCTGGCGATCTTGCGGCGCTGCCGTGGAGACATCGACTTCGCTCCCGACGAGGCGAGCCTCGATTCGTCGCTCGCGCAGTGCAACGATGTGCGCCTGCTGGTCGACGCCCTCTTCGGCACCGGCCTCTCCAGCGCCATTCGAGGACATCACGCGAGGGCTGTCGACTGGATCAACACCAGAGGACGTCCGGTGACGGCCGTCGACATTCCTTCGGGGGTCGACGCCACGAGCGGCCGCATTCTCGGGCGCGCCGTCCGGGCGGATCTGACCGTCACCTTCGGTGCAGCCAAGGTCGGGATGGCGGTCCACCCCGGCGCCGGGCATGTCGGAGAACTGTCTGTTCTCGATATCGGACTCCCACCCTTTCTCGAAGAAGACTGCGACGCCCTTCTGGTCGAGGCGTCCGACGCCGCGCCTCTTCTGCCCCCGCGTCCCGTTACGGGTCACAAGGGGACTTTCGGTCACCTCCTCGTCGTCGCCGGCTCCACCGGCAAGGCGGGGGCCGCATCCATGACGGCCGAAGGGGCTCTTCGCATCGGCGCCGGACTGGTGACGCTCGCCTGTCCGGAAGGAGTTCATCCGATCGTTGCAGGGAAACCGGTCGAGGCGATGACCCACCCGCTGGTCGGCGACGACTTTCTGGCCCCCTCTTGCCTGGATGAGCTTCGATCCCTGTGCCGCGGCAAAGATGCCCTGGCTCTCGGACCCGGCATGGGGCAGGCGCCGCAGACCTTCGCGCTGATCAGAGATCTCGTTCGAAGCACATCGCTGCCGATGGTTCTCGATGCCGACGCTCTCAACGCCATCGCCGAGGATCCGCAAGTCCTCACCGAACGGGAAGGAAAAAGGGCTGTGCTTACCCCCCACCCCGGAGAGATGGCTCGTCTGGTCGGGGGGACTGTGGCGGAGATCGAGGAGGATCGCATCGGCGCCGCCCGTTCATTCGCCGGGCTGCACGGCGTCGTTCTGGTGCTCAAGGGGGCGCGTACGGTGATCGCCTTTCCGGATGGCCGCATCCGGATCAACGGCAGCGGCAATCCGGGACTTGCCAGCGGCGGCATGGGCGATGTTCTCACGGGAATCATCGGCGGGCTGCTGGCGCAAGGATTATCGGCCGAGGACGCTTCGGTCCTCGGCGTCTACCTGCACGGCTTTGCCGCAGATCGGCTTAGCCTCTCATTCGGTTCCGCCGGCATGCTCGCCACCGATCTTCTCCGCGAAATCCCCGCGGCTCGAAGGGCGCTACTGGAAATTCAATAGAGGACACCTCCTCTGAGGGGGGCTGAAAGGACTGCGATATGCTCACTGCAAAAGACATCATGTCCGTCAAGGTGCACACCGTCACGGCTGAGACGAGCGTCGAGGAACTCGCCCGGCTCTTTGCCGAGACGGGTGTCAACGCCATGCCGGTGATCGACGCTGATAGGCGTCTGAAAGGGATCGTCACCCAGACCGATCTCGTCGAACAGGACCGCCCCCTGCACATCCCCAAAGTGGTGTCGATCTTCGACTGGGTCATCTATCTGGAGAGCGAAAAGAACTTCCGTGAAGAGCTCGAGCGGATTTCGGCGCGCAAGGTTGGAGAGATCTATCACCGCGACGTCGTCACCTGCCGCCCCGACACGCCGGTCCCCGATATCGCCGATCTGATGGTCAAGCACAAGGCGCATCTTGTTCCGGTGGTGGAGAACGGCAAGGTCGTCGGTGTCGTCGCCCGTCTCGATATCATCCGTTCCATGGGGCGCTGAGCTTGGAGCAATTCGAAACCGTCACCACCTCTGCCGAACAGACCCGAAAGCTCGGGCGCCTTCTCGGAGAACTCCTCGCCCCGCCGGCCCTCCTTTTTCTCACCGGCGATCTTGGGGCGGGAAAGACGTGCTTCGTGCAGGGACTCGCCAGAGGGCTTCAGGTCCCAGAAGATGAACCGGTGACAAGCCCCACCTTCACCCTCATGAACCAGTATCGCGGACGGGCTCCCCTGTATCATTTCGATCTCTATCGCCTCGGCGGGCTCGACGATCTGCTAGACTTGGGTTTTGAAGAATATCTGTACGGGGATGGCGTGACGGTGGTCGAATGGGCCGAGCGAGCCACAGGGCTTGAAGACGATGCTCTGTGTCTGCATTTCTCGCAGATCGACGATGCGAGCCGCCGCGTCAGCTTTCGCTGCCGGGACGGGCTCTGCGGGAGCCTTTTGTCGCAATTGGCCGATCAGTGGCGTGAAAGGGGGCTGGAATGAAGGAGTTCGATCTTGCAGTTCTGGGAGGAGGGCCGGGGGGATATGTGGCGGCAATCCGGGCGGCGCAGCAGGGCGCCTGCGTCTGCCTCGTCGAACGGGAGCAGGTCGGAGGGACATGTCTGAACCGTGGGTGCATTCCGACCAAGGCGCTCTACAGCACCGCCCTGATGCTGCAGCGGATCCGGGGCGCGGAAGCGCACGGGATCGGAGTCGAATCGCTGAAGTTCGATTACGGCAGGGCAGCCGGGCGCAAGGATGAGGTCGTCGCAAAGCTGGTCGGCGGGGTCGAGCAACTCCTCAAGGGGAACGGCGTCGAGGTCTTCCGGGGCGAGGCGTCTCTGGAGGGGCCGGGGCGGGTGCGAATCCGTCGAAAGGACGTCACCGGACACATCCGGGCGAAGAAAATTATTATCGCCACCGGATCGGTTTCGGCGCGCCCGAAAGCCCTGCAGATTGATGGGAAAAATGTTTTGACCAGTCGTGAAATTCTTGCTATTAAAGAGCTTCCCGCATCTTTGCTGGTCGTTGGCGGCGGTTATATCGGCTGCGAATTCGCCAGCATTTTTTCTGCCTTCGGCGCCCGAGTGACGGTGGTGGAGCAGCTCCCCTCGCTCCTTGCGAACACTGATCGGCAGGCTGTGCGCGAGGTGGAAAAGGCCCTCAAGGAACAGGGCGTTGCCGTGCACACGGGAACCTCCGTCGAGGAGATCCGCATCGGCGACGGCGAAGTGACGACGCACCTCTCCACAGGAGAGGACGTGAGGAGCGAGAAGGTTCTCGTCTCCGTCGGGCGCCTCCCCAACTCGGCCGGATTCGGCTTCGAGGAGAACGGCATCCGCCTCGATGAAAAGGGCGCCGTCCAGGTTGATGAGGGGATGCGCACCTCGGTGGAAGGGGTCTACGCCATCGGGGACGTGACCAATATCATTCAGTTGGCCCATGTGGCGACCTACCAGGCGGAAATTGCGGTCGCCAACGCGCTTGGTGGAGACGCCACAGCCGACTACCGGGTCGTCCCCGCGACCATATTCACCCTCCCTGAAATCGGTCAGGTCGGTCTCAGCGAAGAGGAGTGCAAGAAAAAGGGGATCGCCGTCGACGTGGGACGCTTCGCCTATCAGGCCTCCAGCAAAGCGCTGTGCGACGGCGAAACGCGCGGGATGGTGAAGATCCTTGCAGAGAAGGATAAGGGACGCATCGTCGGGGCGACCGTCGTCGGAGAGGAGGCATCCTCGCTGGTGGCGGAAGTCGCCGTGGCCATGCAGCGCGGCATGAGCGCCGGGGAGCTCGCCCATGTCATCCATTCCCACCCGACTCTTCCCGAGATGATCAAGGAGGCCGCCGAAGACGTCGAAGGGCTGGCGGTTCACAAGGTCGGCCGCCGCTCTCGGGATAAGGCACGTTGAACGTACGTCGAACGAAATCGCGACCCTTCCGGCCGCTTTTCCATTAAAGGAGGAATGAGCACCATGGCCCTGGTTGTGCAGAAATACGGTGGAACCTCCATGGGGTCCATCGAACGGATCCGAAATGTTGCCCGTCGTGTGGCCAAGACCTACGACGACGGCAACGATCTGGTGGTGATCGTTTCGGCGATGGCCGGCGAGACCAACAAGCTGGTGGCGCTCGCCAACGAGATGTGCGAATTCCCCAGCGACAGGGAGTACGACGTGATGGTCGCCACGGGCGAGCAGGTTTCGATGTCCCTGCTGGCCATGGCCCTGATCTCCATGGGGTACAAGGCCAAGAGCTACTGCGGCTTCCAGGTCCCGATCATTACCGACAGCTCCTTCTCCAAGTCGCGCATCGAAGAGATCAGCGACGCGAAGATCCGCGAGGATCTCAAGAACGGCACCATCATCATCGTCGCCGGTTTCCAGGGGATCGACCGGGAAGGAAACATCACGACGCTGGGACGCGGCGGCTCCGACACCTCGGCCGTGGCGGTGGCGGCGGCGCTCAAGGCCGACGTCTGCGAGATCTACACCGATGTCGACGGCGTCTACACCACCGATCCTCGCATCGTTCCCGAGGCGACCAAGCTGGAGAAGATCTCCTACGACGAAATGCTGGAGATGGCCTCGCTCGGCTCGAAGGTGCTGCAGATACGTTCTGTCGAATTCGCCAAGAAATACGGCGTGGTGGTCCACGTCCGTTCGAGTTTCAACGACAATCCCGGTACGCTGGTGATGAAGGAGGATGCCGATATGGAAACCGTTCTGGTTTCGGGAATCAGCTACAACAAAGACGAGGCGAAAATTTCCGTATTCCGCGTTCCCGACAAGCCGGGGATCGCCGCTCTGCTCTTCTCACCCCTGTCCCACGCCAACATCACGGTGGACATGATCATTCAGAACGTCTCCCACGAGGGGTACACCGACATGACCTTCACGGTCCCGCGGACCGATCTCAAGAAGGCTCTGAAAATCGTCGAGGAGACGGCCAGGGAGATCGGCGCCAGCGGCGTCGTCAGCGATGCGAACATCGCCAAGGTCTCCATCATCGGCGTCGGCATGCGCTCCCATTCCGGCGTTGCGAGCAAGATGTTCCAGGTCCTCTCCCAGGAGGGGATCAACATTCAGATGATCTCCACCAGCGAAATCAAGATCTCCTGCATCGTCGACGCCAAATACACCGAACTCGCGGTTCGCGTGCTCCACGAAGCCTTCGGTCTCTCCTCCAGTGACGTTGCGGTTGAATAGTACCGTTCAGGAGCCGTCGGTATATTGAAAAAGGCTTTCCAGGCAGACGGGTGAGGAGCGATTCTCACCCGTCTGCGCATTCAAGGTGCGCGGTCGTCCCGGATGTCTGCGCTCTTATAAGGAAGGAATCACCGTGATCAAGCTCTACGATACGACACTTCGGGACGGAACCCAGGCCGAGGACGTCTCCTTTCTCGTCGCCGACAAGATCCGCATCGCTCAACTCCTTGACGAACTCGGCATCCACTACATCGAAGGAGGATGGCCCGGGAGCAACCCGAAGGATATCGCCTTTTTCCAGGACATCAAAAAGGTGCGCCTCAGTCAGGCGAAGATCGCCGCCTTCGGCTCCACCCGGCGAGCGAAAACCACGCCGGAAAAAGACAACAACATCTGCACCCTGGTGGAAGCCGAACCCGACGTCGTCACCATCTTCGGCAAGACGTGGGACTTCCACGTGCATGAGGCTCTGCGCATCAGCCTCGAGGAGAACCTGGAGTTGATCCACGATTCGCTGGCCTACCTAAAAAAGATGGTCCCCGAGGTCGTCTATGATGCGGAACATTTTTTCGACGGCTACAAGGCCAACCCCGAATATGCTCTGAAGACGCTGCAGGCGGCCGAGCAGGCAGGGGCGGATTGTATCGTTCTGTGCGACACCAACGGAGGAACGCTGCCGCAGGAAATTCCCGCGATTCTCGCCGCGGTCCGCCAGAGAGTCTCCGCTCCCCTTGGAATCCATACACACAACGACAGCGAGTGTGCCGTCGCCAACTCCCTGGTGGCGGTTGACCACGGGATCGTTCACGTTCAGGGGACGATCAACGGCTTTGGCGAGCGCTGCGGAAACGCCAATCTCTGCTCGATCATTCCGGCTTTGAAACTCAAGATGGGGCAGGAGTGCATCTCCGATGAACAGCTCTCCCGTCTGCGCCAGATCTCGCGCACTATCTATGAGTTGGCCAATCTCGTCCCCAACAAGCACCAGGCCTATGTCGGCAATTCAGCCTTCGCCCACAAGGGAGGGGTCCACGTCTCGGCCATCCAGCGCCATGCCGAGACCTACGAACACATCCGCCCTGAACGGGTGGGCAACGTCACCCGCGTCCTCGTTTCCGACCTCTCCGGACGCTCCAACATCCTCGCCAAGGCCGAGCAGTTCAATATCAATCTCGACAGCAAGGACCCCGTGACGATGGAAATCCTTGAAAATCTCAAGGACATGGAGAACAAGGGATACCAATTCGAGGGCGCCGAGGCCTCGTTCGAGCTTCTCATGCGCCGTGCTCTCGGAACGCTCGAGAACCATTTTTCGGTCATCGGTTTCCGGGTGATCGACACCAAGCGGAATGAGGACGAAAAGCCCCTCTCCGAAGCGACGGTCCAGGTCAAGGTCGGGGGCCACATCGAGCACACGGCCGCCGAAGGGAACGGACCCGTCAACGCTCTCGATCACGCCCTGCGCAAAGCGCTGGAGAGTTTCTATCCCAAGTTGCGCGAAGTGCGGTTGCTTGACTACAAGGTTCGGGTCCTTCCTGCCGGCAAGGGGACCGCCTCGGTGACGCGGGTCCTCATCGAGTCCGGGGACAAGGAATCGCGCTGGGGGACGGTCGGGGTCTCCGACAACATCATCGATGCTTCCTACCACGCCCTCGTCGATGCCCTGCTCTACAAGCTGGTCAAGGATCAGTGAAAGGCTTCGGCGGCATCACCCTGCTGATGCTCCTTCTGCTCGTCCTGCTTTCCTATCGAAGCCGGGATGCCCTGTCGACGGGGCCCCCGGCTTTTCTTCCGGAAAAGCCATCGGGAATATACCTTTACCTCGGCCAAGGGTTTCCTGCTCCCGGCGTCCATCAATTTTCTGACGGAGTGACCCTGGGAGGCGTCATGGAATTGACGTTGCCTGGGGCAGGGGGAGAGATTTGCCAGGAAAATGCTCCAGAATTGCCCCTGCTCTCTGGAGAGCTTCTTGAGTATAACGCTAAGGAGGCGAATTTCGGTTGTTTTCGCAAGCGCTGGATGCGGGCGGGGATGCGAATCGCCCTGGGGATTCCTCTTCACCCCGACCAGATGGACCTTGAGGACTGGGAGATCCTACCGGGAATCGGGCCTCGTCTTGCCGAAAGAATCGAAATGGACCGTCAAATTAATGGCGATTTTCGGAGTTACGCGGCCCTCGAAAGGGTGCGGGGGATCGGTCCGCAGAGAATCCGTCAATGGGAGGAATTTTTTCTGATGGAATAAGTCGCCGATATACAAAGTGATTCCTTTCAGGGTTGCATTAATCCGGCTGGCGCTCTTCTGCCTTAAGCGAAACTGGCACGTCTGATGTAATAGGTTTAGGTACAGTCAGACGCGAAGATAAAACGCCGAACATAAACGCCAACCATACAGATCTGAAGGGAGTTGCACATGAAATGTCCCAAATGCAAAGGCAGAATGTATGCTGAGAAATTCTATGATTTCGTTCGCGCCTTTGATGCTTGGAAATGCTGCTCTTGCGGTGAGGTCATCGATCCCACCATTCTGGCCAACAGGGCACGGAACCAGAATCTCCACCTCGGATGATTCACTCAAATCAACGATTTCAGGGGCCGGGAGACACCTCTCCCGGCCCCTGTTGCGTGCGTCTGAAGATGACCGGCGATGCGCCGGAATCAAGACCTGTCGGACGGGCGCTCATAAAAGCTTTCCCGTTGCGACAGATAGGGGCAGGGGGTGAATCGTTCCCGGGCGCCCCATGCCAGTTCAATGAGCTTTTCCCGGATTTCCCCAAGTCCCGTTCGGTCGGCCCATCGGCAGATCCCCCCTCGGAAAGGAGGGAACCCCGCCCCGAAGACCATCCCCGCATCGACATCCTCGGGTGCGGAGACGACACCTTCCTCAAGACATCTCCCCGCTTCGTTCACCATCAGATAAAGAAGCCGCTTTCGATCCCGGACGCCGGGGCGGCGAACGGAACTGGTGTGTATTTGCTCCTGCATCTGCGGATTTGGGCGGCTCCTCGAGCCTTTTTCGTACAGATAGAATCCGGCTCCGTCCTTCTTCCCTTTGATCCCGGCAAGGTTCGCCTTTTCGAGCAGGGTGCTGAGCGGCAGGTAAGAAAATGAGGCCCCAAGGGTAGCTGCCACCTCCACAGCGATGTCGATCCCCACTTCGTCGATGAGCCTGAAAGGACCCATGGGAAAACCGAACTCTTCCATCAGCCGGTCAAGAGCCTGCCAGTCGATTCCTTCTTCTACCAGGAGGGCGGCCTCGTTCAGATAGACGCCGAGAAGGCGGTTCACCAGAAAGCCGGGGCTGTCTGCAACCAGGACGGGGATTTTGCCGAGCTTGAGGGCAAATGAAACGAGCGTCGCCACCGTGCGCTCAGACGTCTGGCCGGAGCGAACGATCTCCACAAGAGGCATGCGGTGAACAGGGTTGAAGAAGTGAAGACCTCCGATCATTTCCGGGCGCTCCGCCGCCTTTTGAAGTTCCGACAGGGACAGGGCCGAGGTGTTGGTGGCGAAGATGGCTCCCGGATACATGTGGGGTTCGGTTTCGCGCAGAACCGATTGTTTCACACCCATCCGTTCGGCGACGGCTTCGATCACCAGGTCCGCCTCCTCGAATCCCCACAGACGGGTGGTGCCGGTAATGAGCTCGAGTCTTCGTTCTTCGGCCTCATCGAGTTTCTTGCTCCGGCCCTGCAGCAGTCGGCGCACCTGGGAGAGCGCCTGCTCGATCGCGCCCTGGTCGATATCCCGAAGGACGACGGGAATGCCTTTGGAGATCAGCAGGTGTGAAATCCCGGCGCCCATCACGCCGGCGCCGAGGACGGCAGCCCGTCGGACATCGATGCCCTTGGAAGCCAAAGAGGGATCTTTTTTGGGGCGCTGCGACAGGGAGAAGACGTGCACCAGGTTCTTGCAGACTCCCGAGGCGAGAAGGGGACCGATCTCCTGCGCCTCGAGTTCAAGGCCCTTTTCGATGGGAATGTCGATTCCTCTGCGGATGACCTCGAGTGCCTTGAGAGGAGCGGGGTAGTGTCCTTTGGTCTTTTTCAGCACTCCCGCCCTGGCCTGGCGGAAAAGAACCGAGCGCCCAACGGGATTTTTCTCCAAAACGAGACGTCTGACGATTTTCGCCCCAAAGACCCTGGGACGTTGTCGCGAAGCGGGGGAATCGGCGAGCTGCCGTGCCAGAGCCAGGGCGTCGGAGAGCAGGTCGGTGGAGGCAACCTCATCAACCAGTCCGATGCGCAGAGCCTCCGGTGCGCGGATGGTGCGGCCGCTCAGCACCATGTCGAGGGCGTTTTCAAGGCCGACCAGGCGGGGCAGGCGCTGTGTGCCCCCGAAGCCCGGAAAAATCCCGAGTTTGACTTCCGGAAGAGAGAAGTGCGCATCGACGGTGCACAGACGGGCGGTGCAGGAAAGAGCGAATTCGGTCCCCCCGCCGATGCAGTGCCCGTGAACGGCGGCCACGACCGGGAAAGGCAAGCGGGACCACAGGTCGAGAATCCTCTGGCCTTCGCGCGCAAGTCTCGATCCGTGCTCAGGGGTTCTCACCCTGGCGATCGCATCGATGTCCGCCCCCGCAATGAAGCCGGCCGCCTTGGCGCTGAGCACTACGGCGCCTTTCACTCCCTTCTCAGACCCCAGTCGCAGAGCGCTCCGCTCCAGTGCGCGCAGAAAATCTTCTCTGAGAATGTTGACCTTTTCGTCAGGCAGATCGAGCGTGACCACGGCGATGTCGCCGTTCATCTTATACGAAACCATCGACTGCATTGGAGGCCCTTTCCTATCTATTTGTTAATATTAAGCATATCGGGGAATCATTCTCTGGCAAGCAGGGGCGTGCACACTTGCCATCCCAAAGTGAACTGGTACCCTTTTTTTGTGTGATCGGCAGTTCCACCTCTTTTCACCCTACGATGGCCGGTCTGAAGGGGTGTGTTTCGGCGGCCTGGCTACCGCCCTTTGTTCCATGTTTCCCGAAGCTGCCCATCTTCGCAAACATCGCCAGACAGCGGAACTTTATCGAGAGATCGGAGAAGATGATGAAATCCAAGACGGAGCGCTCTCTCCTTGAACCCCGCGAACTCCTGCAGATGTACCGTGACATGGTTCTCATCCGCGAGTTCGAAGAAGCCTGTCCCAAACTCTACAGCCAGGGGAAAATGGGGGGGTTTCTCCATCTCTACAGCGGCCAGGAAGCGGTCGGGGTCGGAGCGGCTCACGCCATCCATGCCGACGACTACATGATCGCCGCCTATCGTGAGCACGGCCTTATCCTCGCCAAGGGAGCTCATCCCAACGAAATCATGGCGGAGCTCTTCGGCAAGGTGACGGGGTGCAGCCGGGGGAAGGGGGGGTCGATGCACATGTTCGATCCTTCCCTGCGTTTCATGGGGGGGTACGGCATCGTTGGAGGACATATTCCGCTCGCCGTCGGACTGGGGTATTCGATCCTCTACCGGGAGAGCGATGAGGTGGTCCTGTGCCTCTTCGGAGATGGAGCGACAAACCAGGGGGTCTTTCACGAGGCGATGAACATGGCAGCCCTCTACCGGGTTCCGGTCGTTTTCATCTGCGAAAACAACGGCTACGGCATCGGTACGGCCGTGACGAGGGCAAGCTCGATGGAGGCGCTCTACAAAAAGAGCTGCGCGTACGAGACGCCGGGTATGAAAGTCGATGGAATGGATGTCCTGGCGGTCTACGAGGCGGTTCGCAAAGCGGTCCAGCGCGCCAGGGAAGGGAGCGGGCCGACCTACATCGAGGCGCTCACCTATCGTTTTCGCGGCCATTCCATTTCCGATCCGGGGACCTACCGCAGCGAGCAGGAGAAGAAGATCTGGCGCGAACGCGACCCCATTCCCAATTTCTCCGCCTGGCTCATCGATCAGGGGCATGCCGGTCGGGACGAGATCGAGCGTATCGATGCCGAACAGAAGAAAGCCGTGCATGAGGCGATCCGTTTCGCCGAAGAGAGCCCCGAGCCCGACCCCGAGGAGCTCTGGACCGACGTGTATGTGGAGAGGCAGTAGCCAGGAGCCAGAAGCCAGAAGCCAGAAGCCAGAAGCCAGGAGAAGGTCCAAGGCATTTGAGGTTTTCATTCTGGCTCCTGGCTTCTGGATTCCCTAAGGAGTCTTTATGCCCGAAATTACGTGTCGCGAAGCGTTGAATCAGGCCATGAGCGAGGAGATGGAGAGGGATCCTGCGGTCTTCATCCTGGGGGAGGATGTCGGTCTGTACGAGGGGAGCTTCAAAGTCACCCGAGGGCTGCTCGCGAAATTCGGCGAACGCAGAGTCATCGATACCCCGATTGCCGAGGCCGGAATTGTTGGGATGGCCTGCGGGGCTGCCATGACGGGGCTTCGCCCGATTGCCGAGCTGATGACGGTGAATTTCTCCATCGTCGCGATGGATCAGATCATGAACCATGTTGCGGTTGCCCGCTACATGTTCGGGGGAAAGGTCGAAGTCCCGCTGGTGATCCGCGCCCCCGGAGGCGCCGGACATCAGCTCGGAGCGCAGCACTCCCACTCCCTTGAACCGATCTTCATGCATTGTCCGGGGCTGCGGGTGATCGTCCCGTCCGTCCCAGCCGATGCCAAGGGACTCCTCAAAAGCGCCATCCGTTGTGACGATCCGGTCATGTTTCTCGAGCACGAGGGGATCTACGGAATCAAGGGAGAAGTGCCCGAAGGGGAGTACACGATCCCCCTGGGGGTTGCCGACGTGAAGCGAAAGGGGGGGGATGTCACCCTGATCACCCTCTCGCGCATGGTCTATGTCTGCCTGGAGGCGGCCAAGGAACTCGCAGCCGAGGGGATCGAAGCGGAAGTGGTCGATCTGCGTGCTCTCAATCCTCTCGACATGGTCACGGTCCTCGAATCGGTCAGAAAAACGAGGCGGGCGCTCACGGTGGAAGAGTCGTGGCTTACCGGGGGGTGGGGAGGCGAGGTGGCCGCACGGATCATGGAGCATGCTTTCGATTCGCTCGACGCTCCCGTGCTGCGGGTGGGGGGCGCCGACGTTCCGATGCCCTACAACAAGACCCTTGAAAAGCTCGCCATCCCCGATGTCCGCCGGATTGTCGCCAGGGTGAAGGAGCTCCTGTAACTCCAGAGATATGCCGCAAGCGCTCGGCGCTTCAAAAAAAGCTGTTCGATCCGTTTAATCAACACGGAGGAAAAATCACCATGGCCATAGAAATCACCATGCCCAAACTGAGCGACACCATGGAGGAGGGGACGATCCTGCAATGGAAGGTCAAGCAAGGTGACCGTGTCAGTCAGGGGGACGTCATCGCCGAGGTTGAAACCGACAAGGCGGCCATGGAGATGGAGGCCTTCGACACGGGGGTCGTCAGCGCTCTGAAGGTCGAGGAGGGAGAAACGGTGGCCGTCGGGACGGTGATCGCGGTCCTTGACGTCGAGGGAGAAGAAGAGGCGCAGGAGACGAAGCCGGAGAAAAGGGAGAAGACTCCTGAAAGGGCTGAAGACGAGCAGAAGGCGAAGCGGAAGAAAAAAGAGGAAATGGAGGCAAAGGAGGAGAAAAAGAAGAAAGAGGAAAAAGAGGAAAAAGAGGAAAAAGAGGAAAAAGAGGAAAAAGAGGAAAAAGAGGAAAAAGAGGAGGAGGGGTCCGAAGAGCCTGAGGAGAAAAAACCCGCAAAGGTGGAGCCGTCGAAAGCGGAAGGCGCAGAGGAAGGGAGAAAGGAGAAGGCTCCCCAAATATCCGCCCTCGATATTGTGGCTTCTCCGGCCGCCAGAAAGCTTGCAACGGAAAAGAATTTCGATCTCTCGCGGGTGCGGGGGACAGGGCCCGGGGGGCGCATCATCGTTGCAGATGTTGAGAAGGCTCTTAAACAAGGTCGAGCGGAGCGTGCCGAGCACAAAGCCGGCGCGGGGGAGAGGCGCAAGGAGAAATCGGTCAAGATCCGCAGAATCGTCGCTGGGAAAATGGTGGATAGCTGGAAGAACATCCCCCACTTCTATGTGACCGTTTCGGTCGATATGACCGAAGTCATACGTATTCGCAAGGAACTGGATGTCACCATCAATGATCTGATCATCGCCGCGACGGCGCGCACCCTCGAGGAGCATCCCTGGGTCAACAGCCGCTTGGTGGATGGGGAAGTTTCCGAGGAAAAGCGGATCAATATCGCCCTTGCCGTCGCCACCGAGCGGGGGCTGTTCAACCCGGTTGTTCAAGACTGTGGCGCCCTTCCACTCAAGGAAATCAGCGCCAGAGCCAGGGAACTCGGAGAGAAAGCCCATTCGGGTAGACTCACCGCAGAGAACATGGAAGGAGGGACCTTCACAATATCGAACATGGGGATGCTGGGGGTCGAGTCGTTCAGCGCCATCATCACTCCACCCCAGGTCGCCGTCCTGGCTGTTGGAACTGTTCGGGGCGAGGCCGTGGTGGACGAGCAGGGGAATCCGGCCGTCGCTCCCCTGGTCCGCATGACCCTCTCCGCGGACCACCGGGTGCTCGATGGCGCCGATGCCGCTGACTTTCTCGGCACTCTCAAGAGCTATCTTGAGGCGCCCGTGACGCTGACAGGCAACCATGCCGGCAAGGAGATATCATGAGCGTAGATATTCGTCGCCTGGAGCCTGAAGAGCTCTTCTGGCGCTGCGACCCCGCTCAGTTTGAATTTGAAAGCACTCGCGAGCTCCCGTGCCTCGACGGAACCATCGGGCAGGAGCGGGCGCTTACGGCCATCGAATTCGGCCTTGGCATCCGGGACAGCGGATTCAACATCTTCATCCTCGGCGAGCCCGGCACCGGGCGCTCCTCCACCATCCGCACCCTGCTGGAGAGAAGAGCCCAGAACGAGCCGGTGCCCGGGGACTGGTGCTACGTCCACGATTTCGATGACGGTCTGCGTCCCCGCTGGCTCCATCTGCCGCAGGCGACCGGCAGGGCTCTCCATCGGGAGATGGAGGAGCTCATCAGCCGCCTCGAAGAGGAGATCCCCAAGGTCTTCGAGAGCAAGGAATACGAACTGCAGAAGACGCGCATCTCCGAAAATTTCCAGGAAAAACAGAAGGAGCTCTTCCAGCAGCTCGACCAGCGGGCGCAGGAGGAGGGCTTCACGCTGCAGCGTACCGTCAGTGGTCTTGTTCTCGTCCCGTTAAAGGATGAACACCCTCTTTCCCAGCAGGAATACGAGGACCTCTCCGATTCGGACAAGGCTTCTCTCGATGAGAAAGGAAACGATCTGAAGGAGCAGCTCAACGACGTGCTGCGCCATGCGAAAGACCTGGAGAAGGAGATGCGCACCCGGACCCAGGAGATGGAGAAAGAGATCCTCCTCTACACCATCGGACATATCTTTGAAGATCTGGAGGAGAAATACGAAAGGCACGAAGAGGTGATCGCGCACTTTGAAAACTGCAAGAAGGACATTCTCGAGCGCATCGACGAACTCCGACCGTCGCAGGGACCCCAGATTGCCATTCCTGGCATGCAATTGGGGAAACAGGAGCCTTCCTACGACCGCTACCGCATAAATCTTTTCGTCGACAACGGCGAACAAGAGGGGGCGCCCGTCGTCTTTGAGCCGAATCCCACCTATTTCAACCTCTTCGGGCGCATCGATCACGTCATCCAGATGGGCAATGCCGTCACGAACTTCACCCTGGTGCGCTCAGGCGCTCTGCACCGAGCCAACGGCGGTTACTTGATTCTCGACTGCCGGGAGGTTTTGCTGAATCTCTTCTCCTACGAGGCACTGAAGCGCTGCATCCGGAATGAAGAGATCAAGATCGAGGACATGGCCGAACAGTACCGTATGATCGCCACCTTGAGCCTCAAACCCCAACCGATTCCGCTCAACTGCAAGATCGTCATGATCGGAACGCCCCAGCTCTACTACCTGCTCTATCAGCTCGATCCCGACTTCCGCAAGTTTTTCAAGGTAAAGTCCGATTTCGACAGGATGATGAAGAACACCCCTGAAAACGTCCATCGCTACGCCCGTTTCATCGCCACGAAATGCGCGCAGGAGAATCTTGTCCATTTCAGCCCCGAGGGGGTCAGTCGCCTCATCGAACACGCGGCGAGGCTGAACGAGGACCAGGGGCGGCTCTCGTCGCGCTTCATCGATCTGGCCGATACCCTGAGGGAAGCGGCCTATTACGCCTCTTTGGATGGAAAGGGGCTGGCCGGACCAGAACATGTCGAGCAGGCGATCGAGGCGAAGAGATACCGCTCCAACAAGACCGAAGAACATATCCAGGAATATATCGATGAAGGGAAGATCCTTGTCGATGTCGAAGGGAAAATCACCGGCCAGGTCAACGGTCTTTCGGTCTACCTGCTGGGCGACTACTCGTTCGGCAGGCCCTCGCGCGTTACTGCCCGGACCTATCTCGGCAAGGGAGGATTGGTCAATATCGAACGGGAAGCCAAGCTCTCGGGACCCATTCATGACAAGGGAGTGCTCATCTTCAGCGGCTTTTTCGGCGACCGTTTCGCCCAGGACAAGCCGCTTGCCCTGGCGGCATCGATCGCTTTCGAGCAGTCGTATGCCGGCGTCGAGGGGGACAGCGCCTCCTCGACCGAGCTCTACGCGCTGATGTCGTCGCTGGCCAGGCTGCCGATCCATCAGGGGATCGCCGTCACCGGTTCCGTCGATCAGCGAGGACAGGTGCAGCCAATCGGAGGGGTGAACGAAAAAATCGAAGGTTTTTATGCCGTCTGCAAGGCCAAGGGGCTGACCGGAGAGCAGGGCGTCATCATTCCGATACAGAACGTCAAAAACCTCATGCTGCGTAAAGAGGTGGTCGATGCGGTGCGCGAGGGCCGGTTCCATCTGTGGGCCGTCACGAGCGTCGATGAGGGGATCGAGATACTGACCGGAGTTCCTGCCGGTCGCCAGTCAGAAGACGGCAGTTGGCCCGAGGGGACGGTCAATCACCGCATCGATCACCGCCTCAGGGAAATGGCCGAGGCCGCCCGCAGCTTCGGCCAGGAAAAAGAAGGAAAAAACAACAGGGAAGATGGCTGAAGAGCGCCTTGACAAAGGTGCGCATCTACGTATCCTTTAATTGAAGACAAGGTCGGTCGTCATTTGTCCGAAAGGAGGAACCGAGATGAAAGTCATCGATTTTGCCATAGAAATGGAAATGCGGGAGCGGGATCTCTACAAAGAGTTGGCGCAGAATGCCGAGCAGAAGGGGGTGAGAACGATTTATGCCCGCATGGCCGAAGACGAGGAAGGAATCGTCCGGAACTTGCGCGAAATGGCCTCCACGATCTCGGATGTCGATTCCCTTGCCCTTGAAAGCGTGAGGAGTCCCCTGGACCGAAATTTCGACAGGGAGCGGGCGCTGAAGATCGATGATGGTCTGCAGGCTTACCGTTTCCTCATGGGGATGGAAAAGGCAATGCGTGACTTCTATACGAAGGCCGCGCGCCGGGAATCCGATCCGAGGGCGCGCGATCTTCTCCTGAGCGTCGCGGCGCAGGAGGAGAAAGAGCTCCATGAGCTGGAGACCCTGTACGAATTCGTCAACGCGCCCAACGAGTATCTGGCGTGGGCCGAGTTCAGCAATCTCGACGAGTTCTATAACTTCGGCCGGTACGAAGACAACCGTGGAGTGCGACCGCCGAACTGACGAGCAATCAGACAGGCATGCGGGCAAGGCAAAGGGGCGGTGGTTATCCATCCGCCCCTTTGCCTTGCACTTCGGCGATGCATCTTCAGGATGCGCGCACCGTCAGCACCGGAATTTCCGAGCGTCGTACGACGCGCTCGGCCGTACTTCCCACCAGCACATGTTCCAGCGCCATCTGACTGTGGGTGCCGATGACGATGAGGTCCGCCTTGATCTGTCTGGCGCATTGAAGGATCTGCTGGAAGGGGATCCCGACGGCGATCTCCGTGGTGTAGCGGACCCCTTTGATGTTCTTCCTGCAGAATTCCTCCATCTCCTTGACGGCATGGATTTCTACTTCCTTCTCCAGAAGCTCGAAATGTTCCGCCGGAATGTAGCTGCGTCGCCGGTCGGCAAGCTCGCCGACGACGTGCAGCACGTGCAATTCAGCATCGGCGAGTTTTGCAAGAGTTTCGGCATACCGGAAGGCCGGCTCGGAACGCTCGGTCAGATCGGTGCCGTAGAGGATCTTCTTGATCGGCTTCATCGTGATTCTCCGTTGGAGGTCACCGCAGGCGGCATCGTGTCGGCGGGGAGGGGATTGCCCTGATCGCGCTTGTTCTTCATCTTCTGCATGAACCACACCAGTGCGACGATCACCACTCCGATCCCGTCGGTGAGAAAGGTCGGCCAGTACAGCAGGATCGTCGCCGGCGCCAGGAGGATCCATTCAACAATGGAGGTGCGGCGGATCCAGAAACCCATAGTCAGGCTGGAGAAGGCGATGGTTCCGAGAAACGCTGAGAAGAATGAGGAAAAGATCCGAAACGAGGTTGCCGGGATCTCCGCCCGCACTAGCGTGTCGCCGGGGTAGACGAGGGCGCCGGGAGATACCATATTGAGGACCGTCGCCTCCTTCGAGGCCTTGATTTCCTTGATCTGTCCTCCGGCCTGAACCACCATCAGAATGTCGCCGGGGGCGAAGCCCTGTCCGGGGGAGACATCGACCCGCTGAACGGTGGCGAAGGGGGCTCCGTTGCCGAGCTCAGGCAGTGTCGTCTGGACGACCTTCCCCTGGAAGAGGATAGAGGGGGTGAAGGCGAACAGGAGCGGCATGACATACAGGAGCTTGGCGAATTTGAAGGAGGTCCACCCCGTCTTCCAGGGATCGGCTCCGGCAATGGCGGCGCCGGCGTAGGCGGCAACGCAGACCGGCGGGGTGATGTTGGAGTCCTGGCTCAGCCAGTAGACGATCTGGTGAGCCACGATAGCGGCTACGCCGAATTCACCGAGGGCCGGCACGGCGAGAACCGCCACGATCAGGTACGATGCGGTAACGGGAACCCCCATCCCCAGGACGAGAGATGCCAGGGCGATGAGAACAATGGCGAGCAGCAGGCTTCCGCCGGCCAGCGAGATGATGAGGTCGGAGAACTTCAGCCCCATGCCGGTCAGGGAGATGACTCCGACGATGATGCCGATGACCCCGACAGTGGCGCCGATGATGAGGGTGTTGCGCGCTCCGGTCTGGATCGCCTCCCAGATCTCCTTCGGTCCCATGCGGGTCTCCTTGTTGACCCAACTGATGACGATGCACGAAAGAGTCGCCCAGAAGGCGGCGAAGGCAGGCGAGCGGCCCATGAGCATCAGCACGGTGATGATGACCAGAGGCAGGGCGAAGTACCATCCGCTCTTCAGAACATCCTGCCAATGGGGGAACTCTTCATGGTCGATCCCCTGAATGTTGAGCTTCTTTGCCTCGAAATGGATCATGCAGAAGACGGCGAAGAAATACAGGAGCGCCGGGCCGACGGAGATCATCATGATGTAGGAGTAGGGAAGTCCCGTCAATTCGGCCATCAGGAAGCCGCCCGCGCCCATGATCGGAGGAAGAAACATCCCCCCGATGGAGGCGGCGGGCTCGATGGCGCCGGCCACATGCGGGCGAAAGCCCGCTCTTTTCATCAGTGGAATGGTGAACGCTCCGGTGGAGACGGTGTTGGCGATGGCGCTGCCGGAAACGGACCCGAACAGGGCCGAGGCCATGACGGCGACCTTGGCGGGCCCGCCGGTGGAGCGCCCGGCCAGCGCAAGGGGCAGATCGATGAAAAACCTGCCGGCGCCCGACTTGTGGAGAAAGGCGCCGAAGAAGATGAAGAGGATAACGTAGGTCGCAAGAACGCTGGCCATGACGCCGAAGACGCCGTTGGTGGTGATGAACAGGGCGGTGGCGATGCGTTCTATGCTGAAGCCGCGATGGGCGAGGATCTCCGGGAGGTAGGGGCCGAAGTAGGCGAAGCAGAGCATGCCGACGCCGATCAGCGTCATCGACCACCCGAGCACCCGCCGGCAAACCTCCATGGAGATGATCAACCCGGCGATGCCGACAAGAAAGTCAAGTTCGGTTTCGGCCCCGGCCCGCCAGTTCAGCGCTTCGAACTGGCTGATCCAGTAATAGACGGCTCCTCCGGCCGCCAGGGCGAAAAGGACGTCGGAAACGGTGGGATTGTTCTTCCATCGCTTCTGTACGAAAGTATCTCCGGCCCACAACAGGGCGGCAATCAGGGCGGAACCGAGAACAATGGGCCAGAATCCTACCGCGAAAGGGAGGGCCTGGAAGAAACCGTCATTGGACCAGGCATTGCGGAAAACCATCAGTCGCTCGTAGAAGGCCGCGCTGTCGGGGAAAAAGAACCGTATCGCCACCGCCGACGAGATGAAGAGGCCGAGCGTGAATCCGAGGGGCGCCCGCATGTAGGTGTTGCCCACCGGGTACAGCAGAAAGACAAGAATATAGGTAATGAGAACGTAGACGCCCAGATGATACTGTGTTCCGACCGATGTGATCCCTGCCGCGTAGAAATAAAACAGGACGAGCCCCGCGCCCAGCAACGATATGAGAAACTTCCAAAACCCGGATGGAGTCCGGTACGATTTGGAATCTTTTTCCATCAACTCCTTCAGTTTTTTCTTTTCTTCCTGACCGAGATCCTGAAGGTCTTTCAATTCGTCAGACATGGGTGCTCCCTATCCATGCGGCGGCGTGCGCAATTCGTCAAGTCTTTGAGGTCGACACGATCAAAGCGGGGCCGAGGCCCCGCTTTGTGAAAACGGCTCAATTGAGATACAGTGTTATTTCCCTTGCTGGGCGTCGGTGAGGGTCAGCCCCTTTTCGCTCCAGAATTTGGCGGCGCCTTTGTGGACCGGCGTGACGATGCCGTACAGCCCGTCTTCAATCGTCATGGCCCTGGCGGTGCTGGTGACGCTGACCATGAAGTTGAGCCCCTGGGGGGAGTAGATTTCCTTCAGGGCGTTGTAGATGGTGTCTTCTTTGGCGCGATTGTTGGTGATCCAGATGCAGGAATCCTGGAAGGTGAAGGTCGGCTTGTCGACGCCGCTATAGGTGCCCGCCGGGATGGTCACTTCGGCGTAGTAGGGGTTGGTGTCGAAGAAGCCGGAGGCCTTTCCTGCCTCGACGAGGTCAAGGAGCTTGATCCTGTTGCTGGCGGCAGCCTGAATGATGGAAGCGTTGGGGTAGCCGGCGAAGACCCACATGGCGTCGATCAGTCGGTCGCCCATGGCCGAGGCGCCCTGGGCGTAGCCGATGTACTCGACGCGAATCTTGTCCCAGAGGCCGACGGAGGTGAAGTAGCGCTGCGCCGAAGCGGCGGCGCCGGAACCGGCGGGACCTACGGCGACGCGCTTGCCGGCGAGATCCTGAACGCTGTTGATCCCGCTGCCGTCGAGCACCACCAGGTGGGCGGGTGCGCCGAAGAGGTAGGCCAGGGCCTGGACGTTCCGATACTCGCGGGTGTCGTTGGTGAGTTGGCCGTGCATTCCCAGGAATATGTCCCCGGAGTAGGTGAGACCGAAATCGGCTTCGCCGGAGTTCACCCTGCGCAGGTTTTCAACGGAGCCGGCGGAAGCCATGTTGGAGACGTCGACATTCGGGAGTTCCCGGGTGAGGCGGGTGGAGATGGCGTTGGAGAAGAACTGGAAGGTTCCGCCGTCGGGGCCTCCGGAGAAGGCGAGACGCTCTCTGGCTTCGACCGGTGCGGCGCCGGTCAGGAGGGTGGCCAGAACAAAACCGGCCATTGAAAGCATGCACAACATTTTCTTCATCGGTGGTACCTCCTCTTTGAGGGTTAGGGGCTGCAGAGCCATTTTAATAAAGTATAGCAGCAACACGCAAGTAGGGTGCCAGAAATAAAATACTGTTTTTTTCAAAAACCCTCCCGGCCCCCCTAGTTAAATCGGGCACTTGTCGGAATTGGTGATGCCTCACCTGAATCAGGGGTGGCGGAAATCGGCCGCATGTGGCGAAAAGGAGCCAAGTCTCGAAATTCCCCTTCGCCAATGTAGAACCCTGTTAAAATTCTGAAGACGATCGCACAAGGAGGGGAGGTCCGCTTTGTCTTGACAGCGGGGCGTCCTTTTACTTACATAGGGCCGGTCCCCCTGGGGCTCCAGCGCCGGGAGGGGCACTTTGGGAGGCGATCGTCTCGAGGCGGTTTCACCCCTCCCTGTCGGATTTTCATGTTTCGTGCTGAAGGAGGCGCGGTGGAAAAGGTGGTGTGCAAGCGAACGCTGTTGGCTCCGGCGAAGATCAATCTGTGTCTTCATGTGCTCTCGAGGCGCGAGAACGGCTACCACGATCTTGCCATGATCATGCAGCGCGTCTCGCTTTACGATCGCCTCGAGCTCGAGCTGAGCGACGAGCCGGGCGTTCGCGTCCGTTGCGCCGGCGTCGATCTTTCCGCGGGAGAGGAAAACGTGGCCGCGCGGGCTGCCAGGGCACTCCTGGTGCGAAAAGGGAGCGAGGTCGGGGTCGATATCGTCATCGACAAGCAGATTCCTGTGGCTGCAGGGCTCGGCGGGGGATCGTCCGATGCGGCTTCAGTTCTGCTGGCCCTCAATGAGATGCTCGGTCTGGGCCTTGAGCGCCGGGAACTGATGGCCGAGGGGGTAAGGCTCGGTGCGGACGTCCCTTTTTTCATCTTTGAGCAGTCGGCGTGGGCAACCGGCATCGGAGAGGTGCTCTCACCGTTCGAGGTGAATGTGCCGCTCTGGTATGTGCTGGTCAACCCGGGTTTGGCCGTCTCGACGGCCTGGGTTTACCAAAATTTGAAGTTGACATCATCAAAGGGCGCGGCTAAAATGCCCCGGTTTCCCAGGACGCTCGAAGAGCTCGTTCCTCTGTTGCACAACGACCTTGAGCAGGTTACCCTTTCGAGGTATCCTCTTGTCGGGGAGATCAAGGACTACCTTCTCTCTCTCGGCGCCGCGGGCGCGCTGATGTCCGGAAGCGGCCCGACGGTCTTTGGAGTCTTCGCCTCGGAAGACTCGGCATTGAGAGCGGCCCAGGCCTGCTCTCGCGAGCCGGGGTGGCGATCATTCGCTGTCCACCCTGTCTGAGGCCGTTCGAAAAAAGCATGATGGGGCGTCGCCAAGCGGTAAGGCACCGGATTTTGATTCCGGCATCCCCAGGTTCGAATCCTGGCGCCCCAGCCATCTTTAACGTATTTCCGGCACGATCCGAGGTGGCCGGAGTCGGCATAAAAACAATCGTCCCAGTATCCTTCCGGTTAGGTCATGGGCTTCCATGGCCTACAGTTTTTCCAGCAGTGAGGGTCTCCCGCCGATGAACAAACTCAAGATCTTTGCCGGCAACTCCAATCTTCCGCTTGCCCGTGAAATCTGCGGTCAACTCGCCGTCCCTCTGGGGAGCGCCAAGGTCAGAAATTTCTCCGATGGCGAGATCATGGTGGAGGTCGGCGAGAATGTCCGGGGGCGAGACGTCTACGTCATCCAGTCGACCTGTGCTCCGACCAACAACAATTTGATGGAGCTGCTGGTGATGTGCGATGCGCTCAAGCGCGCTTCGGCTGAACGCATCACGGCGGTGATCCCCTATTTCGGCTACGCCCGCCAGGACAGGAAGGTGGCGCCCCGCACCCCCATCACCAGCAAGCTGGTGGCCGACCTGATCACCACGGCCGGCGCCGACCGCGTTCTGAGCATGGATCTGCACGCCGGGCAGATCCAGGGATTTTTCAACATCCCCGTCGATCATCTCTATGCGGCTCCCGTCATTCTTGAGGACATCAGCAGCCGCTTTCGCGGCAAGGTGGTGGTCGTTTCCCCCGACGCCGGCGGGACGGAGCGGGCGCGGGCCTTCGCAAAGCGCCTCGATGCCGGTCTGGCCATCATCGACAAGCGCCGTAGCGGCCCCAACGTCTCGGAGGTCATGCACATCATCGGTGATGTCGTGGGCAAGCCGTGCGTCATCGTCGACGACATGATCGACACCGCAGGGACTCTTTGCCAGGCCGCCAAGGCGCTGCAGAGCGAGGGGGCCAGCGAAATCTACGCCTGCGCCACCCATGCGGTCCTCTCCGGCCCGGCTCTCGAGCGCATCAACGAGAGCTGCCTTCAGGAAGTGCTCGTCACGAACTCTATTCCGACCGACGGAAAGCTCAAGGATTGCTCCAAACTGCGCATTCTCAGCGTGGCTGAGCTCCTTGCCGAGGCCATTCGCCGGATTCACGGCGACGAATCGGTCAGTTCGCTCTTCTGTTGATCCATCACTGCATCCATACCGATCCAGAAAAAATCATTACGGAGGAAATACATGGCAAAGTCAGAATTGAACGTCAGCGCCCGGGAAGGCGTCGGCAAAGGGATTTCCCGCAGTCTTCGTCGCCAGGGCTCCGCCCCCGGCGTGGTGTACGGCAGAGGGTTCGCCCCCTGTCCGATCTCCGTCGATCCCAAGGCGCTCAAAAAGGCGATTTCGACCGAAGCCGGATGGAACACTCTCATCACCCTGCGAGGAGAGGGAACCTTCTCGGGTAAAACGGTCATCCTCAAGGACGTGCAGCTCGATCCGATCCGGGGAGACATCCTTCATGCCGACTTCCAAACCGTCGATATGAAGGAATCGGTCCACACCACCGTTCCGGTGCATTCCATCGGCAAGTCGGCCGGCGAGAAGGACGGGGGCAACCTCCAGATCATCCGCCATGAGCTCGAAGTGATCTGTCTGCCGGACGCCATCCCCACTTCGATCGACGTCGATGTCACCCATCTGAAGATCGGCGACGTCATCCACATCGACGACATCGTTCTGCCTGCCGGCGTCAAGGTCCCCCACGACGTCAACTTCACCGTCATTACCGTGACCGGGCGCAAGGGCGAAGAAGAAGCGGCCGAGGGCGAAGAGACCGCCTAGTAAAGAGAGAGCGCTTGAAGCTGATCGCCGGTCTCGGCAATCCAGGGAGCAAGTACGCCGCCACACGCCACAATATCGGATTCATGGCGGTATCGCGTCTTGCCGAACGCTGCGGTGTCTCCCTGAAGAAGAACGGTTACCAGGGGATCTACGGCGTGGGGAGGGTCGTGGGGGTGGAGACCACTTTACTGCTCCCGCAAACCTTCATGAACCTCAGCGGCGTGAGCGTCGCTTCCGCCTGCAGATCTCTCGGGGTCGAGCCGCATGAACTCGTCGTCGTTCACGACGACATCGAGCTTCCCTTCGGCTCTTTGCGCATACGCACCGGTGGGGGGCACGGGGGGCACAACGGCATCCGCAGCATCCGCGAGGTGCTCGGAACCGGGGAGTTCATCAGGCTCAAGATCGGCGTCGGACGCCCTCCTGCCGGGGGGAGTGACGTCTCCGGTTGGGTCCTCGCCCCTTTCGGCCCCCTGGAGAAAAAGCACCTCGATGAACTTCTCGACCTCTCTTGTTCCGCGCTGGAGACGATTCTCTCGGCTGGTGTTTCCCAAGGGATGAACGAGTTCAACAACCGAAACATCCTTGACGGCGAGTAGCCGAAGCGTCGCTTTGGCGGGTCGCTCCGCTCCGTGGCAGGGCGGCCGCCTTTATCGACAACCGGATAGCCGGGGCGATTGGCCCCGGCTATCTCGTTTCCATCCTCAGGAAAGTGCGGACGGAAGCGAATTTTCCTGGAAGCAAAAGATCTATGGGATTCAAGTGTGGAATCGTCGGCCTTCCCAATGTCGGAAAGTCGACCATTTTCAACGCCATCACCTCCGCCGGCGCGGAGTCGGCCAACTATCCGTTCTGCACCATCGAACCGAATGTCGGGGTCGTCTCCGTTCCCGATCCCCGTCTCGACCAGTTGGCCCAGATCGTCCGTCCCCAGAAAGTCGTGCCGACCACCATGGAGTTTGTCGACATCGCCGGTCTGGTCAAGGGGGCAAGCCGTGGAGAGGGGCTCGGAAACCAGTTTCTCGGACACATCCGCCAGGTCGATGCCATTGCACACATCGTGCGCTGCTTTGAAGACGAAAACGTCGTTCACGTCGACGGCTCCATCGATCCGCTGCGCGACGTCGAGGTGATCCAGACCGAGCTCAACCTCTCCGATCTGGAGACGGTTGAAAAGCGCATCTCACGCAGCGAGAAGCAGGCCCGCAGCGGCGACAAGAAACTGCAGGCCGAACTCGAGGTTCTGAAAAAGCTTCAGGTTCACCTCAATGAAATGCGGCCGGCTCGCAGCGCCGAACTGTCCGATGAGGAGCGCCGCATCATGCGGGAGCTTCATCTCATTACGGCCAAACCCGTCCTCTACGTCGCCAATGTGGCTGAAGACGATCTGGAGGGAAAGCACCCTTTCGTAGAGCGTCTGCGTGGCCATGCCGCGGCAGAGGGGGCTAAGATGGTCCTTATCTGCGGGAAGATCGAGGCGGAAATCGCCGAGCTTCCTGCGGAGGAGAAGGAGGAGTTCCTTCGCGAAATGGGGCTCGACCGCTCGGGTCTCGATCGCATGATCAACGCCGGCTACGACCTGCTCGGTCTGATTACCTACTTCACCGCCGGCGTCAAGGAAGTTAGAGCCTGGACCGTCCCCAGGGGGACCCGCGGTCCCGGAGCGGCAGGGGTCATCCACTCGGACTTCGAACGCGGATTCATTCGCGCCGAGGTGATCTCCTTCGACGACTTCGTCGCCTCCGCAGGTGAGGCCGGCGCCCGTGAAAAAGGGCTCCTTCGTCTCGAAGGAAAGGACTACGTCGTCCAGGACGGTGACGTCATGCACTTCCGTTTCAATGTCTGAACGTAAAAAGGATTGAAATATCAGCACAAGTGTGGTAAGAGGTTGAGTTCTTTTCGGATGCCTTCCAGGCATCCTCTCCTTGCTCCGGCTCGGGCCGGGGCTACAAACCCGTGAGGAGTTTCTACATGCGTACCTACGAAACGATCTTCATTGTCCATCCGGACATCGCCGGCGACAGCTACAATGCGCTGGTGGAAAAGTTCAAGACCGTGCTCACCGACCAGAACGCCGAGATTCTCAAGGTCGACGAGTGGGGAAGCCGCAAGCTGGCCTACCCGGTCAAGAAGCAGGCTCGTGGAACCTTCGTTCTCGTCGCCTACAATGCCGCGTCCGACGTCATTGCCGAATTCGAGCGTCGCATGCGTATCGACGAGAACATCATCAAGTTCCAGACCGTTCATTTGGAAAAAGGCCTGGAGACCGCCGCTCCGGTCAAGGAAGCCGCCGAGGCCGGCGCCGAAGAATCCGAAACCGCAGAGTAATACCCCAGAGACCTTTTTTGATACGGGAGACGAATCATGGCCTTTGAAAGAAAACCCGCCAGACCTGCCGCCGGCGCACCTCGCCGCCGCTTCATGAGAAGAAAAGGGTGCCGTTTCTGTGCCGACAACACCATCAAGATCGATTACAAGGAAGTCCGTTCCCTGCGCTACTTCATTTCCGAGCGCGGAAAGATCGTTCCCCGCCGCATCAGCGGCAACTGCGCCGAACACCAGCGCAAGGTGACCGAAGCGATCAAGCGGGCCCGCAATATCGCCCTGCTGCCGTTTACCTCCGGCCACTCGCTGGACTAAACGGAGGGGCTGCTCAAGAGAACGGGCTCCGGCATGATTCTGCGCAACGCCGTTATCGGAACGATCCTGACAGTTATCCTGCACTCTGCGGCCGGCTTTCTCGGCCCCCTCGGCGTGCTCGTCTATATCTTCGTTCCGCTTCCGGTCGCCTACATCGCCCTCAGCAGAGGGCTCACCCCGGCTGCGGGCGCCGTTCTATTCAGCACCCTCTTTCTGCTTCTGACCGGAGGGTTCGTCTCGGGGCTTTCTTACCTGCTGCAGTTCGGGCTCGCCTCCTTCGTCTTTTCCCTGTTGCTATGCATGGGGAGACGATGGGACGCCGCCGTGGCGATCGGCGTTGCCACCTCTGTGGTGACGGGGGGGCTCGCTCTGAGTCTCATCGGGTCGTTCCGAGGCATCTCTCTGGGAGAAATGGTGCGAAGCTACGTGCAGCTCGAAGTCGATCGGGCGATGAACATCTATCGCCAAGCCCAGCTTCCGCCCGATCAGTTGCAGGAGATTCAGCGCATCATCGATCACATGGCCGTCTTTCTCGTTCAGACCTGGCCGGCCCTCTCGGTGATCGTCACGGGGACCGTTCTTCTGGCGACCGTCCTCTTTCTTTCACAACTTTCCAAGGGGCGCTATCAAATCGTCAATCCGCCCTTTGCGTCATGGAAGGTCCCGGAGAAGCTGATATGGGTCCTTATCCTCGGAGGCGCCGGCTTTCTGCTCGGCTCTGACGGGACAAGAGTCCTGGCCCTCAACTTGCTCACCGTCGTCCTTCCGATTTATTTTCTTCAGGGGCTGGCCGTGGTGACCTGGTTCTTTCAGAAGAGGGAGGTCACGCCTTTTTTTCGAAGACTCGGCTACATGCTGGTGCTCCTTCTCAATCCCCTGCCGATTCTCGTAATGGGCGTGGGGATATTCGATCTCTGGATCGACTTCAGGAAACCAAGAGATACTGAGAAATAGATCGCTTCATTGGAGGAAAATATGGAGATCATCCTTAAAGAAAACGTCGAAGGGCTTGGAAACATCGGCGACCTCATCAAGGTCAAGGCCGGCTACGCCCGCAACTACCTCGTTCCCCGCGGGCTTGCCGTGGAGGCGAACACCAAGAACATCAAAGAATTCGAGCACCACAAGCGCCAGATGGAGTACAAGGCCCAGCGGCTGCTTCAGGGCTCCCAGGAGCTCAAGGGTCGCATCGAGAAGGTTACGTGCGTCTTCGCCCAGCGAGCCGGTGAGGAAGGAAAGCTCTTCGGTTCGGTCACCGCGAGCGAGATTGCCGAAAAGCTCTCCGAAGCCGGCATCGAGATCGATCGCAAGAAGATCCAGCTTGACGAGCCGATCAAGACCCTTGGAGACCATCAGGTCCCACTGCGCCTCCCCGCCGGGGTCAGCGCCACCATCAAGGTGCAGGTCGTCGCCGCCGAATAACAGATTCACCCCTGGTCTTGCCTGAAAGCCCGAAGGGCGTTTTACGTCCTTCGGGCCCCCGGATTCCCATGCTCAACGCCGAAGCGCCGTCCCATCGACTCCCCCCCCAGAGCCTGGAAGGGGAAATGTCCGTTCTCGGAGGCATTCTTCTGGAGAATGAGGCGTTGAACAAGGCTCTTGAGCTGCTGCGTCCCGAAGACTTCTATCGCGAAAGTCATCGCAAGATCTTCTCCGTTCTCATCGATCTCTCCGAGAAGAACGAACCCGCCGACCTGGTGACCCTCACCGCCGCCCTTCAGGCCCGAGGGGAGATCGACGCCGTCGGGGGGAGCGCCTATCTCGCCACCCTCGTCGACTACGTCCCCACTGCCGCAAACATCGTCTATTACTGCAAGCTCGTCAAAGAAAAGGCCCTCTCCCGGCAGCTTATCAGCGTCGCCACCGAGATCGCCACCCGCGGCTACTCTGGGGGAGATATCGAACAGAATCTCGACTGGGCCGAAAAGTCGATTTTCGAGATTGCCGGGTCAAAGAGCCGCCCCTCTTATTTCTCCACCCGGGAAATTCTGAAAGACACCTTCAAAACGATCGAGAAGCTCTATGATCGGAAGGAACTCGTCACAGGGGTCCCGACCGGGTTCACCGACCTCGATCTGATGACGGCCGGCTTTCAGCCGAGCGACCTCATCATCGTCGCGGCCCGCCCGTCCATGGGGAAGACGGCCTTTGCCCTCAACCTGGTCGAGAGCGCCTCGATTCATGCCGAAAAGCCCGTCCCTGCCCTGATTTTCTCCCTCGAGATGAGCAAGGAGCAGCTCGTTCAGCGTATGCTCTGCTCGGTGAGCAAGGTCGATGCCAGCCGGCTGCGCACCGGCCATCTGGGCGAGAGCGACTGGCCCAAGCTCACCAACGGCGCTGGACTCCTTTCCGAGGCTCAGATCTTCATCGACGACACCCCCGGAATCTCCATCCTCGAGGTCAGAGCCAAGGCGCGGCGCCTCAAGTCCGAAAAGGACCTGGGGATCATCGTCGTCGACTATCTGCAGCTCATGACCGGCCACAACGCCGAGAGCCGTCAGCAGGAGATCTCCGAAATCTCCCGCTCTCTGAAGGCCTTGGCCAAAGAGCTCAGTGTTCCGGTCATCGCTCTCTCCCAGCTTAATCGGTCGCTAGAAAACCGCACCGACAAGCGACCCATCATGGCCGATCTTCGTGAATCAGGGGCTATCGAGCAGGATGCAGACGTCATCATGTTCGTCTACCGCGAATCGGTCTACTGCGATGCTTGCAAGAAACGCGACGGTTCCTGCGACAAGGGGCATGAGAAGGATGCCGAAATCATCGTCGGCAAACAGCGCAACGGGCCAATCGGCGCCGTTCATCTGACCTTTCGCGGAGAGTTCACCCGCTTCGAGAACCAGAGCCGTCGAAAAGACGACTTCTGATTTCGCCTTTCACGCGTCTCACCGGCGTTGCATCCCTCTTTCCTGCCGTTATACTGTCTCCTGCGGTCCCGTCGGGAGTCTGCTATGACGCTGCCCGGAAGCACCCACAGCAGGACCATTGGATACCTCCTCTGGATTTTCGGGTTCACCGGCTCGCACCGCTTCTATTTCGGAAGGCCGGTTACCGGAACGATCTGGTTCTTCACGCTCGGTCTCGCCGGCATCGGGTGGCTGATCGACCTTTTCCTCATCCCTTCCATGCAACGCAAGGCGGGGGTTCGCTATCGTTCCGGAACCATTGATTACAATCTGGCCTGGATCCTGCTGACTTTTCTCGGTCTGTTCGGCGTGCACCGCATGTATATGGGCAAATGGTTCACCGCCATCGTCTACCTGCTGACTCTCGGGCTCTTCGGTCTCGGATACCTTTACGATTACTGGACCTTGAACAATCAAATCACTGAACTCAACAGCGGATCGTTCGAGCCGCTCGTCTGAGGCGGCGCATACGCAAAGGAGGGATTTGATGACGAGGAAGTGGAGCGCCGGCGAGCTTCTCGAGCTCTCCGGCGGATACTGGCAGGCCTGCGCACTGCATGCAGGGGTGCAACTCGATCTCTTCAGCGCCTTGGGCGCACAGAAACTCGGCGCCCGCGAAGTCGCTTCGCGCCTGAAGGCTGATCTTCGCGCCACGCAGATGCTTCTCAACGCTCTGGTCGCCATGGGGCTGCTCGAAAAGGGCGGGGATCTCTTCTGCAATGGTGAGAGCGCCGCACGGTTTCTGTGCAGGGACTCGCAGGAATATCGCGGGCACATCATCAGCCATCACCACCATCTCATGGAAACCTGGGCGCATCTGGATGAGGCGGTGCAGGCCGGGCGTCCCGTGACCTCCCCTGCCGTCGAGGATGAGAAGCGGCGCGAGAGTTTTCTGATGGGGATGTTCAACATCGCCAGCGAGCTGGCTCCCGTGCTCGTTCCCCAGATCGACCTGGAAGGCCGCAGCCGTCTTCTCGACCTTGGTGGAGGGCCGGGAACCTATGCCATCCATTTCTGCCGTCAGCATCCCGAGATGCGCGCCACCGTCTTCGATCTGCCGACGACGCGACCCTTTGCGGAAAAGGTGATCGCTTCTTTCGGGCTGAATGATCGGATCTCCTTTGTCGAAGGAGATTTTCTAAGGGACAGGATATCGGGCGCCTACGACGCGGTCTGGCTCTCCCATATCCTGCACGGCGAAGGACCCGCAGGATGTGAGCGTATCGTGCAGGCGGCCATCTCTTCGCTAGAGCCCGGAGCCCTCATCCTCGTACACGAATTCATCCTCGACGACGATATGGCTTCTCCCCTTTTCCCCGCTCTTTTCTCGCTGAACATGCTTCTGGTCACCGAATCGGGACAATCCTACTCCCAGGGGCAGATCACCTCGATGCTGCAGCGCGCCGGCGTCAGGGATGTGCGCCGCCTGGATCTCGAGATCCCTGGGCCCTCCGGCGTCATCGCCGGATATGTCTGAATTGCAGGCAAGAGAAAAGCCCGGGTTTTTCCCGGGCTTTTCTCTTGCCTGTACAGCATGGGGAGCGCATCCTCACTCCTTCCTGACCTCGATCCCCAGCGTCTGGATCTTCTTTCGCAACGTATTGCGGTTTATTCCGAGAATTTCCGCCGCCCGGACCTGGTTGGCGCGAGTCTTCTCCAGGATGATGTTGATCAGCGGCCGCTCCATCTGGTGAAGAACCATCTCGTAGAGGTTGTCCAGATCGTTGACATCCATCTGGGTCAGGGAGGTGCGCAGTTTCTTGCCAATGAGCGCCTCGAGGGAACCTTCATTCTCCTCGTGCTCGGAGCCGCTCATGAGGTCGGGGAAGTCGGCGGGGGTCAACATCTGATCGGGAGACAGAAGAGCGGCGCGCTGGATCGTGTTCTCCAGTTCGCGAACGTTGCCGGGCCAGTGATACTGTTTGAGCAGGGTCATTGTTTCAGGCGTGCACCCGCGGGCGGGAACACCCATTTCCTGGTGGGCGCGCTGGATGAAATAGGCGACGAGTTGCGGGATGTCTTCGCGGCGCTCCCGCAGGGGAGGCAGGAGAATCGGCACGACATTGAGACGGTAAAAGAGGTCCTCGCGGAATTCTTTCCGTTTCACCTTCTCCTTCAACTCCTGGTTGGTGGCGGCGACGATGCGCACATCGACGGAAATCGAGGCGCTGCCTCCGGTGCGGGTGATTTCCTTCTCCTGCAGGACGCGCAGAAGCTTGGCCTGCAGATCGAGGGGCATGTCACCGATCTCGTCGAGGAAAAGCGTTCCGCCGTTGGCCTGCTCGAACTTGCCGAACTTGCGTTCGGCGGCGCCGGTGAAGGCCCCCTTTTCATGTCCGAAGAGTTCGCTCTCGAGAAGTTCGCGGGGGATCGCCGCGCAATTCAGGGCGAGAAACGGTTTGCCGAGTCGCGGACTGTTGACGTGAATCGCCTTGGCCACCAGTTCTTTGCCCGTACCCGATTCGCCGGTGATGAGGACGGTGACGTCGGAGGGGGCCACCTTGCCGAGGACTTTGTAGACGTCCTGCATCGGCTGGCTGGTGCCGATGATAGTGCGGTCCAGATGGTAGGCTTCCTTCATCTCGTCCTTGAGACGGTGCACCTCGTCAGAGACCTCGCAGGCGCGCTGCGCCTTGAGAATGATGGCATCGAGGGCGTCGAGGTCGAAAGGTTTGGTGATGTAATCGTAGGCGCCGCGCTTCATCGCCTCGACGGCATTTTTCATCGATGATTCCGCCGTCATGATGACGACGAGCATTTCGGGGCGATCCTCAAGAAAGGAGCTCAGAAGATCCAGGCCTGAAATCCCCGGCATCTTGATGTCGAGAACGGCCAGATCGTAGGTGTGCTGCCTGAACAAGGAGAGGGCCTCGTTGCCGCTGGCCGCCAGATCGACCTTCAGGCCCTTTTTCGTCAGAGTCTTCGAAAGGACCCACCGGATACTCTCCTCGTCGTCCGCGACGAGTACGCGCCGAATAGACATGATTGCAATCCCTTTTCTCAGAGGCGATACGGCGCGGAGCGCAACTCTCCTGAAGCTCGCTCAGCGCAGAAACGGCAGATGGACCGAAACGCTCGTCCCCTGGCCGGGGGAGCTCTCGATTTTCAGGAACCCCCGGTGCTCGTCGACGATCTTCTGACAGGTCGCCAGTCCGAGGCCGCTTCCGCGGGGCTTGGTGGTGTAGAACGGGGTAAAGAGCTTGTCGAGATCCTCGGGGGCGATCCCCTTGCCGGTATCCTTTACCTCGATCACGACCAGAGGGGCAGGGCGATTCCCCGGGTTGGTCAAATGGTATTCGGACGAGATCTTCATCGCGATCTCGACTCTGCCCTTACGCTCGATGGCCTCCCCAGCGTTCTTGACGAGATTGAGGAAGAGGCGCGTAAGCAAGTTCTCATCCCCGAGAATGGGAGGGATGCTCGGATCGATATTGAGAAAAAAATCGATCTCCCTGCCGCGGTGCGCCTCTTTCTGGAAAAGGACGATGTCGCCCAGAACTCTGGCAAGATGAACCTGCGAGAACCGGGGGGGGCGGGGACGAGCAAGATCCATGAGCTCTTCGATGATACCGTTGACCCGCTCGGCCTCTCGGATCATGACACCGGTGTATTCTTTGAGGGGACTTTGCTCGGCGACCTCTCTGTCGAGAAGCTGCGCCGCCCCCTTGATCCCCCCCAGGGGGTTTTTGATTTCATGAGCGAGCCCCGCCGCCAGAGTTCCAAGGATGGAGAGCCGGTCGGTGCGGCGCACAGCCTCTTCGAGATCCCGCACCCGGGAAAGGTCGCGAACGATCAAAACGACCCCTTCACGCCTTCCGTCGTGGGTGTAGATCGGCGAAACGGTCACGCTCACAGGCAATGGAGGCGGGGCCGAGCGCTGAATGACGATATTTTCATGGTCCGATATCGAGCGACCGTTCTCCATGGCGCTTTTGACGAGATAGAGAAGCTGCTCGTGGCCGGCGAAAAGCTCCTCGTGCGCCTTGCCGAGACATTGGCGCTCCGAGATCCCGAAGCAGGCCTGCGCGGAGGGGTTGAAAAGGGCGATGCGCCCCTGGCGATCGAGAGCGACGACGGCGTCTTCGAGATTTTCGAAGACCTGGGCGTAGAGCGAGTCCCGTGGGGCGCCGTCAGGGTTCATGCCGGACTCTCTTCGGAAACTGTCGCCTGTTCGAAGAACTCCTCGAGAGCGCTGCGCATTTCGGCCATCGAAAGGACCTGGTTGATGCGCGATCGAAACGCCGTCGCCCCGCAAAGACCTTTGGAATACCATGCGAGATGCTTGCGCAGGTCCCGCACCGCCTTGCGCTCTGGAAAACACTCCAGAAAAAGCTCGATGTGGCGTAGCGCCGCCGCTCTTTTCTCCTGCACGCTCGGAGGCCGCGGGAGGCGATCGTCAAGACGCAGGAGAATGTCGCGGATGAGCCAGGGGTTGCCGTAACCGCCCCGGCCGATCATCACGGCGTCGCATCCGGTCTGCTCCATCATCCGAAGCGCATCGTCGGCACTGAAGATGTCGCCGCTGCCGATGACGGGGAGCGCGATCTCCGTCTTCAGCCGCCCGATCATCGACCAGTCGGCCCGGCCCCCGAACCCCTGGGCGCGGGTCCGGGGGTGAAGCGTGATCGCGTCGACCCCTTCACCGGCACAGATACGCGCGACTTCCAGGTAATTGATGCTTGCGCTGTCCCAGCCTGCCCGGATCTTGACCGTCAGAGGAAGGGTGGTGGCGCGGCGCATGGCCCGCAGCGCCGAAGCGATGCGGCGAGGCTCGCGCAAAAGGGCGCTGCCGGCTCCGGAACGCACGACCTTGTGAACCGGGCACCCCATGTTCAAATCGATGAGATCGCCGTCCTCCCGGACCATGCGAACGGCTTCGGCCAGGGTTTCGGGATCGTCGCCGAAAAGCTGTATCCCCAGGGGACGCTCCTGAGGATGGGAGCGAAGGAGCTCGCGGGTCCTTGCGCCTGAACGGACCAGTCCGTTGGCGCTCACCATCTCGGTGAAGACCAGACCGGCGCCGAACCCCTTCATCAGGCGTCGATACGGAAGATCGGATATTCCTGCCATGGGGGCGAGAACAACAGGATTTTTCAGGGAGAGTGAGTCGTTACGCATAAAGAAATCTGCACATTTTTTACGCATTTTAGCGGGGGGGAGCGCAGAAAGCAAGGGAAAAGACGGGTGTTGTATAAAGGGGCAGGAAATGAAAGCGTCTCGTGAATACTGTATACAAAATTAACTTGACAACCATCGGTTGACTTGTTAGAAATATACCCAAAAAATGAGATTTAATAAATTTTGAATCTTCGCCGCAGAAGTCACCGAATCATTCATCCTTTCGATCATTTATCTCCGATCGTGGCCGCTCTGGTCGCGAGTCGGAACCCTCGCAACGCTTTTAATACTGTTTTAAATTGCAGTTCGGCAAGAGGTTGTTCGGCCGATGGACCACTCCGATAGTCCATCCATTCCATTCACCACAAGGAGAGAGAGTTATGGCGACATTGAAAGAGATTCTGGCCCAGAAGATTCAGGAGCACCGCCCCCGCACGACCCGTCTGGTCAAGGAGTTCGGCGACGTCAAGATCGGTGACGTGACCATTTCTCAGGCCATCGGCGGCGCCCGCGACATCAAGTGCCTGGTCACTGACATCTCTTACCTCGACCCTCAGGAAGGGATCCGCTTCCGGGGCAAGACGATTCCCGAAACCTTCGAAGCTCTGCCCAAGGCCCCCGGTTCCGACTACCCGACGGTCGAGTCGTTCTGGTTCTTCCTCCTCACCGGTGACGTTCCGACCAAGGAGCAGGTCGATCAGGTCGTCGCCGAGTGGAAGACCCGTCAGATCGTCCCCTCCTATGTCTGGGACACCATCCGTGCTCTGCCCCGCGACAGCCATCCGATGGTGATGCTCTCCGTCGGTCTCATGGCCATGCAGAAGGACTCCAAATTCGCCGCCTTCTACAGCTCGGGCCAGTTCAACAAGATGACCGCCTGGGAGTCCGTCTACGAAGATGCCAGCGACATCGTCGCCCGTATCCCCATCGTCGCCGCTTTCATCTACAATCTCAAGTATCGCAGCGACTTCCAGGTCGCCATCGATCCGAAGCTCGACATGGGCGCCAACTTCGCCCACATGATCGGCCAGCCCAAGCCCTACGACGACGTCGCAAGGATGTACTTCATCCTTCACTCCGACCATGAGTCGGGCAACGTCTCGGCCCACACCACCCACCTGGTTCACTCGGCCCTGTCCGACCCGTACTATGCCTATGCCGCAGGCCTCAACGGCCTGGCCGGCCCCCTGCACGGCCTCGCCAACCAGGAGGTTCTCGACTGGACCCTTCAGTTCCAGGAGAAGTACTGCAAAGGTCAGGAGCCGACCAAGGAGCTCGTCACCAAGGCTCTCTGGGACACCCTCAACTCCGGCCAGGTCGTTCCCGGCTACGGCCATGCCGTTCTGCGCAAGACCGACCCCCGCTACACCGCGCAGCGTGAGTTCTGCCTCAAGACCCCCGGCCTGAAGGACGATCCTCTCTTCAAGCTCGTTTCGATGATCTTCGAAACCGCTCCGGGCGTTCTCATGGAGCACGGCAAGGCGAAGAACCCCTGGCCGAACGTCGATGCCCAGTCCGGCGTCATCCAGTGGTACTACGGCGTGCGCGAGTGGGATTTCTACACCGTTCTGTTCGGTGTGGGCCGCGCCCTCGGCTGCATGGCCAACATCACCTGGGACCGCGGCCTCGGATACGCCATCGAGCGTCCCAAGTCCGTCACCACCGCCATGCTCGAGAAGTGGGGCGAAGAAGCCAAGAAGTCGGTTGCCGTCTAAGGCAACCTTCTTCACCGACAAAAAAAGAGCGGGGACGCCCATGGGGCGTCCCCGCTCTTTTTTTGTCGGTGATGTTTGCTGCTTTTCGGAGGCGTACATGGTGCGCCGCACAAGCGATCATGAAATCGACGCCGCCACGGCGCAAAAGGACCGTTTCTCTGCCGAAAACTATTTTTTTTCCTTTTCCGGGCGCGTTGCAAAGAGCAGCAGTTTCTGATCGGTATAGCTCTCCACCTCTCCGGCGAAGGTTTCGATCTGGAAGTAGTCGTGGATCTTGGGCGGGGCCTGCATGACAAAGCGGTTCAGACGCTGCACCCCTTCACGATTGAGACCCGCTCTTTTGGCCCACTCCTGAAAATCGTGTGTCTTGGGGAACGTCTTCGTTTTCTGGACGGTAAAACCGGCGTCCGTGGCCATGGCGATCCATTCGGCCTCGGTGTAGGCGCGAAGGTGCGTCGGGTCGCGCATCTTCTCGAGGGTCTGGTAGAACTCGGCGATTTCGGGATCGTCTGGAAGGAGCGTGTCGATGACGACCATCCTTCCACCGCGGCGCAGGACGCGGTGGAACTCCCGCATCGCCCGGGGGACATCCGGAAAGTGGTGAGGCGCGATGCGGCATGTGAGCAGGGTGAAGGCGCCCGCAGGGAAAGGGAGATCTTCGGCATCGGCCTCCCGGAAGGTGACGTTCTCCACCTTCCCTTCCTCACTGATGTATTCCTGTGCGCGCTTGAGCATCTGCATGGTCAGATCCGATGCCACCACGCTGCGCACCAGGGAAGCGAAATAAAGAGCAGTGTGCCCTCCGCCGCAGGCGACGTCCAACAGGGTGTCTTCCGGAGTTGGTTTGAGCAGTCGGACCGCTTCGGCGAGATCGTCCCCCCGCGCGAATCCCTGGTTGTGCACGTACCCGTCAGCGGTTTTCGAAAACTGTTCTCGAACGCGTTCCTTGAAGTCCCTGCTCATCGCATTCTCCTGGTCAGAAAACGAAACCAGTATATCATATCGAACGTTTATGGCCTGTAATTCTCTTGCACATCGCCCTGTCAGAGGGCAGAATCGCGGGAAGATAACATGGATTGCGTCCCCTTTGGGAAAAAGCTCAAGAGTGATCGCCGTTTTTCTCTTCGGCGTCCAGCCATTGCGCCAGCCGGTTGACGGCATCGATGAATTCGGCCGGGACGTGCGGGAGAGTTTCGAGGGCGGTTCCGAGGCGTCTGGCGGCGCTGATGGCCGCCTTCAGGGAAGGCGCAGCGACTCCGTCCTCTCCCCGGGCGGCCTCCACCTCCCTGAATCGCTTCAGCACCGTTGGATGGCTGCGCTCCTCTTCCACGATCGCCTGGCGCAACTGCGAATATTGCTCGGGAGAGAAGTCCTTTTCCTCGCGCGCCTGGCGCAGCAGATCGACGCTGCGGTAATCGGGCAGAGGCTTGATCTCGGTGCGCCGCGCCAGGATCTCGGGTTCTTCCTGCTCGAGATAACGATAGGCGAGGGTGAGTTTCTGTGCGGTTGGTTTCTGGATTCGGATTTCCCTGGCGCAGTACTCCTCGAACGATTCGTATCCCCACTGCCGGAAACACTGCTCGCGTTGCACCAGCAGAAGTTTTTCGCCGAGTTCCACCCATGACGATTTGAAGCGTCTGGCCGTGGCGAGGACTCTGTACCTGTCCGATTCCGGGTCGAGTTCCTGCATCAGGCGCTCGATCATCAACTCGCCCTTGGATCGGGGAGGGTGCTGTTCCATCCGTGTGAACCTCCTTCGTGTCGAGAGAATCGGGAAGTTTAGCACGGCCCATCTTCCAAAAAGAAGTATTTTCGCGACCCTCGGCCGAGGGCGATCGAGGAAATGGAAATGAAGAAAAGACGGATGACGGCAGGGCCCGAAACGGCCCGCATGCTGGAACTGGGGCATCCATGGGTGATAGCGGATGCATATACGAAGCGCTGGAGCGCCGTGAAGCCTGGGGATGTCGTCGAACTGGTCGACGGGAGCGACCGGCTCATCGGCACAGCTCTGCTCGATCCATCGGATCGCGTCGCAGCGCGGATCCTGTCAGCGGGAAAGATGCACCTCGATCTTTCGTGGATGCGCGAAAAACTCCAGCGGGCGCTCGCCCTGCGCAGAGACCACGCGGACTTGGCGGAGACGAGCGCCTATCGGCTGGTGAATGCCGAAGGGGACGGGCTGCCGGGACTGACCGTCGACCGCTATGAAGAGCATCTGATGGTGCAACTCTATACGAGCGCCTGGCAGCCGCACCTGCCGCTCGTGTCCGAAGCGCTGGAGCAGGTGCTGAAACCGGCGGGGATTTACTGGAAACCGCGCCCGCAGCAGACGCGCGCCCTTGGGAGCGAGAAGGAGGGGAAAAAATACAGCAGGCTCATCCGGGGGGTCGGAGCGCCCGGGACGATGAAAGTCAAAGAGAACGGCCTTTTCTATCAGGTCCGCCTCGAGGAGGGACTTCACACGGGACTTTTTCTCGACCAGCGGCGGAACCGGCGCGATCTGATGGATCGCGTCCGGGGAAAATCGTTCCTGAATCTCTTCGCCTATACCGGCGCCTTCTCGGTAGCGGCAGCCGCAGCCGGCGCAGCGCGCGTCGTCAGCGTCGATGCCTCACTGCCGTACCTGGAGTGGGCACAGGAGAACTTCGGCCTCAACCGCCTCAACCCGAAGCGCCACGAATTCATCCAGGGCGACTGCTTCGAGGTTTTGGACGACCTGCGCCGGGTGGGGCGGCGCTTCGACATCGTTCTGATGGATCCGCCCAGCTTTTCCACCACGGGGTCGAGCCGCTTCACCACCCGACAGGGAACCGCCGAACTCGTGGCGACATCTCTCGAACTCCTTCCGGCCGGGGGGATGCTCATCTGTTCATCGAACCACCAGAAGATTGATCTTTCCGACTACCTCAAGGAACTGCGCCGGGGCGCTCTTCTTGCACGGTGCTCCCTGCGGGTGATCCGCATCTCGGGACAGCCCGAGGACTTTCCTTTCCCCGTCACCTTCCCCGAAGGGCGTTATCTCAAATACGTCGTCGCCGTGAAGGAAGAATAAAAAAAGCCGGGGCCTCTCGGCCCCGGCTGCTCAGTTCTCCACCACGACCCGCTCGATCGTTACCGGAGTTTTGGGGACGTCCTGGTGCATCCCCTGGTTGCCGGTAGCGACTTTGCGGATGGCGTCGACCGTCTCCAACCCTGCAGTCACCCGCCCGAAGACCGCATAGCCGTAACCCGCCGGCGTCTTGTCCCTGTGATCGAGAAAATCATTGTTCGCGACGTTGATGAAGAACTGGGAAGTGGCGCTGTCCACGACCTGCGTGCGCGCCATGGCGATCGTTCCGCGCGCGTTCTTCAGCCCATTGTCAGCCTCGTTCTTGATGGGGGCCTTGTTCTTCTTCGGCTTCAGGTCTGCTTCCATCCCCCCGCCCTGGATCATGAAGTTGTCGATCACGCGGTGAAAGACGGTCCCTTCGTAAAATCCCTCGTTCACATACGAGAGGAAGTTGGCCACCGTGATGGGCGCCTTCTCGGCATCGAGCTCGAGGGTGATGTCCCCCATGGATGTCTCCATCCGGACGACGGTGCTCTTGGAACTCATGAATTTCTCCTTTGCAGTTTGATGGGCAAGGGGCGGTCGAGGCCCGATCTGTTTTGCGCCAGTGTAGCGCAACGAAGGGAAAAGGTACAAGACGAAGAATTCCAACTTCATGAAAATACAGGACATTGACAGGCGGAAAGGCGGTTCTATCCTAGAGACTAGGAAGTTTCTAATCGTTACGATCTGAAGCCAAACGCTACGAGCTCTGGGAGGTTCCGTATGAAACCCTTCGCACGATCGATCTTTTTCACGGTTCTGGCCGGCGCCGTCGCTGTGAGCGGCTGTGCCCGCGTGGAGCCGCCGACCGAGCAGTTGACCAGAGGCCAGGCCGCAGTATCCCAGGCACAAGGGGCCGATTCGCTGGAGTTCGCTCCGGCCGAGTTCGTCACAGCCCAGGAGAAACTTGAGATGGCACAAGATGCCATGCGGGACAGGCAATTTGACAGGGCAAGAATCCTCGCCGAACAGGCCGAAGTCGACGCCCAACTGGCCTTTGCGAGAGCCCGCACGGCCCAGGCCCAGAGGGCTGCCCAGGAAATTCAGGAAAATATAGACATCTTGCGTCGAGAACTGGAAGCGGGAAGCTGATTCCCAATTTGGACAAGGAGACAGAGTGATGAAACCACTGTTGCGAACGAATATGGGGATCATTGTGCTGCTTGCGGTCATTGCCGCTGCCGGCTGCGCCCGTCCCCAGAACGAAATGCTTGCAGAAGCCCAGCAGGCCTACACGGCCGCACGCAACGACCCACAGGTCATTCAGAACGCACCGCTCGAGATGAGACGGGCGGGTGAGGCGCTTCAGAGAGCTGAGGAACTGGAGCAGGGCAGAGCCCGTGACGAAGAGGTGACACACCAGGCGTACCTGGCCAGGCAGAGGGTCGAAATCGCACGGGAAACGGCACAACTGCAGTCGGCCCGGCAAGCGGTCGAAGACGCGGAGGTCATGCGGCAGCAAGTCCTCCTGCAGGCCCGTGAGCGTGAGCTGGAGGTGGCTCGTCAGCAGGCCCAGGCCCGCCAGGCAGAGCTCGAAGAGGCGCGGCGGACCGCAGAAGAAAGAGAATTGGCCCAACTGCGTGAGAGGGCCGAAAGAGCCGAGCAGCTCGAGGCGCAGATCGCCGAGCTGGAAGAGATGCGCCCTGAGCGCACCGAGCGCGGAATCGTGCTGACGATGCCGGGCGTCCTGTTCGGATTTGACGAATCGGAACTGCAGCCGGGGGCGGAGCGCTCTCTCGATCAACTCGCCGAAATCCTGGTGGAGAATCCTGATCAGCGCATTCTCGTCGAGGGCTTCACCGACAGCACGGGGCCGGCCGACTACAACCTCAGGCTCTCGGAAGAGCGCGCCGAGGCCGTTCGCGATGCCCTGGTCGAGCGGGGGGTCGAGCCCCAGCGCATCGAGACGCGGGGATACGGAGAAGCCTATCCGGTCGCCACCAATGAGACCGCGGCCGGTCGCCAGATGAATCGCCGGGTGGAGATCGTCATCGCCGGCGCCGCCGAGAGGATCTCTCTGCGGTGATCCATTGACGTTGACGCGGGCGTGCGGCACAAGGGAGATGCGTCATGACAGATACATCAAGGCAGGTGTTGCCGGCGGGCTCGCTGATCGGCGAGTCGGTGCAGGACGCCGAAGGTGTCCATCTCGGCACCATCGAGGAGTTGATGATCGATATGGAGGACGGCGATCTCGCCTATGTGGTCCTCGTTCCCGCCAGCGAGCATGCCAGGGAGAGCAGGCTCCTCGCCATCCCCTGGAGCAGCCTGAAGCGCAGCGACGGCGCCCTGTTGATTCTCGATGCCGACCTGCGGCGCGCACCCGGCTTCGACCGTGGCAACTGGCCGATCATGTCGGATCGCGGCTGGGGTGAAGAAGTGCACGACTTTTATGGGCAGGTCCCTTACTGGCAGAAAAGATATTACGCCGACGATCTCTCGGGGCCGACCCAGACAGGCGGGGAGAAAAAGCCGTCTCCTTTCCGCCCCTGACGCAGTTCACGACCATTGACGACACGACCGCATCGCGTCCTCTGCCGATCGCAGGGGACGCGTTTATTTTATTGCACCACCATCCAGGAGCCGTCGGGCTGCCTGCATGCCGTGCCGTAGGCCTGCTGCAACTGCCCGCCGATATTGACGGTCTGCGTGTATTCCCTGCAGTACTGCCCCTGAGAGGTCTGGTACGTTCTGGTCGGGGTGAAGGTTCCGCTGCGACCCGAATCGGGGTTCACCCAGGTTGTGGTTGCGTGGGTGCGGGAATATTCGAGAGATTGCTGGGCATTTTGCTGCATCGCCAATTGATCGGCGCGATCCAGGGATCTGCCGACTTCCTGCCCGATGAGCGCTCCGGCCAGAGTGCCGACGGCGACGGCCACGAGGGTCCCGCGTCCGCCTCCGATCTGTGAGCCGATCAGGGCTCCTGTGCCGGCGCCGATCAGGGTTCCCCCGGTTTCCTTGGGGCCCATCTGCGGAGCGCAACCGACGAGGATGAGAGCCAGGATGACGATCAGGGACATTGAACGCGTCATTGTGATCCTCCTTGCAGGGGTTCTTCTTCATTATACCCTCAGTCGATTGTTATGGCGATCGTTTCATCTGCACGCGAAACGGCCCGGACTTCAATATCCCGGGCCGCTCTCTCCTTGTTTTTTCGAGCCTTGAATCTCAGGTGCGCTCCAGCGCTTCCTTTCTCGGCAGGGTCTTTTGCGCATAGGACCAGATATTGAGCTGCTCCAGGGCGTAGAGCGCCAGACCTGCGAAAAAGACCCCCATGAAATGCCCCTCCAGGGCTCCTGCAAAGAGATAGAAGGGGTAGAAGACGGTTCGGAAGAAAAGGTGCAGCCAGTTCGATGACGGTTTCTGAGCGCCCGCGATGCGCCCCAGGATCAGTACGGCGGCAGAAAAGGTATAGGCGCCCACCGCGACGCTCGTCATGGCGACCGGGGGAGCCGCCCCCAGGATCATCCGGGCGCTTTCCCCCAAGGGGGCGAGCAGATCGGCCCCGCGGGAGAAGAAAAATATGGTGCTGACCAGCAGGAAAAGAGAGAGATCGCAAAGGCCCCGCCTGCACAGGGCGTGGAGATCGGCGCCGGTCCTGTCGGTTGGATTCCTCTGGCGTTTCATGATGTCCTCCTAGCCGTGATGTCCGCTCTCGAGAGTCGTTTCGCTTTCGTGCTCGTCGATCTCTTCCCATCCGTTCCACATCGGCTTGAAATAGGCCAGCGGCGTCTTGCCCAGGGTCGCCAGGTAGAGGTGCGTGAAGAGGAAGGCGAACATGGCGCACGAGAGCAGGAAGTGGATGCCGACGAGGATCTTCAGCCCGCCGATGAGCAGGACGATTTCCCGCAAGGGGGCGATGTTCATCAGCAGAATTCCGCTCAGGCTCACCAGGGGCATGAGGACGAACATGATGGCCAGGTAAGCCGACTTCTGCAGCGGGTTGAACTTGTTGTCCGGGGTGGGATGATGCGGGCTCGGCTTGCCCCGGAAGTAGTTGAAGAAGTAGTAGACGCTCTGTCGCAGCAGGCCGTGGCGCAGGTCGTCGCTGCTGGGCACGTAGAGCTGCGTCATCTTGCGTGCGATGCAGGTGTAGTAGAAGAACCAGAAGGTGAACGAGAGCGCCACGAGAATCCCCGCCGTGTTGTGCAGCTCGATCGCCGCCTTGTAGCTGCCGAAGAGGTTGATGTATTCCGGGAACCGGATCTGCGCTCCCGACAGACCGAGAGTGACGATGCCCAGGGCGTTGAGCCAGTGCCAGATGCGCACCGGGGTCGGCTGCAGATAGACGCGTTTGCTGCTGTGAGTGGTCATGGCTTCGGCTCCTTATCGTCGGTTCTTGCGGGTCAGAAATCGCAGCGTTCCGTGCCCCACCGGCATGATCAGTCCGGCGGCCAGGATCGCCAGCCCGATATAGTTGAGGGTGGCGCTGCGGGTCGCTCCCACGATGTAGAAGTCGGGGGTCCCGTACAGGACATCGAGAACCGCCCCCTTCTCCACCGCAAGGCGTTCAAAGGAGCCGTCCTGGCGCGGGAAGGCGACGAAGCTCGTCTGCATCGCTCCGGGGCCGGAGGCGTGACAGAAGGTGCAGTCCCATCGGTTGGCGAGGATGCCGAAGTCGTGGGTGACGATCTCCGGAGTGAGCATCCCCTTGAGTCGCAGGTTGCGATTGTCCCTGTTGCGGTTGAAGCTCCGGAGCTCGGCCAGGGAGATGAAACCGTCGCCGTCGGTGTCGATCAGAGAAGAGATCTTCTCCTGCTCGCTCAAGAGTTTGAGATCTTCATATCCGGCGAGTTCAAAGGGGAGTCCCCGCGCCGGCGCTCCCGAGTCCGGGTGGAGCGGGCGTCGGGTGAGATACAGGGAGATGACGATATTCTCCGAGCCCGAATGGCAGGAGATGCACGGCAGCATCTCCAGGTGAAGAGCCGCCTGCGGCAGCCAGCTCCCATGGGAACGTACAAGGCCGGAGGTCTCGTGGCAGACGGCGCAGTTGCGGTTCATGTCGTGCCCGGAGATCGTCGTCGGCCCGCGCACGAGGTGGGGGTTGTGGCAGTCGCCGCAGTCGGCATATTGGGCGTGTCCGCTCTGGGCGTATTCTTCGTAGATGTCCTGATGGCAATCGAGGCAGCCGGCCCTGGACAGAGGCTGGCCGTCGTCGGGATGATCCCAGGTGACCGATTCGTGGCAGGCCACGCACCCCAGCCCCGCATGCGCGGTGGTGTCATAGCGCAAAGGATCGATCACGTAGGCGTCTCCCACCATCCCCGCATCGGCGTGACAGCTCACGCAGCTCTCGTCGTCCATCGCCGCCGTTTCAACCGGGGCGGCCAACCAGAGTGCCGCCAGCCCCAGAGAGAGAAATCCGATTTTGCGTCCCATGTTTTCCTCCGGTGAGGTTAATGCGTGTGGATCAGCGCAGGGTCTGCCGGCACGACTCTTTCTTCCTCGTTGCGGACTCGCTCAGGAACTGCCAGAGGGCGACCAGGGCCGCATAGAGCTGCGCCACAACGATGATCGCGCAATACGCCAGGAAGAACTTGATGGTCAGTCCGCTGAAACCGTCCATGACGGTTCCTCCCGGGAAGGGGGTGAAGAAGAAAAATGCGAAGAGCAGCAGCATCATCCCTAGCCAGTAGATCTGTCGTTTCATGGCTGTATCTCCTCATCGTCGCGGCGCCGGCGAAAAAGCCGCAGATGGCGCTCCCTCCTGCCGTTGGCCGGCTCTTTCCTACTTGCGGGTGACCGATTCCACGGGAGCGAGCTCTTGGCTCTCCTGTTGCTGGCGTGCGGCCTTTCTGGCGCTGCGCAGAGCGGGGAGGACCTGGGCCAGAACGATCAGGGCGCAGAAGCCCAGAAAGATCAGAACGACCAGTGAACTGTTGTCCTTGCGCGCCTCGGCGGCGGCCAGGGCTGGGGAAGCCAGGGCCGAGAATGCGACTGCTGCGATGACTGCCGTCAACTTCTCTTTCATCTTTTTTCTCCTTTTGCGCATGGCGGTTAATGGATGCTCAGCACGTTTAGGACATTTCTGAAAGCGCATTCGACAGCGGTGCGGATTTCCTCGCCGTCGCGGGCGTTCACCGGTTTGAGGGAGTGATAGAAAATCCCTTCGCGGCGGATCTTCTGCATGATCGGAAGAGGTTTTTCATCGGAAACAAGGATGATGGTCAAAGACCGATCACACCTCTTCATCAAGGGGATAAGGTCCTCGGCGCCGACCTTCTCGTCGAAATCGCTCCCGACCAGCACGACATGGGGCTTGTTCTTCAGGAGGTCTCCCAGGACATCCACGGCCGAATCGGTGGTCCTCACCTCGTATCCTGCCCGGGAGAGAACATTTGCAATGAGCCTGCGGGTGGCGGTATCCCGGTCGGCCAGGAGAACGCTTTTCTCTTTCATGGCTGCCTCGCTTCGGCTTGCAGGGACCTCTCAACTCTCCTTGCCGGTGCGCACCTGCGCTTTTTTCCCGCGGAAGAATTCCCGCACCAGCGCACCGAAGAGCATCATCGCAGGGACGATCTGAAGGGCGATAATGGCGGCGATGAAAAGGAAGAAGATGGCGGGCATCAGATTGCCCTCCCCTCCGACTCCCGCCAGGGAACCGAAGAAAATCGTTCCGTACGCGACCAGGGCGACGATGAAGCAACTGATGAATTTCTCTTTCATGACCTTCCTCCTTTCACGGTGTCGGCGTTTGCTCTTGTGTAAGAGCAACGCCCGTACCCACGGGAGAAAGAAATCGAACGATTTCAAAACAGCTTGGTTTTCAACAGGTTGGCGCTATGGCTGGAGCAGGGGAGGGGAGATTTTATTCCTGCCCCACGGGAAAATTCCTGCCGGAGAGGAATTTTCCCGTGGGATGGGAATCAGCCCGATCTCTCGATTCGGTGCTTTTTCAGCAACGCATAGAGGCGGGATTGGGAAAGGCCGGACAGACGACAGGCTTCGGGAATGTTCTCTTCAGCCAGCGCCATCAATTCCTGCAGGTAATGCTTTTCAGCCTGGGTATAGACGTTGTCGCGATAATCCTGAAGCTTCGGGAGTCTCCTCAGGGGTTGTTCGGAAGCGGCTTCATCCGGAAGTGCATTCCGGCGCACCGAGTGGCGCATGATCTCGGCGCGGAAGGACGGAGGGAGGTGTTTGGGGTAGAGAGTCGGTTCGAAACGTGCTGCGGAAAAGGCGCGCACCAGGGTGTTCGCCAGTTCGCGCACATTGCCGGGCCAGTGATAGGTGAGCAGGGCGTCGAGGAATTCGGGGGAGAATCCTTTGGACGCCACGCCGTCCCCCTCACAGAGCCGGTCGATATGGATCCTCGTCAGTTCCCGGATGTCCTCGGCGCGCTCGCGCAAGGGGGGGAGCTCGATGGTGAAGGAGCGGAGGCGAAAAAGCAGATCGCTGCGAAACAGATTCCTGGCCACCATATCGTCCAGGTCGCGGTTGGTCGCGGCCACCAGCCGGAAGTCGCTCTCGACCTCGCGGGTGCTCCCCAGCGGACGGAAGCGCCTCTCCTGCAGAACCCGCAGGAACGTCTTCTGAACCGATAGAGGGAGTTCGCCGACTTCATCGAGAAAGAGGGTGCCGCCGTGCGCCTGCCGAACGAGACCTTCCTGCGGTTTTTCCGCGCCGGTGAACGACCCCTTCTCGTGGCCGAAGAGGAGGCTTTCGGCCAGTGTTTCGGGCAGGGCCGCGCAGTCGACGATGACGAAATTCTTTTCCGCCCGCGGGCTGTTGCGGTGAATCGCCTGGGCGAAGAGCTCTTTGCCCGTCCCCGTCTCACCGGTGATCAGAATGCTGGCATCGCTGGCCGCCGCCTGGGCGAGCAGATTCAGGCAGGCCTTGAGCTTGGGGCTGTTGCCGCAGATGTCCTCGCGCTTGAGCGCAACGATGTTCTGCCTTGGGTCGGACTTCTTCTCGCGGCGGTACTGCAGGGCGCGCTCCAGCGAAAGGGTGATCTCCTTGCTCGAGGAACCCTTCTCGATGTAGTCCCAGGCGCCCGATTTCATCGCCAACTCCGCCCCGTCCGGCTCGCCGAAGCCGGTGATGATGATCACCTCGGGGTTCGAGGCTGCCTGGGCGAGGCGCGGCAGCGCCTGCAGGCCGTTGCCGTCTGGCATGCGCACATCGAGAAAGATCACGTCGAAATCCTCCGAGGCGCTCTTCTCGAGCCCCTCGGTCAGGCACGACGCACTGGCCACCTCGTGCCCCAGGCGCGAAGCCATGAGGGAGAGCGACGAGACCATCAGATCATCGTCATCGATGATCAGCACCTTAGCCATTGCGACCCTCCCGAGTCCCAGCCGTTACGGTCTTTTTTCCCTGTCCTCCGTCTTCGGTCATCTGTCCTCTTTCCCGCTCTTCTCATTCCCCCCCCCGTCCAGAACGCGACGGATGATCCGCGCCATCTCGCTCCTTTCCGTCGGTTTCATGACGACCTCGCGGATGCCGATGGTGCGTGCGATCTTTTCGGTGACGCCGCTCTGGGAAAAGGAGCCCAGACCGGTGCAGAGGATGACGGGGATGTCGGGGCGCAGGGCGAGGACCTCCAGCGCAAACCTCTCTCCCGTCAGATGGGGCATTGTCTGGTCGGTGATGACGAGATCGAAGCGATCGGGCTGAGCCCGGAAGACTTCCAGGGCCTCCAGGCTGCTCGTCCCAGCGACGACTTCGTAACCGAGGTTCTCCAGCATCCGCTGGTTGGACGAGACGATATCGGCCTCATCGTCGAGAAACAGGATGCGCTCCTTCCCGCCGGGTGGCGGAGGCGATGCCGGATACTCCTGCTCTGCGTCGCCTGCCGCATCACAGCGGGGCAGATAGACCCGGAAGGTCGTCCCCACCCCCGGTTCGCTGGTGACGTCGATCGCCCCGCCGTGGCTTCTGACGATGGCGTGGACCACCGAAAGGCCCAGGCCCGTTCCTCGCCCCGGCGCCTTGGTGGTGAAGAACGGGTCGAAGATGCGCTCCATCGTCTTTCGGTCCATCCCGTGCCCCGTGTCGGCAACGCTCAGACAGACGTAGCGCCCGGGGGGGAGCCCCATCGAGTTGTCGCTCCCCAGATCGCTGTTGCCCATGAAGATTTCGAGTCGCCCCCCATGCTCCTGCATGGCGTCGGCGGCGTTGGTGCACAGGTTCATGATGACCTGGTGGATCTGCGAGGTGTCGGCGTGGACGAAGCCGATCCCGTTGGTCCGGTGCAGAGGGATCTCGATCGTCGTCGGGAGGGAGGCTCGCAGCAGCTTCAGACACTCCCTGGCGATCAGATCGATGCGTACCGGCTGACGCTCCTCTTCCTTCTGGTAGCTCAGGGTGAGGATCTGGCGCACGAGACTCCTGGCCCGGAACCCCGCCTTCAGAACGATTGCCAGATGCTCCCGCAGCGCCGAGCCTTCCGGGGCGTCATCCATCGCCATTTCGGTGTTGGTGATGATGGCTGCCAGGATGTTGTTGAAGTCGTGGGCGATCCCTCCGGCGAGCGTCGCGATCGCCTCCACCTTCTGGGCCTGGCAGAGCTGCCTTTCGAGCTGGACTTCGTAGGTGAGATCCCTCACGACGGCGGCGTAGGCCGTCGTCCCCGATGGTTCGCTCACCGGCGAGACTTTTACCTCGATGTCGTACAGGGTTCCGTCATTCCGGCGGTTCGCCAGGCGTTCGAAGCGACTCTGTCCGGTGTGGACAGCATCGCTCATGATCTGGAAAAAGGATCTGTTCGTCCCGACCTTCTCGACATTGCGCACGTTTCTTCCAATCAGCTCTTCCCGGCCGTACCCGCTGATCGTTTCGAAAGCCGGGTTGACGTAGTGAATGAACCCTGCGGTATTGAAGGTGAGGATGCCGTCGGTTTCCTGCTCGACGATCGTCGCCAGCAGGGTCCTCTCCCTTTGCGTGCGCTCCTTGTCGCGGCGCATCCGCAGCGTGGCGATGCCGTAGGCGAGATCGTCGGCAAGCCCCTTGAGGAGATCGAGTTCCCGACCGTCGAAGGCGTCGGGCTCGCCGGCGAAGATGACCAGAGCGCCGATGACCCGGGCCTCGATGCTCAACGGGAGTGAGGCCGATGATGCGTAACCGAGCCGCAGGGCCTTTTCGCGCCATGGCCCCCACTTCCTGTCGGTTAGTATATGGCGTGCGATGTGCGGCTCCGCCGAGCGGATGGCGTGGCCGGTCGGTCCCTGGCCCAGTTCGTCGTCTCCCCACGAGACGCGGATCGATTCGAGGTATCCGTGCTCGTCCCCCCATTGAGCCGCAGGTCGGACGGTCTTCTGGGCGTCGTTTTCGGCCAGTCCGACCCAGGCCAGGCGATATCCCCCCGACTCGACGATGATGCGGCATACATCGGTCATCAGGGCCTGCTCGCTTTCGGCGCGCACAACGAGCTGACTGCAGTCGCTGCGCGCCTTCAGTGCGCGATTGACCCGGTGAAGCGTCTGCTGAGAGGCGAGGAAGTTATTTTCCGTATTGCGGATCAGGTAAAACAGGAAGCCGCCGGTGAAGATCAGGCCGGCATAGCACAGGATGTATTCTGCCCGGCGAACGCTTTCCGACAGGATGAGCCACTCCGAAAAGAAAAAGAGGGTGGAGAAGATCCAGACGGCTGCGATCAGGAGGTAGATCGTGGTAATCGGAAGAGTGTCGGCCCTCGCCTGGAGTTGCATGCTCACCTGCTCAGTCGACGTCAGTTGGTATTTCCCCGACCCGCAACCCTGCAAAGACAAGCAGCCGAGATGCGAAGGCCGCTCACCCCTTGCTCTTCACTCCGTACGGTTACGAAGTCGGGCCTTCGCGTCCGGAGATCCCCTGTTTTTTCAGCAAAGCCTGAAAGTTGGGGCGCAGCATGCCGACTTCCTTGGCCGCCCGGGTGACGCTCCAGTCGTTGCGGTTGAGCGCCTCCAGCAGGAAGGCCCGCTCCAGCGATTCCACCGCACGCACGCGCAACTGGCGTTTTTTGAGTTTGAGCTCTTCATGGCTGTGGGGGATGTGATCGAGCGGGGAGGCCCTTTCCTCCCCCGGGGGGTGCAGTTCGAGATCTTCGCGCTGGATGAATTCCTCCTCGGTCAGGACGACCGCCCTCTCGATGAGGTTCTCGAGCTCCCGGACATTGCCGGGGAAGTGGTAATTCTCGAGCATCCTGAGAGCTTCGGGGGCGATCCCCTTGATTTCCTTGCCGAGCTCCTCGGCGAAGTGCTTGATGAAATGCGCCGTGAGCAGGCGCAGGTCCCCCGATCTCTCGCGAAGCGGAGGCAGGTCTATGGGGATGATGTTGAGGCGGAAAAAGAGATCGTCCCGAAATTTCCCTTCGGCGACGAGGTCCCGCAGGTTGCGGTTGGTGGCCGCCACGAGGCGGATGTTGATCGGAACGGGTTGCGTCCCCCCGATGGGGGTCACCTCGCGCTCCTGAAGCACTCGCAGCAGCTTGGCCTGGGTGGTGAGACTGATGTTGGCGACCTCGTCGAGAAAGAGGGTGCCGTTGTCGGCGATCTTGAACAGGCCGGACTTGGTCTGGACCGCTCCGGTGAAGGAGCCCTTGACGTGGCCGAAGAGTTCGCTCTCGAGCAGGTTCTCCACCAGTGAGGTGCAGTCGACGGCGACAAAGGGGTAATCGCGCCTTGCGCTGTTGCGATGGATCGCCTGGGCGACGAGTTCCTTGCCCGTTCCGCTTTCGCCGGTGATCAGCACGGTGCTGTCGGTCGGGGCCACCTGCAGGATGCGCCGGTAGACTCGCTCCATCTCGCGGCTGGCGCCGATGAAGCGGTCGAATCCCTTGAAGTCCCTCAGCTCTTTTCTGATGTAGATGTCGTCGAGGAGGATGACCTTCTGCTCCAGCGCCGACTGAACCTTCTCGGCGATCTCCTCGGGAGTGAAGGGCTTGGCGATGTAGTCGACGGCGCCGTTCTTCATCGCCTCGACTGCCGTGTCGACCGTCGAGTACCCCGTGATCATGATGATCGGGACTTCGGGCTGGGTGGTTTTGATGTGTTTCAGAACTTCGATGCCGCTCATGCCGGGCATCTTCAGGTCGGTAATGACCAGGCCGAACTGCTGCGTGGTCATTCTTTCAACAGCCAGCGCGCCGCTGGCGAACAGTTCGACCGAATATCCCCTCCCCTCGAGGATGCGCCGCAGTCCCTGCCGGATCACGGCATCGTCATCAACAACCAGAATGTTGAGCTTTTCCATCCGGCAGGCTCCTCGTATAGGTGCAAACAGTGCAAACAAAATCCCTCTAGAAACAATTTAATTGTGCCTAATGCAGTCTAATGTAGCAATTTTTGCGAGTCAAGGGATAAAAGCCGCTTCCCTGGGGGTGTATAGCAGAATCATACACTGTCGAAAGAGGAATGGAAGCATAGAAAAAACGTGCAGATGCACATTTTTCCGCGATTCCCGCCGGCCTTCGCTTCTGACGGGGGTGCACAAATTTTTTATACGTTCCAGAGGGCAACGCGACGAGAGCGAAAGTTCTTCTGGCCGGAATAAGCTCGTAAAATCAAGCTCTTGAATAATGTGTTTGCAAGTGGCACGCCCTCTGCACAAGGGAAAGACACGGGCCGGAACCCGTCGGCATTTCCCTCAAGAGCAGGAGGTCATCATGAAAAACATCCTCAAGGCAGCCCTCGTCGTTGTACTGAGCAGCTCGACCGCTTTCGCGGCAGGAGCGGGGCAGGGCGAAGGTCTCAGCACCCTGACCATCCTCTTTCTCGTCTTCGGAGCCACCATCCTCGTCTTTCAACTCGTTCCCGGGATCGCTCTTTTCGTCTCCATGATCCGGGGGCTTTTCTCGCGCAAGGAGGCTATCGACGCGGTGAATGCGGGCGAAAAAAATTAGTTCGGTCGGCGAAAGCGTCAGACGCTAACCCCTAAAGAGAGGGTAAGGGTCATGCTGGGACTTCTCATCGCAGATGAAAATGTGGAATCCAGAAAACAGATGGCCGACCTTTTCATCGAGGCGGGATACAACGTAACCGTGACAAACTCGGCCGCCAACGCACTCTATGGAATTCTCAAGAGAACAGCTCAGGTCGTGATCCTGAGCAGCCAGTTCGACGAGATTACGGCCACGGAGCTCATCCCCATACTCAAGAAATGCAACCGCAAGCTCACTATCATCCTGGTTTCCGGCGACCTGTCTCTGTCTCTGCTTCGAAAGGTCCGAAAGGAAGGAATTTTCTACCACGCTCTCAAGCCGGTGGAGCCCGAAGATCGAGAGGAGATCCGACAGGTCGTCCAGTGCGCCTTCAACAACCTGTCAAGTTCGATGGTTTAGGCGGAACACAGGTTCCGGTATTCAATTTTCGAAAGGAGAACGCCATGAAAAAGCCCGCAACGCCCCTCATGACTGTCTGCATGCTCCTGGCGGCAGCCCCCGCATTTGCCGTCGACACGACCCAGGTTTACAGCAGCGGCATTCTGGTCCTCGTATTTCTCGGGATCTGCGCCCTGTTCGTCGTCTCTCAACTGATTCCCGCCATGATGATGCTTTTGGGGATGGTCAAGGGGGTCTTCAAAGGCAAGAGGATCGAAGCGGTCGCCGAGGCCGAGAAGAAGAATCTGGGCTGAGTGCAGCAACCGACGTTCACACCTAAGGGAGGTTTCTCCATGGATGCCATCATGTCGCGGTTTTTAAACTCGGTCGGTGAATACAAGAGCGTCTACACCCTGGTCGACTTCTACCAGTACATCAAGGGGGTGGAATACCTCCTGATCGTCGCTTTCTTCATCGTCTTTGTGAAGTATTTCAAATATATCGACGCGCCGCAGCAGAAGAAGGAGCACTGAGGCCGCGGCGCTTCAGACGTTTACTCACAAGCGGAGGAGAGATCGCAATGCATACAAAACGCAAATGGTTGGTTGGCGCAATCGTTCTGGCCGCCCTCTGGAGCGCCCCTCTCGAGGAAGGTGCAGCGCAGGATTTTCCCGAATTCATCGAACTGGATTCCCTGAGTGATCTCTACGGTCCGGTCCCCTTCGATCATCTGATGCACCTCGATTTCGGGAGCTGCGCCGATTGCCACCATCACGGCACGGGCGTTCCGGTGCAGGATGCAAACTGCGCCCGCTGTCACAGCAACGCAGAGACGGTGCCGATCATCAGTTGCAAAGAGTGCCACGCACGCGATCCCTTCTCAGCCACGGATATCCGGGAGAAAGAGGCAGATCTCCACCTCTATCATCGCGACAAGCCGGGGCTGAAGGGGGCCTATCACCTGAGCTGTCTCGGATGCCACGAAGAAATGGGCGCCCCGACCGGGTGCAACGACTGTCACGTCAGGACCAAGGCGGGCGAGGCCTTCTTCCGGGGCGGCCCCCGGTGATCGGCTGGGCAGGGGAGCGCCGGCACCGAGCGTGAATCCGGCGGTTTGCGCAAGCGACTCGAAATAGAGCGAGGAGATAGATCATGAAAGGAATCAGTCGAAGAAGGTTTCTGGCGGCTAGTCTGGCCGGAGGCGCGGCGACAACGCTGAGCGTGACGAAGGAAGCCTGGGGAGCCTCTTCGTTTGACGGCTACCCGGACGGAATGGGGGTCCTGGTCGATCTGACCCGGTGCGTGGGGTGCCGCTCCTGCGAGGCGGCCTGCAACAAGGAGCAGAATCTTGCCGCTCCGGCCGAGCCCTTTGACGATATGTCGATCTACGACAAGCGCTTTCACGGGCAGAAGCGCCGCACCGACGAAAACTCCTATACCGTGGTGAACCGCTACGAGAAGGACGGAGCCAAACCGGTCTATCGCAAGATCCAGTGCAACCACTGCAACGAGCCGGCATGCCTGACCTCCTGCTTCACCAGCGCCTACAAGAAGACAAAAGAAGGGGCGGTCACCTACAACTCAAAGGTCTGCGTCGGCTGCCGCAACTGCATGGTCGCCTGCCCCTTCGCGATCCCGGCCTACAGTTACTCGAGCGCCTTCAACCCCGAGATCAAAAAATGCGTCTTCTGCCACGAGACCCGGCTCAAGAACGGACAGCCCCCGGCGTGCGTCGATGCGTGCCCCCAGGAGGTGATGACCTTCGGAAGGCGAAGAGACCTGATCAAGATCGCCAACGACCGGATCCGCACCCGGCCGGGACGCTATGTCGACCACATCTACGGTGAGCACGAGGTCGGCGGCACAGCCTGGCTCTATCTTTCGGATCGCCCCTTCGAGGAGGTCGGTTTCGACACTACGCTGAGCAAGGAGCCGATCATCTCCAACGTCAAGGGATTTCTCTCGACGGTGCCGATGGTCCTGGCCATCTGGCCGGCCCTTTTCACCGGATTCCATCTGCTGTCCAAGAAGCAGGACCACGGACACGGAGAGCACGCCCACTCGGCGCAGGAGGAGGACGAAAAATGAAACGGCACATTATGCATGGCGGCAAAATCGTCGATTCCGAGTACAAGTCCGAGGAGAACGAGGCGAAGAAAAAGTGGAGCCTCATGGAGAAGCTCCTTCTCGGCCTGACGCCGCGCCAGTACCTGGCCCAGGCGATACGAAATCCGTTCAACTGGATCCTGGCGGCGATCTTCGCCATCGGAATCCCTCTGATCCTCGGCCGGTTCGTCTTCGGACTGCACTGGATCACCCACAGCTCCAACGATTATCCCTGGGGCCTGATCCTCGCCTTCGGACTTTTCACCATGGTGCCGCTGTCGGCCTCGGGGTTCATGCTCGGCACGGCGGTGGAGATCTTCGGCCGCCACGACTTCCACCCCATCGAGCGCCTGGCTCTGCTCAACGGCCTGCTCGGTTACTTCTTCGCCGTCATCTTCCTGATGGTCGACCTCGGACAGCCTTGGCGTCTGCCCTACCCGATGGTCGTCTCCTTCGGAACGGCCGCCGTCCTCTTCCTCGTCGCCTGGCACGTCGCCACCTACCTCTCGGTGCAGATCGCCGAGGTCTCGGTCTCCTTCTTCGAGTGGATCGGCTGGCCGCAGGGGGCGAAGTTCATCCGCAAGATCATCGTCGGGCTGACCGTGGCGGGGATCATCCTCTCCACCCTGCACCAGGGCGCCCTGGGCGCGCTCTTCACCTACGCCCACGGCAAGCTTCACCCCCTGTGGTACTACGCCTCATTTCAGTGGATCTACTTCTTCTGCTCCGCCATCCCCGCCGGCCTGTGCATGGTCATTGCGGTGAGCACCATCGTAAAGAAGACAATGGCCTGGCGCTGCGACGACAACTTCATGGACAACCTCGATTCGCTCACCCTGAAGCTGGCCAAGGGCGCGAGCCTGGGTCTGATCACCTACCTGGCCATCAAGATGATCGGGGTCGCCCATTACAACCTGTGGGGTTATCTGGCCACCGGTTGGGGGCAGTGGTACCTGCTCGAGATGTTTGTCGGCGTCGTGCTCCCCATCGCCCTGTTCGGCTACGCTCTGCGGCACAACAAGGCGGGGCTCGCCCGGTTCACCGCATTCCTGACGATCTTCGGCGTCGCGCTGAACCGGATCAACACCAGCCTGATCGCCTACAATTACAAGATCTATCACGAGATCCCTCACTGGCGTGAAGTCATCGTGACCCTGACGATCTTCGCCATCTACATCGTGGTCTACCGCTTCATCCTCTACCGTCTGCCGATCCTCTACACCTGGAAGACGGCGCCGCAGACCGCCGAAGAAACGGTCGAAGAGCCGGTCTACATCCACTCGGGAGCGGAGCCGAGGCCGGTCAGCATGTATCGGGAAATGAAATGAGACAGTCCATCGCCGGCGGGTTCGCCCCGCCGGCGGATCGCAGCGACAAGGGCCTGATCACGGAAACCGGAAAAGGAGCTGGGCTATGTTACGGAACCTGACGGCAAGGGCGATCGTCCCCGTGGCCATGACTGTGACTGGATTCGTCCTGGTCTGCTGCATCCTCCTGTACGCCGTCATCAAGGGGGACATGACCCGCAGCACGATCCAGCATTCGGTGAGTCTGGCCGACACCGTCATGAAGTCGACCCATTACGCCATGCTGCGCGACGACCGCGAGAGTCTCGGCAACATTATCGTCAACATCGGCGAGCAGCAGGGGATCAAACACCTCAGGATCTTCGACAAGGCGGGAATCGTGCGCTTCTCTCACCACCCCGAAGACAACGGTCACGAGGTCGACATGACCTTCTCCGGATGCCTGGGGTGTCATATGGAGCCCGTGCCCAAGGAGACCCTCGAGGCGATGCAGCAGGCGCGCAAGTTCAGCGCCGAAGACGGCAGCCATGTCCTGGCCATCACCGCCCCCATCTACAACCAGCCGGTCTGTTTCGCCGGGGACTGCCACGCCCATCCCCCCGAACAGCAGATCCTCGGCATCCTCGACATCGGCCTCGATCTCACCCCGCTCGAGCGCAACCTCGCCGAGATGCGCGGCCGCATGGCCGTCTTCACGGTGATGGTTCTGCTCCTCACCCTGGGGGGCGTTGCGGCCCTGCTGCGCAGGAGCGTGATTCTGCCGATTCAGACCCTGGCCGTCTTTACGGAGCGCGCACTTAATGATACTGTTGTGGGTGAGTTCCCTCACAAGGAAGGGGAGATCGCCGAAATCGCCGCCAACGTCAAACGGCTGCACTTCCGGCTGGTCGAATCGGACAAGGAGTTGGCCCGCAGGCGAAGAGGGCCGCAGCAGGGCTCGGGGGCGGGCAGCGAGTCCGAAGGCGGTGACACTCGACACGAGTAGGCCGGAAGCGAGTCCCCATGGCGATCCCGAGAAAAAAAAAGGGGCGGGACGGGATCTCTCCCCGTGAAGAGCTGATAGAGAAGATCCGTCGTCTCGAATCGCGCGCCGCCCGGGGGCTCTGGGCCATGGCCGGCTTCATGGCGATGAGCATCGCCGCCTGGCGCTATCCCGACCCCTTCTCACATCTACCCGAGCGGGCGGCGGCCATCCTCGGCGCCCCCCCGCCCACGGGACTGATCAGCGCCGCCCTGATCGTCTATATCTTCTCCGCCATCATCCTCATCCTCACCCGCATGGCGACCGGCGCCGAGGCGGGGGTCGGCTTCAACCACGTCGGCTACCTGACCGGATTCTACTTCTTCTATTCGGTGGCCGGCGCCATGGGGGAGAACTTCTGGGCCGTCCTCGTGGCCGGGATCACCATCCTTTCCCTGCAGAGCTACCATCTGTGGACGTATTGCGCCGAACAGGTGCGCAACGACAAAGAGACCCTCGCCGCCCTCGAGCGCAAGGAAAAGTTCGCTTCGCTCTACTCGCCCGAGTCCCGGGAAGGCGAACCGTAGCCGTCTCCCACTTCAATGTTGCAGCGTGAAGCAGAAGGAGGCTCCTTCGCCCACGCGCCCCTCGCCCCAGATTCTGCCGCCGTGCCGGGTGATGATGCGCTCGACGATGACGAGTCCGATCCCGGTGCCGGGAAAGTCCGTTTCGGAGTGCAGGCGCTGAAAGCTGGCGAAGAGTTTGTCGGTCTCACTCATGTCGAACCCGGCGCCGTTGTCCCGGACACAGTAGACGGGAAGCTCTCCTCCTTCAGATCCAACCTCGATGCGCGCCAACTCTTTCTTCGATGTGAATTTCCAGGCGTTTCGCAGCAGATTCTCGATGGCGATCCGCAGCAGGTTGCGGTCACCCGTGACCATCATCCCCTCTTCGACAGTGAAATCGACCTTGCGATCAGGCTCCAGCCTTCGCAGTTCATCCGCGACGCCGCGCACCAGTTCCGAAAAGTCGAAGCGCTCGGAGCGCAGGTCGCTTCGGGTGACGTTGCCGAGTTTGAGCAGATCGTCGATGAGCCGCTCCATCTTGACTGTGCTCTGACGGATCATGTCGAGGTGCTTTCGCCCCATCTCGTCGTAAAGGGGAGCGTAGTCGAGCCACAGCAGTTCGGCGAATCCGGCAATGACCGAAAGGGGCGAGCGCAGATCGTGAGAGACCGAATAGCTGAAGGCTTCAAGCTCCTGGTTGGCTACGCGCAACTCGTCCTGCGCCTGTTTGAGCCGCTCGTTTCTCTGCAGAGCGGTCTCGTAGCTCGAAAGGAGAATTTCCGCCATCTGACGGCGGTTCGAGCGAATGGTGATCTGTCTGCCTGCCATCTCCATCGGTAGCGGAGAGACGCAGTCGTCCGAGGGTGAAGGAGCCTTGAGGGTGCGCCGGATGCGCGAGAGGAGAAAATCGTGTTCGTAGGGCTTCATGACGAAGTTGTCGGCTCCGGCCTCGAGGCCCCGCACCACATCGAGGGGCTCGGAGAGATAGGTGACGAGCACCACCGGGATGGAAGCCAGGGCGGGATCATCCTTGATCCTGCGGCACAGGGTGTAGCCGTCCATTCCGGGCATCATGACGTCGCTTATCACCAGGGCCGGGCGGTGCTCGGCCAGCATTTCCAGGGCTTCGCGGCCGTCGCTTGCCGCCTTCACCCTGAAGCCGCCGTCCTCGAGAATGTGGACGAGCCGATTTCGCTGGGTCGGGCTGTCCTCGACGATGAGGATCTCGGTTTCCGTCGTCATTGGGTCTCCCCGGTTTCGCGTCTCCTGCCGCTTGCCGACGCGGCGACTCTTTCAAGCATATCCGAGATCTGCGAGGGTGAGAGTTGCTGCCCCGCCGCCCCGGTGCGCACCGCCTCCCCCGGCATCCCGTAGATCACTGAAGAGGCCTCGTCCTGGGCGATCGTCATCGCGCCGGCGTCCCTGAGCAATTTCATCTCCTTGACCCCGTCGGCTCCCATCCCGGTCAAAAGGATGGCGATCGCCCGATGGCCGCACACAACCCGCACCGAGCGGAAGAGACAATCGACCGAAGGGCGAATCCCGTTTTCCGCTGGGGCATCGGAGAGATGCGCCCGCAGCCTCGGTGCGACACACAGATGGCGCTCGTCCGGGCCGATATAGACGCGTCCCCCGAGCAGTCTCTCGCCATCTTCGGCCATCCTCACCGGTAAAGGGCAACTCCGGTCGAGCCATTCGCACAATCCGCTCAGAAAGCCGGCGGCCATGTGCTGGACGATGAGAATCGGAAGGGGAAAGTCGGCGGGAAGGGCGCTCAGGATTCGATGAAGAGCCTCCGGCCCCCCCGTGGATGCCCCGATGGCGACCAGAACAGGGGGCTCGGAAGGGACGGGGAGGGGTTTTCTGGATGCGGGCCATCGACGCACCACCCGCACTTCAGCCATCGCCTTGACCGTGCGCACAAATTCTTTCGCCGCGCTTTGAAAATCCGGGCTCCCCGGGCCGACGAGGCGGGGGAGCGCCGCCACCGCCCCTGCCTCGAGCGCCCTGAAGGCCGTTGAAACCTCCTGGCGGTTGACGGTGCCGCTCACGATGATGATCGGTCGGGGAAACTTCTCCATGATCAGGCGCGTCGCCTCCAGCCCGTCCATCTCCGGCATGACGACATCCATCGTCACCACGTCGGGCCGAAGCGCTTCCACCGCCTCGACGGCCTCTCGGCCATTGCGTGCGCTTCCCGCCACCGTGATCGCCGGGTCCGATTTCAGGACATGAACGAGAAGCTCGCGCGCCAAGGCGGAGTCCTCAACGACCAGAACACGGATAGGCAGGTCCCTTTTCACGAAAGCCTCCCGACGACTTCGAGGAGATTGCCCTGATCGAAGCGGCTTTTGACGATATAGGCGTCGGCGCCGGCTTCGATTCCCTTTTCCCTGTCCTTCGGATCGGCCAGGCCGGTCACCAGGATGACGGGGAGGCGAGCGTAGTTTTCGCGGATCTTGCGGGTGAGGGCGAAGCCGTCCATTCGCGGCATCTCCACATCCGACACGACGATGTCGAAGACGGCCGAAGCGAGTTTCTGAAGGGCGTCCATGCCGTCGACCGCCGTGGTGACGGCGTATCCCGCCCCTTCCAGGATGTTGCGCAGCAGAGTGCGGGCGGTGATCGAGTCCTCGGCCACCAGGACGCGCTTGCGCACCGGCATGCTCGCAACCGGTTCGGGTGTGGAGGCGAGGGCCGGGGAGGGAGCCGAAGCGCGGCGGGCCAGATCCTCGGTGTCGAGAATAAATGCGATCGTTCCGTCACCGAGAATGACCGATCCGGTGAGGTTTTCCACCTTGACCAACTGGGGGCCGAGCCCTTTGACCCGAAACTCCTGCTCCGAGAGGATCTCGTCGACGGCGAAGGCGATCCGCCCCCGTCGCGAGTGCGTCACCACCACCGGGAGGGGATCCCGGACGCTGCGCACCGAGGGGGGGAGTTCCAGCGGAACATCGAGTCCGACGATCGGCAGCGCCACCCCCTCCAGTTCGGTCATCTCCCGGTTCTCGATAGTCTTCACCTGGTGAGACGCAACCCGCACGACCCGCTCGACGGCGACCGCGGGAAAGATGTAGCGGGCCTCTCCCAGGCGGGTGAGGATGCCGCGAAAGGCGGCAAGGGCTGCAGGGATTTCCAGATGAAAAGTCGTTCCTTCCCCCGCGCGTGAGTGAATGCGCACCTTCCCCCCGAGGCGCTCCACCTTCTCGCGCACGATGGAGAGGCCGAGCCCGCGCCCCGAAACAGTCGTCACGCTTTTTCGGGTGGAGAGGCCGGCGATAAAGGCGAGTTCGGCAATCTCCCATTCGCCAAGGGTGTCCGCCTGATCGCGGGAAACGATCCCCTCGCGTAGCGCCGCATCCTTGATGGCGCTCGTATCGATTCCCCGCCCGTCGTCGCTCAGCGTGAAAAGAACCCGGCGCGGTGACGGTGCGGTGACGTCCAGGCGAATGCGGCCGCGGACCTCCTTTCCCCGGCTGCTCCGCTCATCGGGATCTTCCACCCCGTGATCGATGGCGTTGCGAAGGAGGTGGTAAAGAGGATCGCGGAGTTGTTCGAGGATGCGTCGGTCCACAGGAATCTCTCCTCCGGAGAGTTCCAACTCCGCACTTTTGCCCGATTCGCGCGCGAGTTCCCTCACCATGCGGGGGAGCGGTTCGAGCAGGGAACCCACCGGGAGCATGAGCGTTTCGCGCACGGCGCCCAGAAGAGCATCGACCTTTGTGGCCAGAAACCTGAAATGCTCCTCACTGTCTGCCAGGAGCTGGCGCGCGGATTCCTGCAAAGTGCGCGAAGCGTCTTCGCTCTGGCCGAGGAGGCTGATGAGACGCAGCAGCGCCTGGGTGCGTTCCGTCACCGGCCCGCGGCGCAAGGATGCCCCTTCGAGACTGCGTTGCAGGGATCTGGCCTCCGTCGAGGCAAGAGCCAGACTCCGCCGCACCTGCGAGAGATTCCCGAGCAGGCCGCCGACCGCCTCCTTCTGCACTTTTGCGCTCAGTTTGGTTCCCAGAAGCTCTTCGGCCTGAAGAAGGACCTTTTCGATCTTCTCGGTTCCGATTCTCAGCGTGTCGTGCGGCCGGGGCGAGGCAACGGGGTCGGGCGCCGGAGGGCGGCGCGTGGGGGGAGGTCCGATCCGCTGACCCCTGGCTGCGGCGCCGAGCCTTCGGGTCGCCTCGGCCGCCAGTGCGCGAAGCTCGGGAGACAGATCTCTGCCGGCCTCGCGCGCCATGTCCGAGGCAAGATCGGCCGCCAGGTAGAGCAGATCGAGAGTTTCACGCTCCAGGGCGACCTGTGCCTTCTCCACCCCCGCGAAGACCCCTTCCATCTCCTGACACAGAGCCTCGAGCTCGCGGGCATCGACGGCCCGGGCCGCCCCCTTGAGACTGTGCATCTCGCGGTAGGCTTCCTGCAGCGCCTCGGGGGACGCACCCTTGCCGAGTGTCCCGAGCAGCGATTCGATGGTGCGCAGGTGATCCTCGGCTTCGAGGCGAAAGGTGGGGAGGAGCCGGCTCAACAGTTCGGCGTCGCGAGGGTCCATGTCACACTCTGAACCGGCTGGTGATCTCCTTGAGCCGCTCTCCCAGCCTGTGAAGCTCCACGGCGGCGTTTTCAGTCTGCTTCGTTCCCGAGACGTGCTGCCCAGTGGCGATTTTTATGTTCTGCATCGCGGTGGCGATCTGGTCCATTCCCATGAGCTGTTCCTTGCTCGATGCGGCGATCTGCAAAGAGGCGGTCGCCGCCTCCTCGACGGTGTCGGTCAAAGTGCGGATCGCCTCGCCTGCACGGGACGATTGCCGCATTCCCGTCTCCACCGCCCGCGCTCCCTGCTCCGTCGCCATGACCGAGGCCGAGGTCGCCTTCTGGATGTCTCCGAGGATGGAGCGGACCTGGGCCGTCGCCTGCTTCGACTGCCCGGCAAGATGACGCACTTCCTGGGCGACCACGGCGAACCCCTTGCCGTGCTCTCCCGCCTTGGCCGCCTCGATGGCGGCGTTGACCGCAAGCAGATTCGACTGTTCGGCCAGATCGTTGACGGTGTTGATGATCTCGCCGATCGCCTGGCTCAGTTCGCTCAGCCGGACGATGCTGTCGGTCACCGCTTCCATCTGCCCCATGATCCGGCGCATCCCCTCCACAGCCTCCTCCACCGCCTCACGTCCTGTCACCGAGGCCTGGACCGCCCTCTGGGAGACTTCGGCCACATGGTTGGACTTGTCCGAAGCCAGGTGAACCGTCTGCTTGACCTGCTCGACCGTAGCCGTCGTCTCGCTGACGGCGGCGGCCGTTTCAGAGGCGCCCGAGGCGATCTGGGAGCTGGTCGCCAGGATCTGGCTTCCCGATGAGGCCAGAACGTTCGTCCCTTCCAGGATCTCCGTTACCAGCTCGCGCAGGTTCTCCACCATCACAGCGATGTCGTTGCCGAGTTTTCCGAACTCATCGGCGCGCTCTTCCCTGCGGATGTCGACGACAAGGTTGCCGGCGGAAATCTCCCGGATCTGGGAACTGACGCGCCCCAGAGGGTCGGTGATCAGTCGGGTGAGGACCGAGGCGAGATAGATTCCGACGCCGACGGCCGCTGCGCCGATGCCGATGAAAATCAGGACGGCATTTCGGGACTGCGCCTGCATCTGGGCCATCGAGCCTTCGGCCCTCAGTCGGGCGCTCCCTTCCATCTGGTCGAGCAGCGACCGGATGCGCTGGTAAAGAGGATCCTGGACTTCGGTGACGATGTTGAAGGCGTCATCCATCCGCCCCTCGCGCAGGGCCGGAAAGAGGATCTCACGCCGAATGCGAAGAAACTCCGCGTATGCCCGGCGAAATTCGCTGAAAGGCTCCTGGATCTCCGGGGCCTCCCCCATGTACGCCTCCAGTTCGGCCTGGATCCGGATGGCAGAGTCCATGACGTCCTGCATCCGTACGATGCCCTCTTCGATCTCCTCACCGGTAAAAGTCATGGTGAGCACCCTCGCGCGGTTCTGGTGAAAAAGGGCTTCCAGGTTGTAGAGATTGATCAGCGCGCGGACATCGCGATGATAGAGGTGATCCTGGCGCTCAACGAAGGAAAGAAGGATCCAGGAAGCGATGACGATCAGAAGCCCCAGGAGCGTCGCCTGCAGAAGAAAGTTCAGCAAAAGCTTTTTTCGGGTCGGCATGTCGATGAATCGAGGCATCGTTTATTCTTCCTCTCTCAGTCGGCGTTCTCCTTGCGCTCTACCCTCATCTGCGGCGATGACAGTAGAAGACGGGCGTCCAGAAGGCAGACCGCTCCCGGCAGGATCCCCCGCTGAAAACGCGTCGTTTTTTCCGCAACAGTGGTCAGAGGCGACTGGATCTCGTGGTGGAAAACCGTTCTGGCGGACTCGACTTCGGCGGCCAGAACGCCGAACGCCATCTTCCCGTCAGACAGAAGAAGGGCCGCTTTGGCTTCCTGGGCCGCTGCAGGAATATCGAGGACGAGGCTCAGGTCGACAACCGAGAGGATCGAGCCTCTCAGGTTGACGACCCCGGCGACGAAGGGGGGAGTGCAGGGGACCTTCACGATGGCGCGGGGGGTGAAGACCTCCTGCACCCAGGCGGCCTCAAAGGCCAGACGCTCCGATCCGATCCTGAACTCCACCACCTCCAGGACGTCCCCCTCCTGCGCAGGGCTCGGCTCCTCGGCCAGCTTCCGGGCCCGCTCCCGCAGCACCTCGCCGCCCCTCTCCGGCTTTTCCCCGTCCCTGCGGAAGCGTATCATCGCCAGCTTTTCCCGCAGCCGCTCCAGGGCGATCTCGTCCCTAGGTTCCATCGGGGCCTCCCATGGCCGCCAGGATCGCCTCGCGCAGGCGTCCGGCGCGCATCTCCTCCGAGTGGGGCACCGGGACATCGTCATCCAGGGGCTCGAGCAGGGTGAGGGCATTGCGGAAATTGCGATCGGCGCCTGCGCGATCTCCCTCGCGTCTGGAGATATTCCCCTTCGCCACGTAAGCCGGAATAAAGTTCGGGTTGAGATAGATGGTGGTGCGCAGGGAATCCAGGGCCTGCGCCGTCTCGTTCTGCTCGTCCAGAATCATGGCGCGCAGGTAATGCGCTTCGGCATTGACCCGGTTCAGAGCAATCGCCCGCTCGACCCATGAGAACGCCTCCTGGAGTTTTCCCAGGTTGGCGCAGCTTCTGGCCGCGATCAGGGCGGCGTCGGGGAGATTCGCCTCCTGGTGGGGCAAAGAAGAGGCATATCGGCAGACCGCCTCGTAATCGCCGCGCTCGTATGCCTGCCTCATCAGGGGAAGGATCTGCGCGGCCCGCGGCACGCCAGACTCCTTGCGAGGCGAGGCGAGTTTTCTGAGGGCAAGGGGAGCTTTGCGGAGTTTCTCCGAGCTGTAACCCCCTCCGGGGATCCCCTCCTTGCGAAACAGGGTGGCATCCGGCAGTCGGAGGTTGACGAGTCCCGCCGGCAAAGAGATCGTCGATTCCGCCCCGCCCACCGCCAGCAGCCCCCCGAGCAGCAGCGAGCGCTCCAGATGCCCCATCACCCTTTGGCGCATCTTCTCGGAGAAGTACATGAGAACGTTTCTGCAGAAGATCACATCCATGGCGTTGGTCTGATTGGTGAGCGAGGGATAGGGATCGTCGATCAGGTTGTGTGAGGCGAAGGTCACCATCTCGCGAACCTCGGGGCAAATCCGGTAGCGCCCGTCGGAGAGGCGCGTGAACCAGGTTTTCTGCAGATCCTTCCCCACTCCTCGAAACGACCACTCGCGGTAGATCCCCTCCTCGGCTCTGCGCAGCGACTCGGCATTGATGTCCGTCGCGAGAATCGAGACATTCCACTGCGAAACGTCCGGCAGGAGGCGGCGCAGCATGATCGCCAGAGAGTACGGTTCCTCGCCCGTGGCGCAGGCGGCGCTCCAGAGCCGGATGATCTTCCCCTCGCGCCGGCGCCGCTCCAGAAGCGAAGGAAGAAGATCCGCCTCCAGCGCCCGGAAGACCTGCTGCTCGCGGAAAAAATAGGTCTCTCCGATCGTCAGGTGGCGTCCGAGAAGCTCAACGATCTGCCCCTTCATCGGCGTCTCCAGCAGTTCCCGGGTGCATGCATCGCACTTCGAAAGACCGAGATCCCTGCACGTCGACTCCACCCCCCGCGCCAGATCGGGCCATCGCTCCCGCGGAAAATGAAGACCCAGGTTCCGATCGACTGCCTCGGCCAGGCGCAGCAGGATATGCTCGGATAAATCCGTCATGAGCAAGCCTCACCACTGGAGCGGACAGGGGCCGCAATCCGCTTCGGATCGACGATGAAGATGAGCTCCCCCGCGGCGGAGGCGATCCCTTCGGCAGGGACTCTGCCCGGGATCAGCCCGTCCAGCGCGACGGTTCTCTCTTTCGAAAGAGTGGCGATCTCGCCGGCCGCATCGGCATAGAGGGCGGCCGTCCCGCCCGGGGCCGCAACGAGGATGAGGTGATGTTCCGGAGCCGGCGCCACCGCCTCGATCGCACACAGAGCGCGAAGATCGACGACGGGAACCGCCTCTCCCTGCACGTTCACGACACCACGGATGGGATCGCGGGCATCCGGCAACGGTGTGATCTCCACCATATGGACGACCCTCTCAACCGATTCCAGCGGCACGGCAAAGCGCCGCTTCGCCAGGGTGAAAAGCAGGTATGAGTTCATCGTCGCGACTCCCGTCCGGAAAAAGAAGTGGCTGATTCTTAAGAACAATATCAAAAAAAAGTCCCTTGCGGCTCACTCCCCCGAAGCAATGCTACCTTCGGGTGAAACACCTTGCCCGAAG